>NZ_JBQCWN010000004.1:0-183681 GCF_051957355.1 Neisseria sp. P0018.S001 | reverse complement strand
GTGGAAAACGGTCGATGTGTTTGGCGATCATGGCTTGGGCGGTTTGCTGAAAGAAGGTGCTCATGGAAAATCCCCTAAATGTCTTAGTAGGAATTTAGGGGATTTTAGGGGATTTTGCAAAGGTCTCGGCCTTTTAAAATATTAAGCAACTAATCTTTCGATACGCTGATGGTATGTTTGATGTGTTTTAAATTCGCAACGATGGTAAAAGTCATCATCACCAGTAACGCCCATGAACTCCATTTACTGATGTGTACCGATGCCCACGCGCCGATTTGGTTGGGATAGCGCCAAACGCCGAATAGGGTTCCCAAATTTTCCGCCAGCCAAATAAAAAATCCGATCAGGACGAAAGCGAGCAGGAGCGGCATTTTGCGAGTGGTGTCATAGGGCGTGTATAAGACCGTTGTCCGGGCATATAGGCCGAGAGCGAAAGCGGCAAGATACCAGCGATAGTCGCCAATATAGTGATGGGTAAAGAAATTGATATAAATCGCCAGTGCGCACAAAGTGCCCAACCAATACGGCGGATGACTTTTGATTTTTAAGTCAAACAGCCGCCATGCTTGAATGATATAGCTGCCGACCGCAGCATACATAAAGCCTGCAAACAGCGGTACGCCGCCGATTTTGGTGTATGCCTCATCAGGATAGCTCCAAGACTGGATATCGCCTGATGTTTTAAACCACTCTAAAGCAAAGCCCACCAAGTAAAACAGCGTAATCGATTTCACTTCATCCCAAGTTTCCAACTTGAAATACAGCATGGCTGCTTGTACGGAGATGGCAAAAATCAGCAGTAGGTCGTAGCGTGAAATACCCAACCAGCCTGTTTTCGGAACGAGGAACATGGCAATGAAAAACAAGCCTGCAAATAAGCAGGCTCGTGCTTCTTTTAAACCGAAAAACCAAAATTCAACGATAAAGCGTCGCCAACCATGCAAATCCTTGCGTTTGGGATGTTCAGTCAGCCAAGTATCCAGTTTGCCCAACATATTTTCAGACGGCCTCTTTATCTTGAAAATGTTTTAGGCAGATTGAATGGGAATAACGCGGTTTTGCTTACGTTTTGCGCCACCTTCGCAGTAGTTGGTTTTGACATAATCTTCAACGATTTGTAAAAACTCGGCAGCGATATTGTCGCCTTTAAGGGTGACTTTCCGTTCTCCGTCTACATAAACCGGCGCAACCGGAGTTTCGCCTGTACCGGGCAGGCTGATACCGATATCGGCAAGCTTGCTTTCGCCCGGACCATTTACCACGCAACCCATTACGGCGACGTTCAATGATTCAACGCCTGGATATTCAGTGCGCCAAACAGCCATTTTTTGGCGTAAATAGTTTTGTACGTCTTGAGCCAACTCTTGGAATACGGTACTGGTGGTGCGGCCGCAACCCGGGCAGGCTGTGACCATCGGCGTAAAGGAGCGCAAGCCCATAGTCTGCAGGATTTCTTGACCGACAATGACTTCTTGAGTGCGAGAACTGCCGGGCTCGGGGGTTAGGGAGATTCGAATGGTGTCGCCGATACCTTCTTGCAGCAATACGGCCAAGGCCGCGGTAGATGCTACAATACCTTTGCTGCCCATGCCAGCCTCGGTCAGACCGAGATGGAGCGGGTAACGGCAACGGCTGCCTAATTCGCGGTAAACCTGAATCAAGTCTTGTACGGCGCTGACCTTGCACGACAAAATGATTTTGTCTTCAGGCAAGCCCAAAGCCACGGCTTTTTCTGCCGATTCCAGCGCCGAAACAATCAAAGCCTCTTTCATGATTTCTTCAGGCGGCTTTGGTGCAGCGGAGGCCAAGTTGGCATCCATCATGCGCTTGGCAAGGCTTTGATCAAGCGAACCCCAGTTCACACCGATGCGTACGGCTTTATTGTTTTCTGCCGCTGTACGAATCATAAAGGCAAATTTCTCATCGCCTTTTGCGCCTTTGCCAACATTGCCTGGGTTGATGCGGTATTTAGACAGGGCTTTGCCGCACTCGGGAAATTCAGCCAATAAGCGTTCGCCATTGAAATGGAAGTCGCCGATCAGGGGCGTGGTATAACCCATATCGTCTAAGCGGCTGCGGATTTCAGCGACTTTGGAAGCCGCTTCCGGAGTATTGACCGTGATACGGACCATTTCTGAGCCGGCATCGCTCAACTCTTTGACCTGTCGGGCGGTTGCTTCTGCATCTGCGGTGTCGGTATTGGTCATAGATTGCACAACAACGGGCGCATCCGAACCGACGATGAGATGATCGATTTGTACTTGATGTGTCAGACGGCGTTTAGGTGTGGTCATTTTAGTTTTTTCCTGCAACAAAAGAGGCGGATTTTTCACCGGCAACACGGTATTTCAAAGGTTCGATAGGTGTGCCGCCGTAATTGGCTTCCGAGCCGGCTGCAATACCGATCCAAACATTGTAAGGTGCGCCGCCTCTCAGACGTTGTTCGCTTCCGGCTGGAACGATACGGCTGAATACAACTTTTCCATCTTTGTCTGTAATAATCAGATTGCTTCGGTATTGGACTTTAATCCAAAGTTCGTCTTTCTCAACTTTGACGGCAGGCTTCTCTTCTTGTGCTATGGCAGAAGCTTCAGAAGCTGCTTGATCATTAGCCACTTCAGGCTTATTGGTAATTTCTTTTTTGCCGTCTTCCGTCATTTCGCTAACGGCAACATTATCCGTTTTTAAGGCAGGCGTTTTCATCGTATCAGCAACATCTTTGCTGTTTTGAATATTTGCCTGTTCGTTTTCAAAACTGGATTTGCTTTGCCAAAAGTAAACGCCGCCTACAGCCAAAGCCAGTGCGGCTATCCCCAATATCCATTTTGGGAAGCCTTGTTTTTCAGTGTCTGTGTAGCTTAAGCCGGTGTTGGCACTGCGTGTTACCGCGTATACATGGTCTTCAAGTTGCGGAGTAATGGAGAGCAAATGTTTGGCGATGGTTTGTTCGTCGATTTTCAGAAATCGTGCATATGAACGCAAATAGCCTGAAACAAAGACTAAACCGGGAAAGCCTGAATATTCTCCTTTTTCCAAAGCATCAATTTGTTCGGCAGACAGTTTCAAACGTGAGGCAACATCTTGAATATCGATTTTGGCATCAGTTCTGTGTTTGCGTAATTCATCCCCCAATGTTTTGGCGGCTTGTGTGTCGTAGTTGATTTTATCGTTATTTTCCATTTAGTGGCCTGTTGTGACGGTTTGTAGTTCGTCTGAATAAGGGAAGTTTGCCCTAAGTTGGGCTTCGTATTCGTATGCGGCGTGTTTATTGCCCAAGGCGGTAGCCAAACGCCAGCCTAAAAGCAAATCATCAGCCTGCAGGACATCAACTTTGCTTTGGTATTGGCGGAAATAATAGTCGGCATCGTTCAGATTGCCTGCCATCATTTTGGTTCGGGCAAGTTCTTTGAAAGCAGGGAAGAATTGCGGATTCGCTGCTAAAGACCTTTCCAAATAGGCTTGGGCCAAAGAGTATTGGCCTAACCTTGCACTGCAAATGCCTTTATTCATATTGGCAATAAAGGGGCTTGGATAGGTTGGGTCGGCCAGTGCTTTATCAAAATAAGCCATAGATTCGGCAGGTGCATTCATTTGATTGCATAAGAACCAACCGTAATTGTTGTTAACTTCAGCACTATCCGGTTTTAAAGACAATGCTTTAAGAAAGCTTTCTTGAGCTTTGTCTTTGACTTTCAAATACTGATAAATCTCGGCGCGTACCAACCAAGCAAGGTCATTTTTTGAATTGGACTTAAGCGCCTCTTCGATACTTTCAGTAGCTTGGCGGTAGTTTTGGCCACGCATATATTCCACAGCCAGTTGGGTTTTGATATTAGAAACTTGAATGGCACGTTCTTTAGGGCTTGGGCCGGAAGAGGAAGCGCAGGCAGAAAGAGTCAGTGCGGTAAGTAATGCGAATCCGAACTTGATTTTCATAATTAACCTTATTGTTCGACCAAAATCTGTTGCCATTTTTGTTGGCGGCGTGTTTTATCTTGTACTTGTCCGGCCAGTTGTCCGCAAGCGGCATCGATATCGTCACCTCGGGTTTTACGGACAGTAACGACAAAGCCGGCTTGTTGCAGAATATCGCGGAAGACACGGATATTTTCATTGGTAGAACGTTCGTAGCCGGAATTTGGGAAAGGATTGAACGGAATCAGATTGAATTTGCACGGTACGTCTTTAACCAATTCAATCAATTCGCGCGCATGTTGCGCTTTATCGTTGATACCGTCGAGCATAACGTATTCAAAGGTAATAAAGTCACGGGGTGCTTTGACCAGATAACGTTGACAGGCCGCCATCAATTCTTTGAGCGGGTATTTTTTGTTGAGGGGAACAATTTGATCGCGCACTTCATCGTTGGATGCGTGTAAAGATACAGCCAAAGCAACAGGCATTGCATCACGCAGTCTGTCCATTTGTGGAACCATGCCCGAAGTGGAAACAGTCACGCGGCGGCGGCTCAAGCCGTAGCCGTGATCATCCAGCATAATGCTCAAAGCGGTAATAACATTGTCAAAGTTTGCCATGGGTTCGCCCATGCCCATCATCACAACATTGGAGATAACGCGTTCATTTTTAGGGGTAACGCCCATGGCTTTATTGGCCCACCAAAGCTGACCGATAATTTCAGCGGCAGTCAGGTTGCGGTTGAAACCTTGTCGTCCGGTAGAGCAGAAAGTGCATTCCAATGCGCAACCTACTTGGGAAGAGATGCACAAAGTACCGCGTTCGGCTTCGGGAATAAAGACGGTTTCTACACCGTTGCCCGTGCCTACATCCAGCAACCATTTGCGTGTGCCATCAGTAGATTCTTGTGCCATCATTAATTTAGGCACTTCGATTGTGGCTTGTTCATTTAACTTGGCGCGCAATGATTTGGCCAAGTCAGTCATTTCTTCAAAGTTTTGTGCACCCGCTTGATGCATCCAACGCATTACCTGCTTGGCACGAAAAGGCTTTTCACCCATTTCGGCAAAGTGTTGTGTCAGTCCATTTAAATCGTAGTTCAGTAGATTGGTTTTCATGTATTTTTATGTTTCTCAGTAAAGCTTTTAAAGCAAAGAGGCTTATTGGGCAGCTTTGCTTTAAAAGCCTTTGGGTTTTCAGACGGCCTTTAATTTGTAGGACATACAAAGCAGTTTTGCCGTCCGATATAAATCGGACGGCCGTAAAGCGGCTACAGGCTTTTACTCTTAGCGCGGGCAGATTTCGCTTTGGCTGAAGAAGTAAGCAATTTCAATCGCAGCATTTTCAACGCTGTCAGAACCATGTACGGCATTAACACTGACAGATTCTGCAAAGTCGGCACGGATTGTGCCAGGAGCTGCATCGGCTGGGTTGGTTGCGCCCATCAATTCGCGATTTTTGGCAACGGCATTTTCACCTTCCAATACTTGAATCATGACAGGATTGCGAGTCATGAATTTAACCAAGTCTTCATAAAAAGGGCGATCTTTATGTACGGCATAAAACTCTTTTGCTTCACGCTCAGAGAGATGTTTCATTTTCGCCGCAATAATGCGCAAGCCGTTTTCTTCAAAGCGGCTGTAAATCTTGCCGATGACGTTTTTTTCTACTGCATCGGGTTTGATGATGGAAATCGTACGTTCTATGGCCATGTTATGTCCTTGTTTTTATTGATAGGTAAGTTGTCGCAGCCAAGAGGCAAGGGAAGTGTATTCTACCAAATTTCGCCCCTTTTGGGGAAAGGCATTATTTGCTTAAAGTCAGGTGTGGTTGTTCCAAATAGACTTCGGATTGCATTTCGATCATACGGCTGGCTGTGCGGGTAAATTCTTCGGCGAAATCGCCTTCGACATAAATATCGTTTACGCCAACTGCACTGGTGGCGCACAATTTCACACGGAAATCATATAAAACGTCAATTAACCATGTCAGACGGCGTGCTTCTGCTTTTTCTTGCGGGGTTAGACGTTCTAATCCTGAAAGGAAAACCATCTCATAATGTTCGGCTAAATACAGATAGTCAGCTTGTGAACGCGGGCCAAAACATAATGCGCGGAAATCAAACCAGATGGCGCGTTCCGACTGGGCTTTATGAGGAATTTCCCGTCCATGAATAATGCTGATTCCTGGATTCAATTCAGAGATTCCGCTCATTTCTTTAAATAAAGTAGCCAGTTTTTGCTCGTTTTCTTCATTATTGGGCACAAAGAAAATTTCGGCAGGGCGCAATGTGCGCAATCGGTAATCTTCTCCGCCATCTACATTTAAAACGGTCAGGTTAGATTCGATAAGGGCGATGGTTGGCAGAAAGCTGCTGCGGTTTTGGCCTTGAGGATAGAGTTCGGATGGGGCGTAGTTGGAAGTGGCCACCAAAACAACACCTTCGCTCAGCAGGTTTTCCAACAAACGGCCTAAAATCATTGCATCGGCAATGTCGCTGACGTGAAATTCATCAAAGCATAATACGCGTGTTTCTTTGGCAATTTCTGCTGCAACGGCTTTTAAAGGATTCGCTTCACTCTTTAAAGCTTTCAGCCGTTGATGAATTTCGGCCATAAAGGCATGGAAATGCACGCGGCGCTTACGGCGATAAGGGAGGCAGCCAAAAAAAGCGTCCATCAGGAAACTTTTACCGCGTCCTACGCCGCCATAAAAATAGAGTCCTTTAGGTACTTGAGGGGAACGCAGGCTGCGGCCGAGAAAACGGTTGCGTTTGCGTTTGAACATCATCAGCTCGGTCCATAAGCGATCCAAATATTCAATGGCTCGTGCTTGTGCTTCGTCACGGATGAAGTTGGGTTGTTCGGCGGCGGCCTGATACCAAGTCAACGGGCTGTGGTTTTCAAATGGCGGTGGCGTAAATAGTTGGTCTCTATTGCTCATGTATAACCTTTATTATGTTTTGCTGGCGATAGTCGAAACATCATCCGCAATAATTTGGACAGTAGTCGGAATGATGTTCTCATTATGGAATAGTCGGTCTATTATAAATGATTTCAGACGGCCTGCGTTTTTTGCAAAGGCTTTGTTGTCAATATAGTTGGAAAAGTGTGCGATTAAGGTGCAAGCAAAAAGGTTGGCTTTAGTATTTTTTGAAAAAACAAAAAAACGCCGCATTTCTGCGGCGTTTTGCTACTAAGTATTAATGAGCACTTTCTTGCAATGCCAAGTCTACACGCTCACGCAACTCTTTACCCGGTTTGAAGTGGGGAACATGTTTTTCAGGCACTTCCACACGTTCGCCGGTTTTAGGGTTGCGCCCGATACGGGCAGGGCGGTGGTTCAAGTCGAAGCTGCCGAAGCCGCGGATTTCGATACGTTGTCCACGAGCCAGTGAGCGGGTCATGGTATCAACCAAGACTTTTACACTGTATTCGACATCTTTAGCCAGCAGTTGGTTGCCATTTTTTTCGGCAAACACTTCTGCGAGGCGAACCATCAATTCAGACTTCGTCATGTCTGCAACCTTATTCTTGGTCGCCGGACAGTTTGGCTTTCAGCAAGTCGCCCAGGCTGGTAGTACCGGCATTGGCAGTTGCAGCGGCGTTAACTGAATTCAGCGCTTCGCGGTTTTCTTTAGCGTCTTTCGCTTTAACAGACAGACGGATGCTGCGGTTTTTGCGGTCAACGGTAACGATAACGGCTTCAACTTCGTCGCCTTCTTTCAGTTTGGTAGTCAGGTCTTCAACGCGGTCAGCGGCGAATTCAGAAGCAGGCAGGTAGCCTTCAACTTCTTCAGACAGAGCGACTACGGCACCTTTGGCGTCAACAGATTTCACAGAACCTTTAACCAAAGAACCTTTGTCGTTTACGCTGATGAAGTTACCGAACGGATCGCCTTCAAGTTGTTTGATACCCAAAGAGATACGTTCTTTTTCAACGTCGATGGCCAATACAACGGCTTCAACTTCTTCGCCTTTTTTGTATTTGCGTACAGCTTCTTCGCCGGCTTCAGTCCAAGACAGGTCAGACAAGTGAACCAGACCGTCGATACCGCCAGGCAGACCTACGAATACGCCGAAGTCAGTGATAGATTTAACTGCGCCGGAGATTTTGTCGCCTTTGTTGTGGTTGGCGGCAAACTCTTCCCAAGGGTTAGCTTGACATTGTTTCATGCCCAAAGAGATACGGCGGCGGTCTTCGTCGATTTCCAGGATCATGACTTCAACTTCGTCACCCAGTTGAACAACTTTGCTTGGGTGTACGTTTTTGTTGGTCCAATCCATTTCGGAAACGTGTACCAAACCTTCGATGCCTTGTTCGATTTCAACGAATGCACCGTAGTCGGTCAGGTTGGATACTTTACCGAACAGGCGGGTACCTTGTGGGTAACGACGGGTCAGACCGCTCCAAGGATCTTCGCCCAGTTGTTTCATGCCCAGGGAAACGCGTTGTTTGTCTTGGTCGAATTTCAGGACTTTGGCTTCTACTTCTTGACCAACTTCCAAAACTTCGCTTGGGTGTTTCACACGGCGCCATGCCAAGTCGGTGATGTGCAACAGACCGTCGATGCCGCCCAAGTCAACGAATGCACCGTAATCGGTGATGTTTTTAACGATACCTTTGATAACTGAACCTTCTTGCAGGTTTTCCAGCAAGGCTTTGCGTTCTTCGCCCAAAGTAGCTTCCAGAACAGCGCGGCGGGACACAACGACGTTGTTGCGTTTTTTGTCCAGTTTGATCACTTTGAATTCAATTTCTTTGCCTTCGAAGTGAGAAGTGTCTTTTACGGGACGTACGTCAACCAAAGAACCCGGCAGGAATGCGCGGATGCTGTTGATCATAACAGTCAGACCGCCTTTGACTTTGCCATTGATAACGCCGGACAGGATGTCGCCGTTTTCCATAGCTTCTTCCAAAGCGATCCAGTCGGCAGCGCGTTTGGCTTTTTCGCGGGACAGTTTGGTTTCGCCGAAGCCGTTTTCAACAGATTCGATGGTAACGGTAACGAAATCGCCAACTTTAACTTCAATCTCGCCCTGAGCGTTTTTGAATTCAGCAACATCAATCAGAGATTCTGATTTCAGACCTGCGTTAACGGTAACGAAGTTTTGATCGATGCCGACTACTTCGGCAGTAATCACTTCACCTGGGTTCATCTCTTGCAGGGTAAAGCTTTCTTCCAGCAGCTGGGCAAAATTTTCCATAGTCATATATACTCTTTTCGGTACACCGCCAAGGGGTGCGGGTTAGGTTTGAAATGACCTGCCGTCCTTGGCGCGGCAGGTTGGGAAATGTTTTCAGACGGCCTTGTTATAGGGTTAACAGGCCGTCTGAAATGAAAACTTCGCGATTATACTCCAAATTTTAAACTTTATGATACCAATCAAGCACTTTTTTTACAGCTTCTTCGATAGAAAGGTTGTCAGTGTCTAAAAGCAGGGCGTCGGGCAGCTGTTTCAATGGGGCAACAGGGCGGCGGCGGTCTGCTTCGTCGCGCGCTTCAATGTCCGACAAGATACGCTCGAATGCCACGCCTTCGCATGGGATACCGAGTTGTTTGGCACGACGTTGGGCGCGGACATTGGCACTTGCGGTCAGGAAAATTTTTAATGCGGCATTAGGGAAAATAACCGAGCCGATATCGCGGCCGTCGGCGACCAAACCTTTTTCGGTCAGGAAATCGCGTTGGCGCTGCAAAAGGGCGGTACGCACTTTAGGCAACTGCGCGACGGCAGATGCACCCATGCCGATGGCTTCGGTACGGATTTGCTCGGATACATCTTCGCCGTTTAATAACACGACGCTGCCTTCAAATTGTGCGGGCAAAGTTTCTGCCAGTGTGCTGACGGCGTCTTCATCTGTCCAGGCAACATTTTGTTTTTGTGCGTAAAGCGCGGTCAGGCGGTAAAGCGCACCGGAATCGAGGTAAAGAAAACCCAAGGCTTCGGCTACGCGTGAGGCAACCGTCCCTTTGCCGGATGCGCTGGGGCCGTCGATGGCGATGACTTTTTGCTTGAGGCTCATGTGTTCTCCTGAATGCGATAGGTATTTGAATTAACCGTTTATTATACGTTGCTTTGGCCGTCTGAAAACGAAAATTTTTGTGTGATTTAAATTTGAAGGAAAAGTGGCTCGGCCTTATCGGGTATAATGGCCAAAATCATAATTTAACCGCTTTGTCTGATTGTTCGGGCCATCTGAAATAACGGGTCGGGAACGGTCTTAGAATTTAGAAACATTATGTTACAAACCGATAATCTTACTTCTGCACAACCTCAGCGTATTATCACTGCTCAAAATATTTCCGCTCAGGAAGAATTGCTTGAACGAGCTTTACGTCCGAAAACTTTAGACGGCTATATCGGGCAGGATAAAGCAAAAGAGCAGTTGGCCATTTTTATTCAGGCGGCGAAAAAACGTGGCGAAGCGCTTGACCACACTTTGTTGTTTGGCCCTCCGGGTTTGGGCAAAACTACTTTGGCGCACATTATTGCCAAAGAATTGGGCGTTAATTTGCGTCAAACCAGCGGCCCGGTTTTGGAACGTGCCGGCGACCTTGCGGCGCTGTTGACCAATCTCGAGCCGCATGATGTGCTGTTTATCGATGAAATCCACCGCTTAAGTCCTGTGGTTGAAGAAATTCTTTATCCTGCGCTTGAAGATTATCAGTTGGATATCATGATAGGCGAAGGACCGGCCGCGCGTTCGGTCAAAATCGATTTACCGCCGTTCACATTGGTGGGCGCAACGACCCGTGCCGGTATGCTGACCAATCCTTTGCGCGACCGTTTTGGTATCGTGTCCCGATTAGAGTTTTATCAGAATAAAGATTTGGCAACTATTGTTGCCCGTTCTGCCCAGTTGTTGCAGTTGGATATGGGTGACGAGGGTGCGATGGAAGTGGCCAAGCGCAGCCGCGGTACGCCGCGTATTGCCAATCGCCTTTTGCGACGTGTGCGCGATTACGCTGATGTGAAAAACAACGGCGTCATTGATGCGGAAATTGCCGATGCGGCTTTGAGTATGCTGGATGTGGATGGTCAGGGTTTGGATGTAATGGACAGGAAATTCCTTGAGGCAATTTTGCACAAGTTCAGCGGCGGCCCTGTCGGTTTGGAAAACGTGGCTGCTGCGATTGGCGAATCAACCGATACCATCGAAGATGTGATTGAACCATATCTGATTCAGCAGGGCTTTTTGCAGCGTACACCGCGCGGACGCGTAGCAACCGAACGAGCCTATCTGCATTTCGGTTTGAAGGTTCAAGAATAATAATGAAGGCCGTCTGAAAACTGCTTTCAGACGGCCTGATACTTTCAATTTCATATGATTGTCGGTAAATATCTGCCGATAATCGGTTAAAATGTCCCCCTTTTCTTTTTTGAAGTTTCCCCATGAATATCTTATCTGTAGAAAATGCTTCTTTTGCCGTCGGCCACGTCGCCTTGCTCGACAAAACTTCTTTTCAACTCGACAGCGGCGAGAAAATCGGTTTAATCGGCCGCAACGGTGCGGGTAAGTCTTCGTTTTTAAAAATCCTCGCAGGCGTACAAAAGCTCGATGACGGGCAGATTATTGTTCAAAACAACCTTAAAATCGTTTATGTGCCGCAGGAATCCTTTTTTGATAAGGACGCAACCGTATTTGATACTGTTGCCGAAGGTTTGGGCGAAATTCGCGATTTATTGCGCCATTATCATCATGTCAGCCATGAGTTGGAAAATGGTTCGAGTGAGGCTTTGTTGAAAGAACTCAACGAATTGCAACTTGAAATCGAAGCGAAGGACGGCTGGAAGCTGGATGCGGCAGTCAAGCAGACATTGGGCGAACTCGGTTTGCCGGAAAACGAAAAAATCGGCAACCTTTCCGGCGGTCAGAAAAAGCGCGTCGCTTTGGCGCAGGCTTGGGTGCAAAAGCCCGACGTATTGCTGCTGGACGAGCCGACCAACCATTTGGATATCGACGCGATTATCTGGCTGGAAAACCTGCTCAAAGCGTTTGAAGGCAGCTTGGTCGTGATTACCCACGACCGCCGTTTTTTGGATAATATCGCCACGCGCATCGTTGAACTCGACCGCGGCATTCTGCGCTCCTATCCTGGCTCGTTCTCCAAATACAGCGAGAAAAAAGCGCAAGAGTTGGCAGTCGAGGCGGAACATAACCGCCTCTTCGACAAATTCCACGCACAGGAAGAAGCATGGATACGCAAAGGCATCGAAGCGCGCCGTACCCGTAACGAAGGCCGCGTGCGCCGTTTGGAAGAGCTGCGCCGCCAGCGCGCCGAACGCCGCAACGTACAAGGGCAGGTCAACTTTAAGCTCGACAGCGGCGAAAAAAGCGGCAAAATCATCGCCGAATTGGAACATGCTTCGTTTGCCTATGGTGACAAAGTCATCATGGACAAATTCTCCGCCATTTTGCAGCGCGGCGACAAAATCGGCTTAATCGGTCCAAACGGTATCGGTAAAACCACCTTCCTTAAGCTGATTTTGGGCGAATTGCAGCCGACCTACGGCAGAATCCGTATCGGCAGTAAACAGGAAGTTGCTTATTTCGACCAGTTCCGCAGCGCGTTGAATGAAAACGACACTGTGTTTTACACGCTCGGACAGGGCAATGATTACGTTGAAGTCGGCGGCAAGAAAAAACACGTCATGAGCTATTTGGAAGATTTCCTGTTCCATCCAGCCCGCGCACAAAGCCCTGTTTCATCGCTCTCCGGCGGCGAACGCAACCGTCTCTTGCTGGCAAAACTCTTTACCCGTCCCGCCAATATTTTAGTTTTGGACGAACCGACTAACGACTTGGATATCGATACTCAAGAGCTGCTTGAAGACTTATTGCGCGATTACCAAGGCACGGTATTCCTTGTCTCGCATGACCGTATGTTCCTCGACAATGTAATTACCCAAAGCATTGTTTTTGAAGGACAAGGCCGTCTGAAAGAATACATCGGCGGCTATCAGGACTATATCGACGCAAAATCGCGGGAAGATAAAATTCAGACGGCCTCTGCGCCTAAAGCGGTTGCCGAGCCTGAAAAAGTCAAACCCAAAGCTAACCGCACGGTCAAACTTTCCTATAAAGAACAGCGCGAACTCGACGCCCTGCCTGATGAAATCGCCGCTTTGGAAACCGAGCAGGCTGAAATCAATACCCAGCTTTCCGATCCTGAAATTTTCAAAGATTACGAAAAAGCAGGTGCATTGCAAAGCAGGGCTGAAGAAATTGAAATGCTGCTTTTGGAAAAGCTGGAACGCTGGGAATGGCTGGAAGCGAAACAAAATGGCGAAGCGGTTTAAATTAGGAATTTTGTCCCAAAGTAGGGCAGATATTTTTCTAAATCATGCCGTCTGAACCCCAAGTATTCAAAACAAGGTCTACAACCACATGAAAAAAGTCGAGAAAAACGTATTGGTGCTGCATAGCGCTAAGGAAATGTTTGAGCTGGTGGACAAAGTTGAGGACTATCCAAAATTTTTGCCGTGGTACAGCAAGACCGAAGTCATCGAACGTAAAGGCAATGAGCTCAAAGCGCGCCTGTTTATGGACTATATGCGTGTCAAGCAGTCGTTTGCGACGCACAACCACAATATACCGGGGCAGGAAATCCGTATGGATTTGCTCGAAGGGCCGTTTAAAACCCTGCGCGGCACTTGGAAATTTATCGACTTGGGCGATGATATGTGCAAAGTTGAATTCAGATTGGAATACGATTTCTCCAATGCCGTACTCTCTGCCATGATTTCCCCGGTGTTCGGCCATCTTGCTGGTACATTGGTGGATGCTTTTATTAAAGAGGCCGACCGCCGCTATGCTTGAGATTGAAATTGTTTACGGACTAGCCGATAGGCAAGTGTTGAAGGGTATGACCGTTGCAGAAGGTACAACCGTACGCGAAGCTGCCCTGCAAAGCGGTTTGGAGGTGGAGTTCCCAGAGTTGGATTTACAGCAAGCGCCTTTGGGTATTTTCGGCAAGGTCGTGAAAAGTGAGACTGTGTTGCGCGATGGCGATCGGATTGAGGTTTATCGTCCATTGTTGATTGATCCGAAAGAAGCGCGACGTAAACGCGCTGGGCAAGAATAAATCAAAGGCCGTCTGAAACTTTTTCAGACGGCCTGTCAAACTGAAAGAACAGTAATGAGCTTGAAAATTAAATTAATCGTCGGTTTGGGCAATCCAGGCCAAGAATACGAACAAACGCGCCACAATGTTGGCTTTTGGCTGTTGGATGAACTGGCGTGGAAATGGAAAGTTAATTTTAAAGACGAAAAGAAATTTTACGGCGAAGTAGCACGCGCCACTACGCCTGATGGTGATGTTTGGCTGCTCAAACCCATGACCTTTATGAACCGCTCCGGTCAGGCCGTTGCCGCTTTGGCTCAGTTTTACAAAATCAAGCCGGAGGAAATCTTGGTGATCCATGACGAGCTGGATATTCCATGCGGCCGTATCAAATTCAAACTTGGCGGCGGCAACGGTGGACACAACGGCCTCAAAGACATTCAGGCTCGTTTGGGTACGCCTAATTTTTACCGCCTGCGCTTGGGTATTGATCATCCGGGCGACCGTAATCTGGTTGTCGGTTATGTATTGAATAAACCGTCGGCGGAACACAGACAGCAAATTGATGATTCCATCGCCAAATCCCTGCAAGGATTGCCGGCCGTGTTAAATGGCGAATGGGAAGAGGCAACGCGTTTTTTACACAGTAAGTAAGCGTGCCCAAATCAAACGGGCAGCCTTGCACATTAGTTCAGACGGCCTGAAAACAGACGGCGCGGTCTGGCTAGCGATAACCAATCAAAGAAACAGTAAATATGAACGAACTGACCAACCTGATGCAGACCGAAGCCCCCGGCATTGTTGGCGAAACATTAGACTTCTGTCTTTACGAATGCAGTATTGAAGATGCACCGGATGCAGAAGAAGTGGCACAATGGCGTGATATTTTGAAGGCGCGGGGTGGAAAATTTGTCCGCTTGGCAGACATCTGTCAAACATGGTTGGATGAAGAGGCCGAAAAATGAAAGCCTTACCATTAAACAAATTTACTGCCGCTGCCTTAATCTGGTTTGCCGCCGCCATTTATGCCTTACTTTTCAAAGAGGGCGGTAATAGCCCGCCGCCATTTCCCCATTTTGATAAAGTCGGCCATTTCGGGCTGTTTTTCGGTCAGGCATGGTTGTGTGCAAAAATATTTATTCAAGACAATAGGAATATTCCTTATAAAGGCATTCTGTTTGCCGCTTTATTGTTTGCCATAGGAAGCGAGCTGGCTCAGGCATTTCTGACTGCTACGCGCCAAGGTTCAATCGCGGACGGCATTGCCGATATGGCAGGTACGGCTGCGGCACTGTGGTTTGCAGCAAAAGTAAAAGCAGCAAAAGTAAAAGCAGCAAAAAGTTAGATATATTTAAAGAAGTTAAAAGGCCGTCTGAAATCCTGAGCAACAGGTTTCAGACGGCCTTTTGTTACTTGATATTTGAAGCAATGATTGCTTCATGTCAAGTATTCAAATATTAGAATTTTACGCGTACACCGGCAGATACTTCGTGAGTATGGAGCTTAACGTTATTGATCTTGCCCCAATGGTTATAGCGATAGCCAGCGTCCAAAGCAACGTTAGGAGTTACTTCGTAGCTTACACCAGCCATTACACCCACGCCGGTTTTAGTTTCTTTACGTTCATGATATGAATTAGCTGTCTCAACTTTTGTTGAAGCATGATTAACAGCCACACGAGCACCTACCCCAACAATTATTCTGATTGTATTTTCTTGTCGTAAATTAAGCAAATCTAAAAATGTTTCAACTGTTGTAAAACCGCACTTATAAAAAATACTGTAACAAGTCGTTTAAGAACAAACGGCCTTGTTCGGTCGGGCGGAACACAGTCGGGTCTGATTCAAGCAGGCCTTTTTGTCTGGCGGTTTCGATTTGAGCCATGATTTTTGCAGTGGGTACGCCGGTACGTTCTTGCAGCGTTGTAGTAGGTACGCCGTCGGTCAGGCGCAGGGCGTTCATCATGAATTCGAATGGAAGGTCTTCGGCAGCAACGGTTTTGCGTTCAACTGCTTCATGCGGATTGCTCTGCATGGTGGCAAGATAGTCGTTGGGATGACGGCGGCGGACGGTGCGTTCGATACGGTCAGGATAGGAAATTTTGCCGTGCGCGCCTGCTCCTATGCCTAAGTAATCGCCGAACTGCCAGTAGTTCAAATTATGGCGGCACTGCATGGCAGGTCTTGCAAAAGCCGATGTTTCGTAGTGGATAAAGCCTGCGCTTTCTAATGCGCCGTGTACGGCATCTTCAATATCCAATGCTGCTTCATCTTGCGGCAAACCTTTTGGCGGCGTATGACCGAAAGGCGTGTTCGGCTCCATGGTCAGATGATATGCGCTGATATGCGATACGCCTGTTGCAATAGCGGTTTGTACATCGTTTAAGGCCGTCTGAACCGTTTGGTTTGGCAGGGCGTACATCAAATCGATATTAACTTTTTCAAATAATTTCAAGGCAGTATCAATGGCTGTCAGGGCTTCTTTGCCGTTGTGAACGCGTCCCAATCGAGCCAGCATATCGTCATTAAAACTTTGTACGCCGATAGACAAGCGCGTAATACCTGCGTTTTTAAATCCTTGAAACTTCTCAATTTCAAATGTGCCCGGATTGGCTTCTAAAGTAATTTCCGCTTCGGGTTGCAAACGCAACAGCGAACGCACACCGCTTAACAAACGGTCAATCGATTTCGCTTGAAACAGGCTGGGCGTACCGCCGCCGAAAAATATGGTTTCCACCGGTCTGCCCCAAATATTGGGCAATTCAAGCTGCAAGTCGGTTAATAGGGCATCGATATAGGCTTCTTCCGGCAGGCCGTTTTTCAGGCTGTGGGAATTGAAGTCGCAATACGGGCATTTTTTGATGCACCACGGAATGTGGATATAGAGTGATAAAGGAGGCAGGGCGGTGAGTTGTCCGGGGCGTTGGAAAGTGATTTGGGTCATGATGTGTTGAGGCTCGAGGCCGTCTGAAATTTTTAGGGCCGTTATTTTAACTGAAATGTCGGCCGGGAAAGTAATCAGTAGGAAATTTGTGCAGTCTAAGCACTCAAAAAAGCTTCAATTTCTTCTTCTGATAATTTGGAATTACAGACAAATTTTATTTTGCCTTGTGAGATGTTGAGTAATGCGGGAACAGTTTTGATGCCGTGTTGTTCACGAAAAGTCTTTAAAGCCGCTTTGTTGCTGCTGTCTGTAAAGCGGATGGTAAGCTGCTTGTTTAAGGAAACGGTAGACAGTTTTGCAACAAAACGGCGACAGTATGAACAGCTTGGTTTGCCTAAAAAGACGATAGCAGTTTTTTGACTGTCAATGAGTTGCAGAAGTTCGTCAGGCGTAGTCGGGATAAAGGCAGCAACGTGTTTTGCAAAGGCTGCCAATTCTTCAGGTGTGGGTTTGGGCATGGGAATGAATGTGAGGTAGGCCGTCTGAAGGTTTCAGACGGCCTGTTGTTTTTATGTAGTTAAAGTCTTTTGCGCAACCAAGATGAGAGTTTGGGTGCACCGAATAGCAGGAAAATGCCGATAAAAAGCTGCGCGATGTTGGCAAGTATACCGGCTTGGTTTTGTGCGCCGAGGTCCGCCCAAACGGATGTATGTGTGTCGATAGCAATAGACTGTACAAAAAGATAGAGAGAGAACTGGTAAATTAGGTCGGGGATAGCTTGGAAAACAGTATATATGCCTATTAATACAATACCGGTCGTCAGCCATGGTGCAGGGTGTTTTGGGGCTTCCTGTACGGTTTGCAGATGTTCGGGCAACAGGCGGTTGGCAATGGTGGCAGGGAAACACCATAGCAGCAGCCATGCAATTAAATACAAGCCGTAGAGCATCAGTACGGATGAGATTTGTTTACTGTCATACATGCTTTCTGTCTGTACGAATATGGTCGCGATGCTGCCAAGCGTTTGTACGATACCGATTAAAACGACCAAGCGGATGGCGACAATCAAGATTTGCTTAGGGGACATGGATTTCTTTTATTATTTATTGGATTTGGAACATCTAAAAAAACGTTTCAGGTTTTCAGACGGCCTGTTATCGATTTATAAGGACTCGATTTTTCTTAACAATTCACGCAATGCTTGGGCGCGGTGGCTTTCGGCATTTTTGATTTCAGGGTCAAGCTCGGCGGCGGTGCAACTGTGTTCGGCCAGATAGAAATGCGGGTCGTAGCCGAAGCCGTTTGTGCCGGCTGCTTCGGCCTGCCATTGTCCGTGCCAGATGCCTTCGGCGATGATGGGCTGCGGATCGTTTTCGTGGCGGACGAGGACAAGGACACAGACGTAGTAACAGCTTTTGTCGTCTTTATCGGCAAGATCGGCAGACAGTTTGGCATTGTTTGCGGCATCGGATTTGGGGTTTTCGCCTGCATAACGTGCGGAGAAAATGCCGGGTGCGCCGTTTAAGGCGTTGGTGCAGATGCCGGAGTCGTCGGCAAGTGCCGGTAAGCCGCTGAATTTGGCGGCATGGCGTGCTTTAGCCAGGGCATTTTCAACAAAGGTATGGTACGGCTCGGGGCATTCGGGCGTATTGAACTGCGATTGCGGCAGGACTTCGATGTTTAAGTCGGTAAAGAGGCGGGAAAATTCTTTGAGTTTGCCTGCGTTGCCACTGGCAAGGACGATTTTTTCAAACATGGTTTTTCCTTAATGGGTTTCGGTTTGCTGCATACGGGCCATTTGTGCGCGTGCTTTGTGGCGGATGTAAAGGGCAAGGCTGCCGATTTGGGCAAAAACGGCGGCGAAGGCAAACAGAAAGGCGGCAACGGCGAATTGTTTGCTGTGAATGCTCAGAAGATAAGCGCCCAACAGAATCAGTACGATAAACATCAGGGTAAACAGGGCGGTTAGGAGCAGATAGGCTTTTTGTCGGGTCATGGCAGCTTGGGTAAGGGGAAAATGTTTTGATTATACGTCAGATTGAGAATTTGAAACCATGCCGGATTCGTTAAAAAGGCCGTCTGAATATTTCAGACGGCCTTAAGTCGAATAACGGATTAACGCAATTCTGTGTGCAGGCGGCTCAACAATGTGGAGGCATCGCTGCCTTTGTATGGGCTGCCGTCTTTGTTCAACAGATGGAGGCGTGCGCCATTGTTGATTGGCTCAACATAAACAATGATTTCAGGATACGTTTTTGGCGCTTCTGCTTTGCCTTTGCCAAATACGCGTTTGAACAGGCCGGGTTTTTTATTGGCAACTGCTTCGCCTTCGGTTGGCGCTTGTTGAACCAAGAAAGCGCGGCGTTCGGCATTTTGACCGATAACAGTCAGGCCGATGCGGTCGAGCGCAAGGGCGGTACGGCGCCAGTTGCGGCCGTAATCGCCTGCCAGCAGCAGGGTGCCGTTGTCCAAACGGGCCAACTCGGAGGCATTGCTGCGGGCGGCAACGCTTTGGGTCAGGGCCTGTTCGGCTTGTTGGCCGTCAACGCCCAAGTATTGCATAAAGCGCGCGAGGAATGCGGCTTCGAGGTTAGGGTCGCTCTCGCTTGGCTGCCACATGGTGGTGTCTTTTTTGCGGTCGGCATAAACTTCTTTCATGCCTTTATGGGCGAAGAAGATGTCGGTCGAACCGTTTTTGCCTTGTTCGATGCGGATGATGAACTTGTCGCGTTCGCTGGTGGAGTAGATGCCGCCCAAGCCTACTTTGTCCAACAGGCGGCGCAGGCTGTCTTGAGGGATTTTGGCTCGATTTTCCGCCCACTCGGTTTCCATTTGGCCGATGGCCGGTTCTTCGGATTTGATGTCGAAACCGTTTTCTTGCCAGAACACTTTCAGCAACGGCCAAATTTCGCGAGGCGATTTGCCATCGACAACCAACCAGCGTTGGTTGCCGTCACGCTCAAGGCGTACGCCTTTAACGGATTTCAAAACTTCTGCATTGGCAGGTTGTTGTACGGCTTGGGTGCGGCGTTTGTTGAAGTCGCTGGCGCGGACGGCACCGCTGCCTGCCGGTAATTGATAGAGGTTGCCTTGGTCCGGGTTATTCAAATCAGGTGGTACTTCCAGTTTGACCAAGCGGTGTGATTGACTTTGATAGTCGAGTTTGGGTTGTTCTTTTTTGCTGCCGGAACAGGCAGTCATGCTAATCAGGGCGAGGGCTACTACGATGGGTTTAATATAGGTCATCTTGTTTTCCTGTGGATGAAGTTCTTAACAGGGAGGCCGTCTGAAAAGGGTGTTTGGGATTCAGACGGCCTTATTTCCGGATCAGATTTGTCCTGATTTTTCCAGAGCGGCTCGGACTTTGGCTTGACCGGCTTCGGTCAGTGCTACCAAAGGCAGACGAACATGGGGTTCGCATTTGCCCAATAAGCTCAGGCCCCATTTGGGCGCGGCCGGGCTGGGCTCGCAGAACATGGTGTTATAAATTGGGATAAGTTGCTCGTTTAGACGACGGGCGGTCGCAATATCGCCCTCAAGGGCGGCTCGGCACATGTCGGCAAAGAGTTTCGGTGCAACGTTGGCTGCGACGGTTACTACGCCATGACCGCCACACAGCATGAAAGGCAGGCCGGTAGGATCATCGCCGGAGAACACGGCAAAACCTTCAGGAACGCTGTTGATCAATTCGATGTTGCTGCCGATTTTGCCGCTGGCTTCTTTGACACCCACGATATTGGGAATTTCAGCCAAGCGCAAAATAGTGTCGTTGCTCATGCTGACGACGGTGCGGCCGGGAACATTATAAATAATCATCGGAATCGAAGTGGCTTCGGCGATGGCTTTGAAATGTTGGTAAATGCCTTCTTGCGAAGGTTTGTTGTAGTAGGGAACAACAGATAAGGTGTAGTCCGCACCGGCTTGCTCGGCGGCTTGGGAAAGGGCGATGGCTTCGACAGTATTGTTGGCGCCTGTGCCGGCGATAACGGGAATGCGCTTGTTGACGTGTTTGACAGTGGCTTCGATAACGGCCAAATGTTCTTCGACAGGCAGGGTGGCTGACTCGCCGGTGGTGCCGACTGCGACGATGCCGTCGGTACCGTTTTCAATGTGCCAGTCGATTAAGTCGCGAAGTTGTTCGTAGTTGATGCTGCCGTCTTGATTCATCGGAGTAATCAGGGCAACCAGACTGCCTTTTAACATACGGAAACCTTTAATTTTATGGTGTGGGTGGATTATTCATCGGATTGTAGCTTACTTTGTTGTTTGTGTGAAACATATCCGCTATGAGGCCGAGCCGTTTAATCGTGATTTGTCATTATCTTAATGAATAATACATTTTTAAATCATTAGTTTGTTTGTTTTAAGATGGAAAAATACTGTCAAGGATTAAAATGTGTTAAGGCTGTTTGAGGCCGTCTGAAAACGGTTGGGCGGAACTTTCAGACGGCCTGATGGTTTTGAATTTGCTGATACATTTTAAATTAGTTAAAATGCGCATCTTAATATTTTTTAACGATTCTTAAGAAAGGGTCATTATGGCCGAAATAACAGATAAACAGGCCGGTTCGCCTGATTTGGTTTACGGTTTGGAAGATAAGCCGCCGTTTGGGAATGCGTTGTTGAGTGCGGTTACGCACCTTCTGGCGATTTTTGTTCCGATGATTACTCCGGCACTGATTGTCGGCGGGGCATTGGAGCTGCCGGTTGAAATGACGGCTTATTTGGTGTCGATGGCGATGGTGGCTTCGGGTGTCGGCACTTATTTGCAGGTCAACCGTTTCGGGCCGGTCGGTTCGGGCATGTTGTCGATTCAGTCGGTCAACTTCTCTTTTGTTACCGTGATGATTGCACTCGGTACTGGTATGAAAGAGGGCGGTTTGACTGAAGATGCGATGATTTCAACGCTTTTGGGCGTGTCCTTTGTCGGCGCGTTTTTGGTGTGTTTCTCCGCTTGGCTTTTGCCTTATTTGAAAAAAGTGATTACGCCGACGGTAAGCGGCGTGGTCGTGATGCTGATCGGCCTGAGCTTGGTGCATGTCGGCATTACCGATTTCGGCGGCGGCTTCGGTGCGAAAGCAGACGGCACGTTCGGCTCGATGGAAAACTTGGGTCTGGCATCGCTGGTGTTACTGATTGTATTGGTTTTCAACTGCTTGAAAAATCCATTGCTGCGCATGAGCGGTATCGCGGTGGGTTTGATTGTCGGTTATATTGTTGCGCTGTTTTTGGGCAAAGTGGATTTTTCCGCCCTGCAAAACCTGCCGCTAATTACCCTGCCTGTGCCGTTTAAATATGGTTTCGCATTTGATTGGCACGCGTTTATCGTTGCCGGTGCGATTTTCTTGTTGAGCGTATTTGAAGCGGTAGGCGATTTGACGGCGACTGCGATGGTCTCCGAGCAGCCGATTGAGGGTGAGGAATACACCAAACGTCTGCGCGGCGGGGTATTGGCAGATGGTTTGGTATCTGTGATTGCGACTGCGTTGGGCTCTTTGCCTTTGACTACTTTTGCGCAAAACAACGGCGTGATTCAAATGACCGGCGTGGCTTCGCGCCATGTGGGCAAATATATTGCGGCGATTTTAGTATTGTTGGGCTTGTTCCCCGTCATCGGCCGCGCGTTTACTACGATTCCGAGTCCGGTTTTGGGTGGCGCGATGGTGTTGATGTTCGGCCTGATTGCGATTGCCGGTGTGCGGATTTTGGTCAGCCACGGTATTCGCCGCCGTGAAGCGGTTATCGCGGCAACTTCTGTAGGTTTGGGTTTGGGCGTGGCATTTGAGCCGGAAGTGTTCAAAAACCTGCCGGTATTGTTCCAAAACTCAATCTCTGCCGGCGGTATTATGGCGGTATTGTTGAACTTGGTTTTGCCGGAAGATAAAACGGATAAAGCGGTTAAGGTTGAAACCGACAGTTTGGATCACTAAGCAAACTTTGTTCAAAGGCCGTCTGAAGTTTCAGACGGCCTTTTGGTTTTTCGGCTATAATATTGTTTTTATTTGTTATCCGAGTGGTTCGGATAGCTCTACCCGGAAAGGTTTTATATGACGGTTTATTCACTTTTTATCACTTGTCCTCGCGGTTTGGAAGCGCCTTTGACGCAGGAACTCGAAAACATGGCATGTCAGGATATCCGCGCTGTTGACGGCGGTGTGGCATGTAAAGGCACGATGGAGCAGGTGTATCGTATCAACCTGCATTCGCGCGTTGCCAGCCGCGTTTTACTGCGCTTGACCAAAGGCGGTTATCGCAACGAACACGATATCTACAAACTCGCACGAAATCTGCATTGGACAGGTTGGTTTAAGCTGGAGCAGACCTTCAAAGTCAAAGTCGAAGGCAAGCGCGCCAATGTGAAAAGCTTGGATTTTGTCGGTTTGAAAATCAAAGATGCCGTCTGTGATGCCTTCCGCGATATTTATGATGCGCGTCCGAGCGTGGGCAAAATCAACCCCGATATCCGCATTCATGCCTTTATCGATGAGCGCAATGTGGAAATCTTTATCGATACTTCCGGCGAAGCACTCTTCAAACGCGGCTATCGTCAGGATACCGGCGAAGCGCCATTGAGGGAAAACTTGGCGGCAGGTTTGCTGCTTTTGGCTAGCTACGACGGTACGCAACCTTTCCAAGACCCGTTTTGCGGCAGTGGCACGATTGCCATTGAGGCTGCATGGATTGCGACACACCGTGCGCCGGGCTTGATGCGCCGTTTCGGTTTTGAAAAACTGCAAAACTTCGATAAAGAAAAATGGCAAGCCCTGCGCCGTGAAGCTGAAAAACAAATCAAACCGGCCACCGCGCCAATTTCCGGTAGCGATAATGACCGCTATATGATTCGTGCTGCATTGGCCAATGCCCAAGCCGCCGAAGTGGATAATTTCATCCGCTTTGACGTGCAAGATGCGCAGGCCGCGCGACCGAACGGCGAACACGGCATTATGATTTCCAATCCGCCTTATGGCGTGCGCCTTGCCGAAATTCAGGCTTTACAGGCGCTTTATCCGCAACTGGGCACATGGTTGAAACAGCACTACGCAGGCTGGCTGGCTGGGATGTTTACCGGCGATCGCGATATGCCGAAATTTATGCGCCTTTCTCCGAAGCGTAAAATTCCGCTGTTTAATGGTAACTTGGATTGCCGATTGTTTTTGATGGATATGGTTAAAGGCTCGAATCGGGGCTAAAACCTGAAATTGAGGTCGTCTGAAAGATGATTTCAGACGGCCTTTTTTGATTTGTTAAAACTGTCTTTGTTATAACGGAGTTTGCTTTTCTTTTTTTAATTACAGGCTGTCTGAATCGTGTTCAGACGGCCTTTTTATTTGTTTAAAACTGCTATTTTATAGTAATAGACAATTAGATAAATAATAAAAATCTATTATATGAGTAAAATACATTGTTAAATAAAAATACCATATCTAGTAGTCTTGTGTTTTAATTCGCACCATATCTTGTGTTTATGGTATTGCAATGAGTAGCTTGAAATTTACAGTTGAGCAAATTGTTTGGCAGGAAGTGCCCGGCGAAGTGTCGCTGGCATTTCTGTTTTCAGGTTGTCCGCTGCGTTGCAAAGGTTGCCACAGTGCCGATACATGGAAAGAGGGTATCGGCACGGAATTGACCGAGGAGTATTTAAAAGGCCGTCTGAAACGCTATCGCGGGCTAATTAGCTGCGTGTTGTTTATGGGCGGGGAGTGGCAACCGAAAGCCTTACAGAAAATGCTGGCTATTGTTACGCAGGAAGGTTTGAAAGCCTGTTTGTACACAGGCCTGGAGCGTGAGGAGTTGGAGGCGGTTTCAGATGGCATCCTGACTTATCTGACGTATCTGAAAACCGGCCGCTGGCAGATGGAGCTGGGCGGCTTGGACAGCCCGACCACCAATCAGAAGTTTATTGATTTGCGTACGGGCGAAGTGTTGAACCGATTGTTTATCAAAGACAAACCTACGCCTAAAGTTTTTCCAGTGGCTTCAATTTAGCTCAATGTTGTATTGCACTGATTTAAATTGAATTTATTGTATTCGCTGACAGCGATGTTTCAGACGGCCCAACCGTCATTGTTTAATAAATCATCCAAACCATACAGGAGAATTAACATGATTCGGCTGCATCCCGAACAGTTAAACGGAAAACTACAATTCATGCGCGACTACATCAGCGCGCAAAACGCGGCGGACGGCTCGAAAATGGACGCCAACGCCAACGTAACGCAAAAAAACATCGCCACGATGGAAGCGGAAATCATGAAAGACTTTTTCGTGCAGATTAACCGCGCCCAAGTGTCGCGCAAAATCGCCGAAATTTTCGACCAATCTGTTGCCGCCGAATACATCCGCCAGATTGAGGCGCATGAGATTTATGTGCACGACGAAACCAGCCTCAAGCCTTATTGTGTGTCGGTTACGCTGTATCCCTTCCTGCTCGACGGCTTAAGCAAACTCGGCGGCGAATCCAAGGCGCCGCAGCATCTGGCTTCGTTTTGCGGTTCGTTTATCAACCTAGTGTTTGCCATCAGCGCGCAGTTTGCCGGCGCGGTGGCGACGGTGGAATTTCTGACTTATTTCGACTACTTCGCACGCAAAGACTACGGCGACGATTATTTGGAAACCCACGGCAAAGAAATCGCCAACCACATGCAGCAGGTGGTGTACAGCATCAATCAGCCCGCCGCCGCGCGCGGCTATCAGAGCGTGTTTTGGAATATTTCTGTTTACGATCAATACTATTTCGATGCGATGTTCGGCGATTTTGTTTTTCCCGATTTCAGCAAACCGGTGTGGGCGAGCGTGGCGAAGCTGCAAAACTTCTTCCTCAAATGGTTCAATCAGGAGCGCACCAAAGCCGTTTTGACTTTCCCCGTCGTGACCGCCGCAATGCTGACCGACGGCGGCAAATGCAAAGACACCGTGTTTGCCGACGAAATGGCGAAAGAGTTGGAGGAGGGCAATTCCTTCTTCGTCTATCTTTCCGACAACCCTGACTCCTTGGCTTCCTGCTGCCGCCTGCGCAACGCCATTGAAGACCGCACCTTCAGCTACACACTCGGCGCGGGTGGCGTGGCGACCGGTTCCATCAACGTCATCACCATCAATATGAACCGGCTGGAACAAGACGGGCGTGACCTTGCCGCCGAAGTAGCCAAAATCCACAAATACCAATACGCCTACCGCAAACTGATGGAAGAATACCAAGCTGCCGGCATGCTGCCCGTTTACGATGCAGGCTTCATCACGCTGGACAAACAGTTCCTCACCATCGGCATCAACGGCATGGCGGAAGCAGCCGAATCGCAAGGCATCAAAGTCGGCTACAACGACGACTACATCAACTTCGTCCAAGGCCGTCTGAAAACCATATTTGAAGCCAACCAAGCCGCCAGCAAACACTACGGCGTGAAGTTCAACACTGAGTTTGTCCCTGCTGAAAACCTCGGCGTGAAAAACGCCAAATGGGACAAAGCCGACGGCTACAAAGTCAGCCGCGAATGCTACAACTCCTATTTCTACGTCGTCGAAGACGAAGAAATCAACGCGCTCGATAAATTCCTGCTGCACGGCAAAGAACTGGTGGACTGGCTCGACGGCGGCTCCGCGCTGCACCTAAACCTCGACGAAGCCTTGCCCGAATCCGGCTACCGCTCCCTCTTGGACATTGCTGCGCAAACCGGCTGCAACTACTTCTGCGTGAACGTGCGCATCACCATTTGCAACGAATGCGGCCACATCGACAAACGCACCTTACACGCCTGTTCCGCCTGTGGCAGCCACGATATCGACTACGGCACCCGAGTGATCGGCTATCTGAAACGCGTATCCGCCTTCTCCAGCGGACGACGCAAAGAGCACGCGCTCAGACATTATCACCGTAAAGCGGCGTAATCGTTGGAAAAAGAATTACTTATAAAAGCAAAGGCCGTCTGAAATTTCAGACGGCCTTGATCATGTTGAGATAGGCTGGCTCTTTCAATGATATAGTTTTGATTAAATTAAACAAAAACTATTGACACCTTCATATAATTAATTAACATATAACGTCCTTTAACCTAAATTTAAAAAAGCGAGAGACACATGAAAACATCAGCTTTATTGGCAGCTTTATTGGCAGCCCTGTCCCTGTCAGCATGCGGCGGCGGTTCAGGCTCATCTTCTTCTGCCGTTTGTGACGAGTACGAAAAAGCATTTGCCGAAGCAACTAAAGACGTAGATGCCGCAACCAAAGACATGATGCAAAAATCTTTCGAACAAACCAAAGAGGCGTTGAAAAACCTGCCTGCAGACCAACGTGATGCAACTTGTAAAACTTCTTTGGACGCTTTGAAAGGCGTTCCTGCTGCAGAAACTCCTGAAGAAAAAGCCGAAGAAGCCAAAGATGCCGCTGAAGAGGCTAAAGAAGAAGCAAAAGACGCAGCGGAAGATGCCAAAGAAGCTGCTGAAGACGCTAAAGAAGAAGCTAAATAATACGGCTAAGCTTTACAGAAAAACGGATTCCAATGATTTGGAATCCGTTTTTTGTTTTGTGAGTTAGGAGAGTTATTTTAGATGAAATATTTTCAATTTTCAGACGGCCATTTTTCATGCCGTCTGAAAGCGTTAGTTTTAACTAAGTTTAATTTACAACAGAAAGCCATCAATCAAACAACCGCGTGCGTGCGTACCGCACACACCCTACGCGCTGGTTTTGAAGTTCCGTGTAATTCACAGGTAGGGTGTGTGGTGCAGCCACGCACGCGGTCGGTTGAGTATGCAGGCTACGGCTTGCTTATATAATTATTCATTTGAATTTGTAATTTCAAATCCTGAAAAAATATTTAGGAAGTTTTTAGGTCTAAAACGAATCTGACCTCCCCTTCCTTGTGGCCACATCTTTCGAATTTCAGGAGAAACACCAATTTTATTACGGCCAGATGATAATTTTGTTGCATCATATACGCAACTACCAAACGCTTTTACATGTTTCTTATTATCTAAACCAATTGCATGTATGATAGTATGACTTTTTGCTAATCCAACACCTATATGAATTTCTTTAGGTAACCCGTATCTGTTAGATATTGAATTATTTACTAATTCTCTGACATCAAAGATAATCCTTTGAGCTGTTCTATTAACTTTATAAATATCCTCATCTTCTCCTGTCAACTGAAAGAAACCTAAAACCCCATCTCCTAGATATTCTGTGACTTCCCCATTTTCAAAGTTTATAGTTTTTTCTATAGCTGGTAATAAGGCTGATGTTTCTAGAAAAATTCTGCGCAAAGGACTAAAAGGTTGTCCTTGTACATTAATTTGGGTTTTTGCATGTTTAGTTGAGTCTCGCATGTCAGCAACTAGTGCAATTAATTCTTCATTTCTACTTTTGTATTCAGGAATTTTAGGGACCCCCGGTAACCTAGTATCAAGGGGTTCTGCACTATCACAAACTATACTTTCAGACTTATTAAGGCTTTCAAAAGCAAGCTCACGCCTTTTAGATTCTTCATTTTCCAAATTTGATCCACTTTCTTTCCAAAATTGATCAGCAATATCTAATTGTTTATTAATTAAATCTTGTATCATTTCTCTCTGAAAATCATTCATATAGCTAGTCATTTTCATCCCTTAAATCGAAAATATAATGGCAAGGAGACATAATAAGCAAAATAATGAAATAGCCCATAAGGCTATTTTAATAGCAGATATTTTAATTTTTAATATATCGTATAAGTTATTTAATTCAATTTCTAATTGTTGAACATTATGATCTTTCGTTTCTTTCTCTGCAAGAGTAGGATGCTTTTTCTTAAATCTTGGATACAGAGCAAAAAATAATGAGCCAATAGATAAAAACCAAGATAATCCAATGATAAATATTAGTATTTTTCCGAAGCAAGAATGTTGTAATATTTTAGTGATTAGCTCAGCAGAGTTTGTTGCTTGGCTAATTGGCAGAAAGCAAATCACACATAGAATACCAATTTTAGCATCTTGAGCTTTAATGCTATCTTGAATATCAGAAATTTCATCTCTATAAAAATCATTATCAAAAGACATTGCTATTTTCCTTTATAAAACTGTCTTCAAATACTTTCCAGTATAACTTCCCTTAACCCTCGCCACTTCCTCAGGGCTACCTGAAGCGATAATTTTACCACCACCATCGCCGCCTTCCGGCCCCAAATCCACAATCCAATCCGCTGTTTTAATCACATCCAGATTATGCTCGATAATCACTATCGAGTTGCCTTTGCCTTTCAGACGACCTATGACTTCCAGCAATAGGGCGATGTCGGCGAAGTGCAGGCCGGTGGTGGGTTCGTCGAGGATGTAGAGCGTTCTGCCGGTGTCGCGTTTGGAGAGTTCCAAGGCGAGTTTGACGCGTTGGGCTTCGCCGCCGGAGAGGGTCGTGGCGGATTGGCCGAGGCGGATGTAACCGAGGCCTACGTCCATCAGAGTTTGCAGTTTGCGCGATACGGTGGGGACGGCGTCGAAAAATTCGCGGGCTTCTTCAACGGTCATGTCGAGGACTTGGCTGATGTTTTTGCCTTTGTATTGGATTTCGAGCGTTTCGCGGTTGTAGCGTTTGCCGTGGCAGACTTCGCAGGGGACGTACACGTCGGGCAGGAAGTGCATTTCGACTTTGATGACGCCGTCGCCTTGGCAGGCTTCGCAGCGGCCGCCTTTGACGTTGAAGGAGAATCTGCCGACGTTGTAGCCGCGTTCGCGCGAGAGAGGTACACCGGCGAAGAGTTCGCGGATGGGGGTGAACAGGCCGGTGTAGGTGGCGGGGTTGGAACGCGGGGTGCGGCCGATGGGGGATTGGTCGACGTTGATGACTTTGTCGAGGTGTTCGAGGCCATGGATGTCGTCGTATGGGGCGGGTTCTTCTTGGGCGCGGTTGAGTTCGCGGGCGGTGATTTTGGCGAGGGTGTCGTTAATCAGGGTGGATTTGCCGCTGCCGGATACGCCGGTGATGCAGGTAATCAAACCGAGCGGCAGTTCGAGGGTAACGTTTTTGAGGTTGTTGCCGCGCGCGCCCTTGAGGACGAGCATTCGGTCGGGATTGACGGGCGTGCGTTCAGACGGCACGGCAATGGATTTTTTACCGCTGAGGTATTGTCCGGTAATGGATTGCTCGCATTTGGCGACGTTTTCGGGGGTATCGGCAATCAGTACGTTGCCGCCGTGTTCGCCTGCGCCGGGACCCATATCGACGACAAAATCGGCTTCGCGGATGGCGTCTTCGTCGTGTTCGACCACAATAACGCTGTTGCCCAAATCGCGCAGGCGTTTGAGTGTGGCGAGCAGGCGGTCGTTGTCGCGCTGGTGCAGGCCGATGGAGGGTTCGTCCAAAACGTACATTACGCCGGTCAGTCCGCTGCCGATTTGACTGGCGAGGCGGATGCGCTGGGCTTCGCCACCGGAAAGGGTTTCGGCGGAGCGGCTTAAATTCAGGTAATCCAGTCCGACGTTAATCAGGAAGCCGAGCCGCTCGGTGATTTCTTTGAGGATTTTTTCGGCGATTTGTTTTTTGTTGCCGTCTAAATCCAGCGTTTCAAAGAATTGGTGGGTTTTGGTCAGCGGCCAGGCGGAGACTTCGTGCAAGGGTTTGCCGCTGACGTAAACGTAGCGGGCTTCTTTGCGCAAACGTGCGCCGCCGCAGCTCGGGCAGGCGCGGTGGTTTTGGTATTCGCGCAGTTTTTCGCGCACGGTTTCGCTGTCGGTTTCGCGGTAGCGGCGTTCGAGATTGGGAATGATGCCTTCGAAGGCGTGGCTGCGGTTGAAGGTGGTGCCGCGTTCGGACAGGTAGGTGAAGTCGATGACTTCTTTACCCGAACCGTGCAAGACAACTTTTCTGACTTTTTCCGGTAGGGTTTCCCAAGCGGCGTTGACATCAAATTTATAATGATGCGCCAGCGATTGAATCATTTGGAAATAGAATTGGTTGCGTTTGTCCCAGCCGTCAATCGCGCCTGCGGCTAAGGATAATTCGGGATGGGCGACCACTTTTTCGGGGTCGAAAAAGTTGGTGTTGCCCAAGCCGTCGCAAGTCGGGCAGGAACCCATCGGGTTGTTGAAGGAAAACAGGCGCGGCTCTAATTCGGGTAGGCTGTATGAACATACGGGACAGGCGAAACGCGCGGAGAACCAATGTTCTTCGCCGCTGTCCATTTCCATCGCCAGTGCGCGTTCGTTGCCGTGGCGAAGCGCGGTTTCAAAACTTTCCGCCAGTCGTTGTTTAATGTCGGCTTTTACTTTAACACGGTCGATGACGACGTCGATGTTGTGTTTGATGTTTTTTTCCAGCTTCGGTACTTCGTCAAGCTGATAGACTTCGCCGTCCACGCGTACACGCGCAAAACCCTGAGCCTGCAAGTCGGCAAAGAAATCGACAAACTCGCCCTTACGCTCGCGCACTGCCGGCGCCAAAATCATCACGCGCGTGTCTTCCGGCAGTTTCAATACGGCATCGACCATCTGTGATACGGTTTGACTGGATAGCGGCAGATTGTGTTCGGGGCAATACGGCGTGCCGACGCGTGCGTACAAAAGGCGCAGGTAATCGTGGATTTCCGTAACCGTGCCGACGGTTGAGCGCGGATTGTGACTGGTGGATTTTTGCTCGATGGAAATTGCGGGCGACAGGCCTTCAATCAAATCGACATCGGGTTTGTCCATCATCTGTAAAAACTGACGGGCATAGGCGGAAAGGCTCTCAACATAACGGCGTTGCCCTTCGGCATACAAAGTATCAAACGCCAGCGATGATTTACCGCTGCCTGACAATCCTGTTACCACCACGAGCTTGTGGCGCGGAATGTCTAAATCGACATTTTTCAAATTATGTGTACGCGCGCCGCGGATGCGGATGGTGTCGTTATCGTGTGAATGTTTAGGATGATGGTTGCACATATTGTCAGGCCGTCTGAAAAATAAAATAAACGGCTATTGTAGCACTTTTCAAATGACAGACTGGATAGATAAAGCATTTGATATAAAAGAAACAAAGAGGCCGTCTGAAAATATGTTTTCAGACGGCCTTGATATAGATGAATCAACTTATCAGTTGATTTTGCGGAGAATTTCGCGCAGGGCTTTTTGCCAGTCGGACGGTTTGATACCGAATTCGGTCTCTAGGCGTGAGCAATCCATAATGCTGTATGCAGGACGCGGAGCGGGCAGGGGGTATTGATCGGTAGTAATCGCGTTCAGTTCCGGAATGCGGAAGCTGTCGTCTAATTGGTGGGCCGTCTGAAAGATGGCTTTGGTAAATTCGTACCATGTTGCCGATTTGTTGCCACAGTAATGGAAGATACCGCGTGGGGAAGTGGACTGTTGCAATAAACTGATGATGGCATAAGCTAAGTCGCCTGCATAAGTCGGACAACCGGTTTGGTCGTGGACAATGGAGAGGGAATCACGCTCTTTAGCAAGGCGCAACATGGTTTTAACGAAATTGCTGCCGTATTCGCTAAACAGCCACGAAGTACGGACGATTGTACTTTCCGGATGTGCGGCTAAAGCCAAAAGCTCGCCTGCTACTTTGGATTGACCGTAAGTGCTGCGCGGATTGGTGTAGTCGGTTTCGCGGTAAGGGCGTTTGCCTTCGCCGTCGAATACATAATCAGTGGAAATATGGATAAAGCGGGCGTGTGTGGCGCGGGCAGCTGCGGCTAGGTTGTGAACAGCGGTTGCGTTGACGGCAAAAGCAGCCTCTGCATTTTCTTCTGCTTTATCGACGGCAGTGTAAGCTGCGGCATTAACGATGGCATCTGGTTGGAAGTTTTTGATCATGTGATGCACGGCTTCGGTATCGGTAATGTCCAGCGAAGTAGAGTCGGTAGCAATCAGTTCCCAATCTTCGGGCAGGCGGTCGCGCAGACAACGGGCAAGCTGACCTTTTGCTCCGGTCAATAAAGTACGCATGGTTGAGTATCTCCTCTGATAGCTGTTGAATAGGTGTTCGTGTCATTATAGTGTAAATAAGACAAATTCACATTATTAGCGTAGAACAAAATCCGGATGCGGATGTATTTGGGTAAATTGTCGATATTATCTATTCATAATAATAACTTCTTATTGGTATTATGTTTGTTTACTATAACTATAGTTAAAATTTAGCTTTTAACAAGATAGATAAAGGATCTATGCTTTTTGAGAGATTGTGAATCAATGTTAATGTTTTTATTGTTTCTAGGATAATGGGATTTAAAAAAAGGCGAAACTCCGTCCTTTTATCGGCAAATTCTACCGTTTGATATTTTTGAGTAAATATTTTGAAAAATATTACTAAAATAATAATTGAGCAAGGGCGGAATTTGCTCGTTCCGTCAGCTCAATATCTTTATTAACTATTTTGGGAGTAATTATTATGGCATACTGTTACGGGGGGTATTATGCTAGACCCCTGGTTAGTTCTTACTGCGCTCCTGCGCCTAAGGCTTCCTTCTCATCTTACTACTGCGCTCCTGCAGCGAAAACTTCTGTTTCTATCAGCAGTATCGCTAGCATTGCCAGCGTCGGCGTGTCAGTAGTTAATGCGGTAACTGGTTTGGTTTCTGCTATTGCGGCTTTCTGCCCACCAGCAAAAACCACCGTTTACAAATGTGTTCCGGTTTGCCCACCTTACAACTGTGATCCAATCAAACCGACACCACCGAAACCACAACCAAAACCACGACCTCAGCCTAAACCTCAACCAAAACCTGAGCCTAAACCTGAGCCACAACCAGAACCGCAACCAGAACCAAAACCTCAACCAAAACCTGAGCCTAAACCAGAACCTAAGCCAGAGCCAAAACCTGAGCCTAAACCAGAACCGAAACCTGAGCCAGACTGCAAAGACTGTGTTGACGACCATAACCAAAACAACTCATACGGTCAGGAAGACAAAAACCCAGGTAATGTCATTCGAGCTGAAGACTGCAAAGACGGTAACGTTATCCGCGGTACTGATGCTAAAGATACCATTTATGGTACTGCTTGCGAAGACATCATCTACGGTGGCAACGGCACAGACGTAATCTACGCCGGTGCTGGTAACGACACCATTTACGGTGATGCTGACGGTGACTCTCTGTACGGTGAAGAGGGTAAAGACTACCTGCAAGGTGGTGCTGGCAATGACTACCTGAACGGTGGTTCCGGTGCTGACATCATGCGCGGTGGCGACGGTAACGACGTTTACTTCGTTGACAATGCCAACGACCAAGTTATCGAGTACGGCAATGCACAAGCCGGTATCGATACTGTTCGTACCGTTATTGACTACACCTTGACCGATCACGTTGAAAACCTGTTCTTGCAAGGTATGCAAAACCTGAACGGTACCGGTAACTCTTTGAACAACAACATCGAAGGTAACGGCGGCAACAACCATCTGTACGGTTTGGCCGGTGACGACTGTCTGGTTGGCAAAGATGGTAACGACTACCTCGACGGTGGTGTCGGCAACGACATCCTGATCGGCGGTACCGGTAACGACACTTACTTCTTCGACAAAGGTTATGGTCACGACACTATCCGTGAGGAAAGCGGTAATGACACCCTGTTGTTCGGTAAAGGCGTTGCAGCTTCCGACGTATTGCTGAGCAAATCTGGTGCTAACCTGACTGTTTCCGTTGGTACTAACGATAGCATCACCATCGACGACTGGTTCACCGGTAACAATCACAAAGTTGAAAACTTCAAGTTTGCTGACGGTAGCACTTACCAAGTAACCGGCCACGGCGACTACTACTCTCTGTCTGCTGTAAACCACATCCAAGATCAGACTCAAGTTTCTGTAATCTGATAGGATGGTGATTTTCAGGATTCTTCTCTGAAATCAATGAATAAGGCCGTCTGAAACCAAAATATAAGGTTTCAGACGGCCTTTATTTTGTAAACAATCTGACGAAAAATTCCAAATTGGGCTAAAATACCGTATTCTTCTGTCTACCTAAGAGATACCCGAAATGTCTGAAATCAGCTTGAAAAAAATCTACTCTGGCAAAGTACGCGATTTGTACGAAATTGACGATAAACGTATGTTGATGGTTGCTTCCGACCGCCTGTCTGCATTCGATGTGATTTTGGATGACCCGATTCCGGGTAAAGGGGAGATCCTGACGCAGATTTCCAATTTTTGGTTTAAAAAACTGGCTCATATCATGCCTAACCATTTTACCGGCCATACGGTTTACGATGTTTTGCCAGAAAACGAAGCCAAAGTTTTAGAAAAACGCGCCGTCGTGGCTAAAAAACTCACTCCGGTGAAAGTGGAGGCCATTGTGCGCGGTTATCTGGCAGGTAGCGGTTGGAAAGATTATCAAAAGACAGGCTCTGTTTGCGGTATTCAACTGCCTGAAGGTATGCAGGAAGCGCAACAACTGCCTGAAGTGATCTTTACGCCATCGACCAAAGCCGCAGTCGGTGATCATGATGAAAACATCAGCTTTGGAGAATGCGAACGCATTATCGGAAAAGAATTGGCGGCGGAAGTGCGCGCCAAAGCAATTCAGCTTTATACAGAAGCGGCCGAATATGCGAAATCCCGCGGTATTATCATTTGCGATACCAAGTTTGAATTTGGTTTGGATGAAGAAGGTACGCTGACTTTGATGGACGAAGTATTAACGCCTGACTCCAGTCGTTTTTGGCCTGCAGACCAATACAAAGTCGGCACCAATCCGCCGTCTTTTGACAAACAATTTGTCCGCGACTGGTTGGAGCAAAGCGGTTGGAACAAAAAAGCGCCTGCGCCTACAGTGCCTGCCGATGTGATTCAAAAAACAGTTGAAAAATATCAGGAAGCATTGACTTTGCTGACTCAGGATTGATTTTTAAGTTTGAAGGCCGTCTGAAAGAGATATGTTTCAGACGGCCTTTTTATTGTATAAATACTGGATTTTAAGGATAGTTGCCTTTATAATCGAGAGTTGTTTTCAGTGCCTTTAAAGGCCGTCTGAAAGCTTGTTTATAACCTGCCGCACGGTCTGAAACCCTAACTATGCACATTCGGATTTTAGTGTGCATTATTAGTGTTTTAGCAGTGCGGTATTTTGAAAGGAACAACAATGTTCAATAAACACGTTAAGACCTTCCAATACGGTAATCAAACCGTTACTTTGGAAACCGGCGAAATCGCTCGCCAAGCCGCAGCTGCCGTTAAAGTATCCATGGGTGATACCGTTGTTTTGGTTGCCGTTACTACCAACAAAGAAGTAAAAGAAGGCCAAGACTTCTTCCCTCTGACTGTCGATTACCTCGAGCGTACTTACGCAGCAGGTAAAATCCCCGGCGGTTTCTTCAAACGCGAAGGCAAACAAAGCGAAAAAGAAATCCTGACCAGCCGTCTGATCGACCGTCCGATTCGTCCTCTGTTCCCTGAAGGTTTCTACCACGACATCCAAATCGTAGCGATGGTGGTGTCTGTTGACCCTGAAATTGATTCTGACATTCCTGCAATGTTGGGTGCATCTGCCGCGCTGGTGTTGAGCGGCGTACCGTTTGCTGGTCCGATTGGTGCTGCGCGAGTAGGTTATGTAAACGGCGTGTACGTTTTGAACCCGACTAAAGCCGAATTGGCCAAATCACAATTGGACTTGGTTGTTGCCGGTACTTCTAAAGCCGTGTTGATGGTGGAGTCCGAAGCCGACATCTTGTCTGAAGAAGTGATGCTGGGTGCGGTTGTTTACGGTCACGATCAAATGCAAGTGGCCATTAATGCCATCAATGAGTTTGCCGATGAAGTCAACCCGGAAGTTTGGGATTGGAAAGCACCTGAAACCAATGAAGAATTGGTTGCAAAAGTACGCGAAATTGCCGGTGAAACCATTAAAGAAGCGTTCAAAATCCGTCAAAAACAAGCGCGTTCTGCCAAATTGGACGAAGCTTGGAGTGCTGTAAAAGAAGCGTTGATTACCGAAGAAACCGACACTTTGGCAGCCAACGAAATCAAAGGCATTTTCAAACACTTGGAAGCCGATGTTGTCCGCAGCCAAATTTTGGACGGCCAACCGCGTATCGACGGTCGCGATACCCGCACTGTTCGTCCGCTGAACATTCAAACCGGCGTATTGCCGCGCACTCACGGTTCTGCACTGTTTACCCGTGGCGAAACCCAAGCTTTGGCGGTTGCAACTTTGGGTACTTCACGCGACGAGCAAATCATTGATGCACTGTCCGGCGAATACACCGACCGCTTTATGCTGCACTACAACTTCCCGCCATACTCTACCGGTGAAGTGGGTCGCGTAGGTGCGCCAAAACGTCGTGAAATCGGTCACGGCCGTTTGGCTAAACGTGCGTTGTTGGCCGTATTGCCGGAACCTGAAGATTTCAGCTACACCATGCGCGTGGTTTCTGAAATTACCGAATCCAACGGCTCTTCCTCTATGGCTTCCGTCTGCGGCGGCTGCCTGAGCCTGTTGTCTGCCGGTGTGCCTTTGAAAGCACACGTTGCCGGTATCGCCATGGGTCTGATTTTGGACAACAACAAATTTGCCGTTCTGACCGACATCTTGGGTGACGAAGACCACTTGGGCGATATGGACTTTAAAGTAGCCGGTACAACCAAAGGTGTGACCGCACTGCAAATGGACATCAAAATCCAAGGTATTACCAAAGAAATCATGCAAATCGCTTTGGCTCAAGCCAAAGAAGCACGTTTGCACATCTTGGATCAGATGAAAGCCGCTGTTGCAGGCCCGCAAGAACTGTCTGCACACGCCCCACGCTTGTTCACCATGAAAATCAACCAAGACAAAATCCGTGATGTGATTGGTAAAGGTGGCGAAACTATTCGTTCGATTACTGCTGAAACCGGTACTGAAATCAACATCGCTGAAGACGGTACCATCACAATTGCTGCGACTACTCAAGAAGCAGGCGATGCAGCGAAAAAACGCATCGAAGAAATCACTGCTGAAGTGGAAGTGGGCAAAGTGTACGAAGGTACTGTGGTTAAAATCCTCGACAACAACGTTGGCGCGATTGTCAGCGTGATGCCGGGCAAAGACGGTTTGGTACACATCAGCCAAATCGCCCACGAGCGCGTACGCAATGTCAGCGACTACCTGCAAGTAGGTCAGGTTGTGAACGTGAAAGCATTGGAAGTAGACGATCGCGGCCGCGTACGCCTGTCTATCAAAGCTTTGCTGGAAGCACCTGCTCGCGAAGAGAAAGCAGCCGAATAATCGATTATTCAGGCTTAAAACAAAAGGCCGTCTGAAATTTTCAGACGGCCTTTTGTTTATTTAAAAGATGAGTTTAAAAAACGGGTTTCGCCTTTACTTTGATTGAATGGATTACTACAATGCTTGCAATCTAATAAATATATTAATCTCTCAAGGAGTATGCAATGAATGCTACACAATTAATCAGCCGGCTGACGCAAACTGTCGGTGAAAAATACATCATCACAGACCCGGCAAAAACCGAACAATACCGTCAAGGCTACCGTTTTGGCGAAGGCAAGGCGCTGGCAGTTGTCCGTCCGGGTACGGTGTTAGAAATGTGGCAAATTTTGCAGGCATGTGTTGAGGCTGATGTCATTGTGATTACGCAGGCCGCCAATACCGGTCTGACCGGCGGCTCGACTCCTGATGGTAATGATTACGACCGAGATATCGTGATTGTGAATACCATGCGTCTGAACATCATTCAGCCGATTAATAATAACGAACAAGTTGTCTGCCTGCCCGGTTCTACCCTGAATCAATTGGAGCTGCTGCTGAAACCTTTAGGCCGTGAGCCGCACTCCGTGATCGGTTCGTCCTGTATCGGCGCATCTGTATTGGGTGGTGTATGTAATAACTCCGGCGGTGCATTGGTACAGCGTGGCCCGGCTTATACGGAAATGGCTCTGTTTGCACAAATCAACGAAGAGGGCAAGCTGGAGCTGGTCAACCATTTGGGCATTGATTTGGGCGAAACCCCTGAAGAAATTTTGACCAACTTGCAAGGTTTCCATTATCAACGAAAAGACATTACGCAAGATGCCGGCAAAGGACATGACCATGCATACTGCGATCATGTCCGCCAAGTGAATGAACCGACTGCCGCCCGTTTTAATGCCGACCCTGCGCGCCACTACGAAGCATCAGGTTGCGCGGGCAAGCTGATGGTGTTTGCCGTACGCTTGGATACGTTCCCACAAGAAAAACAGACTGCCGTTTTCTATATCGGTACAAATGATATTAATGAGCTGACCGATATCCGTCGTGCTGCTTTGAGTGAGTTTAAAAACCTGCCTATTTCCGGTGAGTATATCCATCGTCATGCTTTTGATATTGCTGCCGTTTATGGTAAAGATACATTCTATGTGATTAAGAAATTCGGTACGCACCAATTGCCGAAATTGTTTGATTTTAAAGCGCGTGTCGATAGATTCGGTAAAAAAGTCAGCTTCTTGCCTAAGCATTTTTCCGATAAATTCATGCAGCTGGTCAGCAAAATTCTGCCAGATCATTTGCCTAAATCTATGCGCAATTATCGCGACAAATACGAACACCATCTGATCTTGAAAATGGGTGGCGAAGGCGTAGCAGAAGCGCGCACGTTCTTGAAGGAATATTTTGCAACCCATGGCGGCGCATTCTTCGAATGTAATGCCGAAGAAACGCAGGCGGCCATGTTGCATCGCTTTGCCGTGGCTTCTGCCGCGATCCGTTACCGTTCTGTACATGATGATGAAGTAGAAGATTTGGTTGCGCTCGATATCGCCTTGCGCCGTGATGATCGTGATTGGTTTGAAACACTGCCGCCGGAAATTGACAATAAAATCATCCATAAATTGTATTACGGACATTTTATGTGTCATGTGTTCCATCAGGACTACATCATTAAAAAAGGCAACGACTGTATGGCTTTGGAACATGAAATGCTCTATCTGCTTGACCAACGTGGCGCGCAATATCCTGCCGAGCATAATGTCGGTCATCTGTATGAAGCCAAGCCCGAGCTGAAACAGTTCTATAAAAAACTTGACCCGACCAACAGCTTCAACCCCGGTATCGGTAAAACCAGTAAGAAGAAAAACTGGGCTGAATAAAGCATAGTCAAAATAAAGGCCGTCTGAACTTTTCAGACGGCCTTTTTATATGTTTGCTTATCAGAACAGGTTGCTGATGAAAATCAGCAGAATCACCAATGGCACGAGGTATTTCACATAGGCAAACCAGATATTGACGGTGGTCTGGTTACCTTTGTAGAGCAATTCGTCCTTCGCTTCATCTTTCATCACGAAACCGACAAACAAGGCAGAGCCAAGCGCGGTCAGCATAAACAGGATGTTGCCGCTGATATAGTCAAAGGCATCGAAAATGTTTTTACCAAACACGGAAATATCTTTCCATGGGCCGTAGCTCAAGATGGAAGGGATATTGCCGAAGATAAAAATACCTGCCAGTACGATGGTAATCGCGGCTGCGCGGCGGATTTTGGTTTTCTCCTGAATGGTTGTAATTAACACTTCATAAATGGTCAGAGAAGTGGTCAGCGCGGCAATCAGAAGCAGTGAGAAGAAAATCACTGCAAACACTGGGCCTGCCCACATATTGGAGAACACGATCGGCAGGCTTTGGAACACCAGCGTCGGGCCGGAGTTAGGGGCGACGCCAAAGCTGAAGAGGGAAGGGAAAATCATAAAGCCCGCCAACACGGCAATCAAAGTGTTGGTAATCGCGGTAATTACGGCCGTCTGAACCAGATTTTCGCTTTTATCCAGATAGCTGGATAACGTAATCATCACACCGAAACCCAAGCTCAAGGCGAAGAATACTTGTCCTAAAACGAAGACGAATAGTTCGGCTGTAATTTTGCTGAAGTCAGGTTTCAGATAGAAGGTAATGCCTTCCATTGCACCCGGCAGGGTAACGTTGCGCACGACCATGGCAATCAGGAATAAAAACAGCAAAGGCATCAGGTATTTTGCCGCTTTTTCAATACCGCCGATCACGCCTTTTACCAAGATCCATTGGTTCACAACCACAAATAGGAAGGTGTAAAACGCAATTTCCCAGGGGCTGTTTTCGATGTGTTCGGTAAAGAAGCTTTTGGTGACTTCGCCGGAAACCGGACTGGAAATGTCCAAATTACCGCCGATGATATTGACGATGTAGCTGATCACCCAGCCGCCGAGCACCATGTAATAGGCCATGATGCCGAATGCGCCGATCAGGCCCATCCAACCGACCAATTTCCAAACTTTGGCAACGGGTTTGCCATTCATTGTGCCGCCAAACGCATCCAGCGCGTTCACGCCTTTACGGCGGCCGATGACGTTTTCCACCAAAATCATCGGAATACCGATGACCAGCATGGCGATACAGAACAGGAATACATACGCGCCGCCGCCGTTTTCACCGACCAAATACGGGAAACGCCAAGTTGCACCAAAGCCGACAGTCGCGCCGGCAACAGTAAGGATGTAAGTCAAACGGTTGGACCAAGTTTGACGGGGTTGATTGGAAGACATAAATACTCAGATGCATAAAAATAAAGACAACATTTTACCGTAAAGATTTAACGAATCTTGACTAAAGTCGGAAAAGAAAATTAGTTAAAAAAACTATGTAATGAATAATTTTTAGTGAGTTCCTCTGGTTTGCTTGGTGTTGAAACCTGCAAACAGAGAATTTGGCTGAAACGATATGAATGATTGAAAGAGCCGTAACGATAAAGGCTGTCTGAAAGTGGGATATGGGAAAGGGGTGTTGTAAGGATATTGGATAGTACTAAGGTGTTGCTTTCAAGTATGTCGGCAACAAAGATGGTATTTATCTAAGGCTGCCTAATAACATCCTGTAACCTTAGCTTGGATAGTCGCCGATAGTTTTTCTTTCTATAAAATGATTTATCTGAAATTGGAACGGCACAGATTGATGCGGAAGAGACGAGAAAGAGAAAAGGAGTAATGGCAAGTTAATGAGTGGAGATGGGGTTTAGCAATGATGGCTTCTTTAGATGAGAAAGGCCCGTCTGAAAGCATGCCCGCTTGATTGCCAAATTTTAGATAAAAAAAACCATCTATACTAAGGGGAAAGTATAGATGGCCAAACACATTACGGGGAAAACGTCTTACTCACTTACTCACTTCTTTCGAAGCAAGTGTTACTCAGACAGGCGAATTATACAATAGTTCAGTCTTTACAGTGTTAAATTCTGTTAAATAAAAATGATAAGGATTAGATGTTTGATTTTAAATAAATAAAAAATCCATATTGTTTAAAAATTTATCGAAAAAATTTGGAATTTTTTTAGATTTGGATAAATTTCCATTCTCCGGCGGCCAAATCATTGACATTCCAGTCACCGAATTTCTCACGGTGGAGCTGTTCGACACGGTTTCCTGCGGCTGCAACCATGCGTTTGACCTGATGGTATTTACCCTCGGTAATGGTCATCATCAATGTGGTTGGGTCGGCCAATACTGCTTCGGCCGCGGCGACGGTTTCATTATCGTCATGTAGGAGGACGCCGTTTTTCAGCGTAGTGCAAAGGGTATCGTCGGCAGGATGTTTCAAAGTGACACGGTAGAGCTTCGGAACTTTGTGTTTGGGCGAGGTAACGCGGTGGTTAAATTGCCCGTCGTTGGTAATCAGAATAATGCCGGTTGTGTCTGCATCCAAGCGGCCGACTGCCTGCATATCGATATTGCGCATGTGGTCGGGAAACAGGCTAAAGATGCTTGGATATTGCTGGGGTTTGTGCGAAGTCTCGTAATCTGCAGGCTTATGAAGCAAAATGTAGAAATAGGGCATGGGTACGGCGGCAATCTCTTCGCCGTCAACAGACAGGGTGTACACTTGAGACGGATCGATATCGTCTTTAGCACGATTATGGATTTCGCCGTTGATGGCAATGCAGTCATTGTCTATCAGCCATTGGCATTGCTTGCGGCTGCCGAGGCCTTGTGATTGGATGTATTTGAGCAGTTGCATGGTTGAAAAGTAGGAAATGTTCAGACGGCCTTTATTGTACTGGAAAACCGATGTTTAGGCCGTCTGAAAAGTAGGGGCAAAAAAAATCGCCCCTTTAAAATTTTAAGGGGCGCAAAAGGAACACAAACCACTACCAAAAACTGTTACAGGGCAAATTCTCCTATTTGATGTGTTGCCGGATAAAGTGCTTTCATCAAGTCATGTGGTGAAAGCGAGAAATCTTTGCTGTTTGTCGTCAGACGGCCTTGCTGAGGCGTCAGCTCAAGCAATCTAGCGTTTGCCGACTGAATAAATTTGTTTTTCGTGCGCTGCATTTTTCTTTGCAGGGCGGAAACAACGCGGTTGTACAGACTGTCTTTTTGCTTGACTTCGCGTGTATCGGCAACCCAGCTCAAGCGTGTATTGCCGTCTTCATCTTCAATCAGCAGGATGCCGGTTTCTGATTGGGGCGATTTGCCCATACAAGGGAGCCAAACATAATATCGGCCATCTAAAGTAATGAATACTGCGTCGTGTACTTCGCACTCATCGCAACACTTGGTAGCGATCAAAGAGCGGATGGCTTGCTGGTGCAGTCTCAGAATGTCGAGGGAGACTTGCTTAAAAATACTTTCGGGCATTTTCTTCTCCTTTCATTCTGTTGTGCGGTTGTTTTGTTTCGATGGGTTGTATTATACGGCGATTTTTTAAATTTGCAAATGATAATTGTTCCTATTATTTAATTTATAAGTAAGGTATTAATTATTAAAGAAATTAAATTTAAAAAATTTTTTAGAAATTGGGCTTTCTACTCAAATTGGAGTAATAGCTGGCCAATAGATGAAAAAAGAATAAAGGCCGTCTGAAAAAATCCAGCTATAAAAGGGTATTTCAAAAGTAGCTAAAGTTTTGCTGACTATACATTTCAGACGGCCTTCAGTATGATTCAGGACGTTTTGATAATTGCAGAAACCACCAACCATGAGCCAACGTCAGATTATCCTCGATACGGAGACCACGGGTCTTTATCCTGAAAACGGCGACCGTCTGGTCGAATTTGCCGGCTTGGAAATGATCAACCGCCAAATGACCGACTCCAATCTTCATTTATATGTCCACCCCGAACGCGATATGCCGGAGGAAGCAGCGAAGGTGCATGGTTTGACGATTGAAGTATTGGAAGCGAAGAATGCGCCGCCGTTTGCTCAAGTGGGTGAACAGATTGCCGACTTTATTCGTGGCGCAGAGCTGATTATCCATAATGCTAAGTTTGACGTCGGCTTCCTGAATATGGAGTTCCGCCGCATGGGTTTGCCTTCTATCGAGGAACTGGGTTGTAAAGTCACCGACACGCTGGCTATGGCGCGTGAAATGTTTCCGGGGCAAAAGGCAAGCTTGGATGCGTTGTGTAACCGCTTTTCCGTTGACCGCAGCAAACGGGTTTTGCACGGCGCGCTAATCGACTGCGAGCTTTTGGGTGAAGTCTATCTTGCCATGACGCGTCAGCAGTTCGACCTGATGGGCGGCGAGGCGGAAGAAGAGGGCGAAGTCAAACAAACCGTTATTGCGGAAACCAAACGTACCTCGCAGTTGAAAGTTATCAAAGCCAATGCGGACGAGCTGGCCGCACATGAAAAATATTTGGACGATTTGGGCGAAGCGTGCGTATGGCGCAAGGCTGAAACGCCGGATGAGGCCGATGCCGGAGTGTCAGCATGATGCGCCGCAATATCGCTTTGATTCCTGCTGCCGGTGTGGGAGCGCGATTTGGTGCAGGAAAACCTAAACAATATGTTGAAATCAATGGTAAAACCGTATTGCAACATACCATAGAAATCTTTGAGCAACACCCCCGCATAGATTTAATTGCTGTTATTCTTTCGCCGGAAGATTCGGTTTTTCAGACGGCCCTGTCTGAGAAAGTACGCGTCTTTCGAGTAGGCGGCGCAAGTCGTGCCGAAACGGTACGCAATGGTGTGTCCGTTTTATTGGAGCAAGGTTTGGCCGAGGCGCAAGATAACATTTTGGTTCATGATGCCGCGCGCTGTTACCTGCCTGTTGAAGCGTTAACACGTTTGCTTGATGAGGCGGGTGAGAATGATGAAGGCGGTATTTTGGCCATACCGGTGGCTGATACGCTCAAGCGCTCAGACGGCAGTCATCATATTGATGAAACCGTTGCACGCGCAGGATTATGGCAGGCGCAAACGCCGCAGCTTTTTCAGACGGCCTTGTTACATCGTGCTTTATCGGTTGATGATTTAAGTGAGATTACGGATGAAGCATCAGCGATTGAAAAACTGGGTATCCGGCCGCGCTTGGTGCAGGGCGATACGCGCAATTTAAAATTGACGCTGCCGCAAGACGAATACATTGTCAGATTGTTGCTCAAGGCCGTCTGAACAATCAAAACCCATTATTTAAGGAAACAAACATGAATATCCGTGTCGGACAGGGCTACGATGTCCATCAGTTGGTCGAAGGGCGAGATTTGATACTCGGCGGCGTAAACATTCCGTTTGAAAAAGGCTTGCTGGGTCATTCAGATGCCGATGCGCTGTTGCATGCGATTACCGATGCCCTGTTGGGTGCGGCCGGTTTGGGCGATATCGGCAGCCATTTTCCCGATACTGCCGCCGAGTTCAAAGATGCTGACAGCCGTGTGCTGTTGCGCGAGGCTTATCAAAGCGTGCAGGAGTTGGGTTGGAAGGTGGTTAATGTCGATACGACCGTGATTGCGCAAAAGCCAAAACTTGCGCCGCATATTCCGGCAATGCGCGCTAATATTGCCGCAGATTTGGGTTTGCCCGAAAACTGCGTGAACATCAAGGGTAAAACCAACGAAAAACTTGGCTATCTGGGACGTATGGAAGCCATTGAAGCGCAAGCGGCAGTATTGCTGATTAAAGCCTAAGAGCTTAAAATTACTTTATTATTCAAACTGAAAGACTGACAACATGGCAACTCAAGACGAACTCAAACGTATTGCCGCCGAAAAAGCGGTGGAATTTGTTCCTGAAAACGAATACATCGGTATCGGTACCGGCTCTACCATCAACTTTTTTATCGAAGCTTTGGGTAAAAGCGGTAAGAAAATCAAGGGTGCCGTGTCTACTTCTAAAAAATCCAGCGAGCTTTTGGCGAAATATGAGATTCCAGAAGTTTCACTGAATGAAGTGATGGGTTTGGCGGTTTATGTTGACGGCGCAGACGAAGTCAACCATGCGCTGCAAATGATTAAGGGTGGCGGCGGTGCGCATTTGAACGAAAAAATCGTGGCCAGCGCATCCGATAAATTTGTTTGTATTGCCGATGAAAGCAAATATGTTTCCCGTTTGGGTAAATTCCCATTGCCGGTGGAAGTGGTTGAAAATGCCCGTTCGCTGGTGTCGCGCAAACTGCTTGCCATGGGCGGACAGCCTGAGTTGCGTGTTGGTTATACTACTTTCTATGGAAATCAAATCGTTGATGTTCATGGCCTCAATATCGATCAAGCCCTGAAAATGGAAGACGAAATCAACAAAATCACCGGCGTACTCGAAAACGGTATTTTTGCCCGCGATGCCGCCGATGTGTTGGTTTTAGGTACGGCAGAAGGCGCAAAAGTCATCCTGCCTTGTCAGGATTAATGAAGATTAATCAATCTTAAAGGCCGTCTGAAAGTGCATCAGGTCTTTCAGACGGCCTTTAATTTGGCAAAATATGCAAATCAGTAAAATTATAAAATGGTTGCCCGTTGTTTTATCCGTTTTGGGCGCGCTTGGTTACAGCTCACGCGATACTGAGTTGATTCGTACCGGGGTAAGCGTTGCTGCAACATTGGCACAAGGCGACAATATCGGTTTGGAAAAGGTCAATGAATGGCTGGGAAAAAATGTCGTCAAAGCCACATCTGACACCAAAGCCGAAGCTAAACCTAAACCGGAACAAAAACAAAAGTCATCGCGACAATCCTACACATACAACGGAAAAATCATCAAAATCCATGATGGCGATACCATGCACATTATCGATAGCGACGGCAGGAAACATAAAATCCGTATGGCCCATATCGATGCACCAGAAATCAATCAGGCTTATGGTACGCAATCACGAGACAATCTGATTGATGCTGCATTGAATAAAAAAGCCAAAGTCCGCGTGTTTGAAGCCGATCGCTACCAGCGCGAAGTTGCCCAAGTATCAGTCGGCACGATTGACTTGAATTTAATGCAGATACGGGATGGCGCCGCATGGCATTATGAAAGTTATGCCAAAAAACAACAAAGTAAAACTGCCTACACTGACTATTCGGCCGCACAAAAACAAGCCAAGGAAAAACGTAAAGGTTTATGGAAAAAAGATAATCCGCAAGCGCCTTGGCAATTTCGCCGTCAAAACCACGAGCAGCAGAACGGTAATAAAAAGCAGTCTGATAAACAATGGTTTGGGATTTGGTAGGTTTTAAGAAAGAGGCCGTCTGAAAACTTTCAGACAGCCTTTAATCATTAAGGTTTAGTATAAGATAAGAATGAGTGGCAGGTTTATGATTAGAGGGTAATAGAAATAAAAGTGTGGTGTAATATTTTTAAGAAGGGCGGATATGAAAAAAGACACCGTTAGCTGGTGTCTTTAGTATCTGGCAGAGAGGAAGGGATTCGAACCCTCGATACGCTATTCACGTATACACGCTTTCCAGGCGTGCGACTTAAACCACTCATCCACCTCTCTGTGGACTATTATCCTAACTTGTTATCAGAATAATGTAAAACTTGACTGATTGATTTATCAGTGGTGCCCAGGAGAAGACTCGAACTTCCACACCCGTGAGGATACTAGCACCTGAAGCTAGCGCGTCTACCAATTCCGCCACCTGGGCAATTTAAATTTTCTTAAGCAAAGAAGCACCAAATTATTTGGTGCCCAGGAGAAGACTCGAACTTCCACGCCCGTGAGGACACTAGCACCTGAAGCTAGCGCGTCTACCAATTCCGCCACCTGGGCTTTGCTTTATTCTTCAATTTAAGGTAGAGTTGACTACCTGAACTGCGAAGAAGCAGCTATTATATATTTTAAAAAAAGAATGTCAACTATCAAAATGAACAAAAATACTAAATCTTTAAATTTACGAGAAAAAGACCCGTATTTGGAGCGGGAGAAACAACGTTACTCTCATCCGTTGCCCAGCCGTGAGTGGGTCATTGAATTATTGGAACAAAAAGGTGTGCCGACAAAAATCGAAGCTTTGGCACATGAATTGTCGATTACAGAAGATGAATATGAATTCTTCGAACGCCGTCTGAAAGCGATGGCGCGCGATGGTCAGGTGTTGATCAATCGACGTGGCGCGGTATGTGCGGCAGAAAAATTGGCATTGGTTAAATGCCGTGTCGAAGCGCATAAAGACGGTTTTGGTTTTGCCGTGCCGCTAACGCCGACAGGCGAGGGCGATTTCGTTTTGTATGAGCGTCAAATGCGCGGTGTAATGCACGGGGATATTGTTACCGTTCGTCCTGCCGGTATCGACCGCAGAGGCCGTCGTGAAGGTACGGTTTTGGATGTAGTGGAGCGTGCGCAGTCTAAAGTGGTCGGCCGTTTTTATATGGATCGCGGCGTGGCCATTTTGGAGGCCGAAGACAAGCGTTTGAGCCAAAGTATCGTACTGGAACCTGAAAGCGTGGCGCACTTTAAACCGCAATCCGGCCAGGTGATTGTGGCTGAAATTGAGACGTATCCTGAAGCGCATCGTCCTGCTGTGGCTAAGCTGATTGAAGTGTTGGGCGATTATGCCGACAGCGGTATGGAAATCGAAATTGCTGTACGCAAGCACCATTTGCCTCATCAATTCAGCGAAGCATGTGTCAAAGCCGCGAAGAAAATTCCCGATCATGTGCGTAAAACCGACTTGAAAGGACGCGTGGACTTACGCGATTTGCCTCTGGTAACCATTGATGGAGAAACTGCGCGGGACTTTGACGATGCGGTTTTTGCTGAAAAAGTCGGCCGCAATTACCGTTTGGTGGTGGCAATTGCCGATGTCAGCCATTATGTCCGTCCTGATGACGGAATTGATGTAGATGCTCAGGAACGCAGTACCAGCGTGTATTTCCCACGCCGTGTGATTCCGATGCTGCCGGAGAAGTTGTCCAACGGCATCTGCTCGCTCAATCCTGATGTCGAACGCCTGTGTATGGTGTGCGATATGGTGATTACTTATGCCGGCAATATCAAGGAATACCGCTTCTATCCGGCAGTAATGCGTTCGCATGCGCGACTGACTTACAATCAGGTCTGGGATTGGATTTCAGACGGCCAGGATCATCCGTTTAAGCAGCAAATCGATACTCTGTATCAGTTATTTAAAATCTTGCAGAAAAAACGTTTCGAGCGTGGCGCGGTTGAGTTTGAGAGCGTTGAGACTCAGATGATTTTTGACGACAACGGTAAAATCGACAAGATCGTTCCAGTCGTCCGCAACGATGCGCACAAATTGATTGAAGAATGTATGTTGGCGGCGAATGTTTGCGCGGCAGAATTTTTGCTGAAAAACAAACATACGGCTTTATTCCGCAATCACTTGGGTCCGACTCCCGAAAAACTGGCCACTTTACGCGAGCAGCTTGGTTTACTGGGGCTGAGTTTGGGGGGCGGCGATAATCCGACGCCGAAAGACTATGCTGCGCTTGCCGAGCAATTTAAAAACCGTCCGGACGCGGAGTTGTTGCAAGTGATGATGTTGCGTTCTATGCAGCAGGCGGTTTATGAGCCGCATTGCGACGGTCACTTTGGTCTGGCTTATAGCGCATATGCACACTTTACTTCGCCTATCCGTCGTTATCCCGATTTGACAGTACATCGTGCCATTAAGGCGGTGTTGAACGGACAAACTTACCAACCCAATAAAACCTGGGAGGCTTTGGGCGTGCATACCTCTTTCTGTGAGCGCCGAGCCGATGATGCCAGCCGCGATGTGGAAAACTGGCTGAAAACTTATTATATGCGCGACAAAGTCGGTGAAGTCTTCAGTGGCAAGATTTCGGGCATGACCAGTTTCGGTATTTTTGTAACCTTGGACGATATTCATATCGACGGCTTGGTACATATCAGTGATTTGGGAGAGGATTATTTCAACTTCCGTCCTGAAATTATGGCGATTGAGGGCGAACGCAGCGGTGTCCGTTTCAATATGGGCGATACGGTCACTGTAAAAGTCGCGCGTGCCGATTTAGATACCAGCAAGATTGATTTGACCTTAATCAGCGGCGGTTCAGTCGGTAAGAAACGCGGAGGTAGAAAAGCAAAACCTGTGAGTAAGCCGATAGCTGTTGACAAGTCTGTCGAAAAGCGTAAGCGTAAACTGTCGGCTAAAGAAATTGATGAAGCGTTGGCTGCTCCCATGAAGGCAAAGAAGAGCAAGGTGAAAAGTAAACCTGCCTCCAAGCCCGCTAAGCCAAGCAAACCTAAAGCTGCAGGCAAGAAAAAAGTGCAGGCGAAAACAGCTTCCGTCAAAGCCGGGCATAAAAATAACGCGCAAGGCAAAAGTGTGAAGATTAAAGTGAAGAAAGTTGCTAAGAAATAAGTGGCATTCAATTCAGGCCATTTGAAAAGTTTCAGACGGCCTGAATTTGTGATTTTATGAATAAAACTAAGGATAAATAAGATGATAAAACTATACGGTATTCCCAATTGCGATACGGTTAAAAAAGCGCGCAGTTGGTTGGCGGAAAACGGCATCGAGTTTGAGTTTGTAGATTTTAAGAAAAACGCCCCGACTGCCGAATTGATTGATGGCTGGCTGGAGCAGGCGGCTTTGGAAATTTTGCTCAATAAAAGAGGTACGACTTGGCGCAAGTTGGATAAAGATGCGCAAGAATCTGCCGCCACAAAAGAAGGGGCGATTGCTTTAATGGTGGAAAATCCCAGCATCATCAAGCGGCCTGTATTGGTCAAAGAAGGACAGGTTCATGTCGGATTTTCAGTAGAAGCGTATCAGGAAATTTTCGGATAAGGCATTTTTAGGTTTTTAGGCCGTCTGAAAAAGCAAGCCTTGAAAAAATACGTTACAATACGCGCTTTGAGCCTGTTTTCAGGATTTTAAGATTTTTGCGGCAGCATTTTCCGGCTGCCACGCCAAACTTTTCTTTCGGATAAATATGTTCCATATTGTTGAAAAATATAAAACACCCGCCCAGATTGTTTTAGGTATCATCGGTTTGACCTTTATCGGATTCGGTGCCAATAATTTGTCTTCGCCGGGTTCTGATTACATTGTCAAAGTCGGGGATGAGAAGGTCAGCGAGCATGCTTTACAGATTGCGATACAAAATGAGCAGGCTGCCGGCAATAATGCGCCTTCGCGTGATGCGATATTCCAATCTTTATTGCAAAGAGCTTACCTGAAGCAGGGTGCCAAGCTGATGGGCATTGCTGTGTCTCAGGAACAAATTAAGCAAGTTATCGTGGATGATCCGAATTTCCATGATGCTGCCGGTAAATTCAGTCAGGATTTGCTCAAGAAGTATTTGGATCAGCGCAAAATGACCGAAGATCAGTTTGTTGAAGATATCCGCGAACAGTTCCAATTGCAAAATCTGTTGAATTTGGTGCAAAACGGTGCGTTGGTCAGCGATGCGCAAGCGCGTCAGTTGATTAACCTGACTCAAGCAACACGTACCATCCGTTCATTTACGTTCAGCCCTGAAGCATTTGCAGCACAAGTAAAAGTAGATGATGCGGCTTTGCAAAAGTATTATGAAGCGCATAAGAAAGATTACTTGATTCCTCAAGCCGTTAAGCTGGAATATGTGGCTTTGAACATTAAGGATTTGGCTGACAAGCAAACCGTCAGCGCAGAAGAAGTACAAAAAGCTTACGACAGCAAAAGCATAGATTTGTCGCCAAGAGCCGAAATTGCGCATATTTTCATTCCGGTTATGCCTAACGGAGATGAAGCAAGCAATGCAGAAATTAAAGCCGAAGTGGACAAAATGGCTGCGGAGCTTAAAGCACATCCGGATTCGTTTGCCGAACTGGCGGCCAAGTACTCCAAAGACTTGTCCAGCAGCAACAAAGGCGGCAACTTGGGCTATCTGAGCAAAAGCGGCGGCAGCGGCTTCGGGCCAGAGTTTGATAAAGCGGCATTTGCATTGGGCAAAGGCGAAGTCAGCGATACCGTTAAATCATCTTTGGGTTATCACGTCATTAAAGTTTTGAATGTCGAAGCTGAACCGACTTTAGAACAAGCCAAAGCGCGTATCGAAGCAGCCTTGAAACTGAAAAAAGCAGCTTCTGCCTTTAATGCAGCTAAAGAAAAACTGGGTGAAGATACCTTCAATGATCCATCTTCTTTGGCAAAAGCAGCCGCCAATTCAGGCTTGAAAGTGGAAAGCCTGGATGAATGGGTGACCAAAGCGGGCGCGAAGGAAGCCGGCTTGCCTGAAGCATTGATTAATGCCGCGTTTAGTGATGATGTACTGAAGAAAAAACACAATTCTGAAGTGATCGCCATCAATAACGAAACCGTTTGGGTCATTCGTGCGAAAGAAGTGCGCGAAGAGAAAATTGCACCATTTGCGGAAGTCAAAGATACTGTCCGTGCAGCATATCTGCGCTCCGAAGCCGCCAAACTGGCAGAGAAAAAAGCCCAGGAAACTTTGGCCGCATTGAAAGCCGGTAAAGCTGCCGATATTCAATGGTCGCCTGTTTCTCAATTGAGCGCACAAGATGCACGTAAAACCATGTCTCCGGAGGCTTATGCAGCTTTGCTGAAAGCGCGTCCTGTCGGCGGCAAACCTGCGTATACATTGTTGGAAGGTATGCCTGCGCCGGTGATTATGGAAGTTCAGAGCGTTTCTGCTCCTGAAAATGCCGATTCACAGATTCCGGCTGCTAAACAGGCTTTGGTTCAGCAGCTTTCTGCCAATGTGTTCGATAATTTACTCCAGTATTTGGGTAAGAAAATCGATCGTAAGCAAGGTGCACAGCAAGTTAATAATGCTGCCGAATAAGCAGAGTATTTGAGTAGGGCAGCCGGATGAATTCCGGCTGTTTTCTTATTTTTAGCTATCTTTTAAAAGGCCGTCTGAAATCATGAGTAAAAATCCTGATGCCTTTGTCCGCTTGATTAATGCATTAAAAATCCTGCCTAATGTCGGCCCGAAATCCGCTCAACGCATGGCTTACCAGCTTTTACAGTACAAACGCGAAGAAGCGCAGGAGTTGGTGGATGCTTTGCAGTTTGCTTTGAGACAGGTGCAGCATTGTCGGATGTGTAATACATTTTGCGAAGGCGATTTGTGTGAAATTTGTGCGGACGAAAAACGTGAGAAAAGCCGTCTGATGATTGTGCATATGCCGGCAGATGTCTCCAGTATGGAAGCGGCCAATTGCCATGATGGCCTGTATTTTGTTTTGATGGGGCAAGTCAGTCCGGCTCAGGGCATGGATATTTCGGCAGTGGCATTAGATAAGCTGGTTGCCCGTTTGCAGGCGAGTGATATTGAGGAAATTATCATTGCAACCAACTTCACGGCCGAAGGCGACGCGACAGCGTATGTATTGGCAGAATTGTTTAAAAATCTTCCTTATAAAGTCAGCCGATTGGCGAGGGGAATCCCTTTGGGCGGCGAGATGGAATATGTGGATGCCGGTACTTTGGCACAGGCTGTTTACGACAGAAGAAATATCCAATCTTAAATGGCAATATAAAAAGGCCGTCTGAAAGTCTTTCAGACGGCCTTTTCATTGATTAAATCAGATTATTTGCAGCTGACGCCTTGAATTTGAGGCGTATCGCCGTTGCCGACTTTAAATGCGCATTTGGTTGCGCTGCTGCCGGATACGGTAACAACACCGTTTCCGCTGTTGAGGCTGACAGGTTCTTTTACGCCCATACCGACAGCAGTGGCTGCCAGTTTTTGAACATCGGCATCGGAGTAAGCGGTATTGTTTGAACTGATTTTGATTTCTTTGGCGGCATATGCATTGAAGCTGAATGACAAACCTACAGCTACGGATACGAGGGCCAAGAATTTTTTGCTGTTCATTAGTGTATTTCCTTTTTGATGGTGACAAAGTGTGTCACAGCTTCAGAATAAGGGCGATTGGTAGATTGTGCAAGTTTTTCGGCGGAATTTACGGGAAGATACATGGTTTTACATACACTTTATCCCTGAATGCTACATCAGTCGGGCAATCGGACGACCTGTCGGTTTTACGGTACAATAAGCCTTTTTTGACAAACGAATGAGGCATTTTTGAATGGCTTCTTTAGAAACTTGGATAGGCCTGCGCTATCTGCGTGCGAAAAAACGCAATGGCTTTATGTCATTTATTACCATGATTTCAATCGCCGGTATCGCCTTGGGCGTAACGGCACTGATTGTGGTGCTATCAGTGATGAACGGATTTCAGAAAGAGATACGCGGTCAATTGTTGAATGTTGCACCTCATGCGGAAATCGGCTATTACGATGTCGGCAGTGCGCCGGGTTGGCAGAATTTGCGCGAATTTGTAAAAGGCAAAAAAGAAGTATTGGCCAGCGCGCCTTATGTTTCCGATCAAGCTTTGCTTGCCAATGCCGGAGAAGTACGCGGTGTACAGATACGCGGTATCTTGCCGTCTGAAGAAAAAAATGTCGTTGATTACGGCAAGGATATGCCGGCCGGCAGTTTTGACGATTTGAAGCCGGGAGAATTTGATATTATTTTAGGCCAAGGGCTGGCTGAGGCATTGGGTACGGAGCTTGGCGGTAAAGTTACTGTGATTACGCCGGAGGGAAATGTTACTCCTGCCGGCGTAGTGCCACGCTTGAAGCAGTTTAATGTAGTCGGTGTGGTAAAAACAGGTGTTTATGAAGTCGATAACACATTGGCCATGACGCATATCAAGGATGCGCAAGTCTTGTATCGACTGGGAGAAAATGTCGGTGGGTTGCGTTTGCGATTGGCTGATCCTCAGAATGCGCCGTCTTTTATTGCCAAGTTGATTCCTGATGCTAAAAAAGATGAAGTATGGGTGCGTGACTGGACGTTTAATAACCGCAGCTATTTTGAAGCCGTTGAGTTGGAAAAACGCATGATGTTCATCATTTTGACGCTGATTATCGCAGTTGCTACGTTTAACCTCGTCTCGTCTTTGGTAATGGCAGTAACGGAAAAACAAGCCGATATTGCGATTCTGCGCACGTTGGGTTTGTCTCCGGGTGGCGTCATGAAGATTTTCTTGGTGCAGGGCGCATTTGCGGGATTCTTCGGTACGCTTGTAGGCGTGGTATGCGGTGTATTGCTGGGTTGGAATGTCGGCAAGATTGTCGCGTTTTTTGAAGACCTGTTTGGCGTGCATTTGATTAATTCACAGGTTTATTTCATCGATTACCTGCCTAGTGATGTGAACTTGAAGGATGTTGCCGTTATTGCCTGCATTTCGCTTGGTTTGGCATTTATTGCCACACTGTATCCGAGCTGGCGTGCAGCAAAAACCCAACCTGCGGAGGCTTTGCGTTATGAGTAAGACAATTTTGAAATGTACTGGCGTTGGCAAAAGCTATAATGACGGCGCATTGAATGTACAAGTGTTGAATCATTTAGATTTTGAAGTTGCCGAAGCGGAAAGCGTGAGTATTATTGGTTCGTCAGGCAGCGGTAAATCTACGTTGCTGCACCTTCTTGGTGGCTTGGATATGCCGTCTGAAGGCAAGGTAATACTGATGGATCAGGATTTGGGCGGTTTGAGCCAAAAACAGTTAGGCGAATTGCGCAACCGTTATTTGGGCTTTGTGTATCAGTTCCACCATCTATTGCCTGAGTTTTCTGCGTTGGAAAATGTCATGATGCCGCTTTTAATCGGCAAAATGCCCAAGGCGATGGCTGAGGAGAAGGCTGTCAAGATGCTGAAAAAGGTTGGCTTGGACAAGCGTATGCTGCATCGTCCGAGCGAACTTTCCGGCGGTGAGCGTCAGCGTGCGGCGATTGCCCGTGCTTTGGTTAATGAGCCGAAATGCCTGTTGGCAGATGAGCCGACGGGGAACCTTGACCGTAAAAATGCGCAAAATGTGTTGGACATGATGCTGGATTTGAAACGCGAATTAAACACCAGCCTGATTGTGGTGACCCATGATGACGAGCTGGCTGAGCGTTTCGACCGGGTAATGACCATGAAAGACGGCAGCCTGCAAGTGCTGCAATAAGGTTATTATTTCAGGCAAATATTTTATGCTTTGAAAGGTATAATAGAGGCCGTCTGAAAAATAGGTTTTCATTTATGGAAACGCTGTTTTTCAGACGGCCTTTCTTTTTTCCGTATCAATCAATTCTGAGCCATGAATCCGACCGACTCTATCCTTTCCTCTGCCGCAGATGCGGCCATAGCGTTTTTCCGCCGCCACGAAGTACAGGGTGCATCCGTTATTGAGCCTTATGTGGTTCGACTGTTTGCAGCCTTGCAAAACGGGCATTCATTTATTTACTTGGATAAAGCGGATGTTGATGTCTTAAGCAACTTACCGAACTTGGTCGGTAATGCGGATAAACCGCTTATTCTACAAGGCCGGAAATTGTTTTTGGGGCGGATGTGGCAGTTGGAGCATGATTTGGCTGTTGAAATAAAACGGCTGGCCAGTGCCGAGGCGGAAGAAGTGAATTTCATGGCGGCTTCAAAAAGCCTGAGCGATTGGTTTGATACTAAAGACAGTAAAGAGCAACGGGATGCTGCGGCTTTGGCTTTGCTGCAAAACTTTATGCTGATTACCGGCGGGCCGGGTACGGGTAAGACGACGACCGTAGCAAAGCTTTTGGGTCTGATTTGCAATAACAGTACGAAGCTGCCCCGTATCGCTTTGGCGGCGCCGACAGGCAAAGCGGCTGCGCATATGGCACGGGCCTTACAGCGTGCTTTGGACGGTTTTGATTTGTCCTCAAGTATTAAAGCGCATTTGGAAAACTTGGAAGGGCAGACCGTCCATCGATTATTGAAATTGAGGCCGCCGCAAATGCGTCCTGCGTTTAATCATGAATATCCGCTTGCTTTGGATGTTTTGGTGGTGGATGAGGCTTCGATGTTGGATTTGCCGCTGGTGTTGGATTTATTGCGTGCCGTGCCGACTGGCTGTCGTCTGGTGTTGCTTGGCGATGAAAACCAGTTGCCGTCGGTTGGCTTGGGAGCCGTATTGGCGGCATTGTCGCGTCCGACGACTTTGGATAAAGAAACCGCTGAGAAGTTGGAAGTGTACCTGCCTGATCATGGCTTTGAGATAAAAGGGCAGCCACAGGCTTTATCGCAAAACAATGCCAAATTGACGTTCAGCCACCGTTTTGGTGCAGACAGCGGTATCGGCTGTTTGGCAAGGGCAGTGGTGTCCGGGAAAAAGCAAACTGCGGTCGAACAGTTTGACAAGTTCCCCAAAGAATTGGAAATGAAATCAGGCCGTCTGAAAGAGCAGGTTGCCTTGCTGTATCAAAAGCAACAGGATTATTGGCAGGCTGTGGAAGAGAATAATGTTGCACTTGCCTATGGTCATGCGGCCGATGTGGTGGTATTGGCGGCTTGGCGGCAGGATGCGGATGATTTGAATCAGGCTTATCAAGAATACTTGCAACGACAAGGCAAGGTTTCGGGCGAAACGCCTTGGTTTGCTGGACAAATCATCATGATTACCCACAATGATTACATGCTGGAAGTGTTTAACGGCGACATCGGGCTAATTATGAAAGATGAAGAATCGTTGAATGGCTTGTCTGCCTATTTTCCTGAGAAAGATGGATTCAAAAAAATTGCTATCAGCCGTTTGCCCGATTTTGAATCGGCTTTTGCCATGACGGTGCATAAGAGCCAAGGTTCGGAATATCGGGAAGTATGGCTATTGCCCCCGTCAGTGCCTGCAACGACGGAAAGTGAAGAGGAAGCCCGAGGTTTGGATAAGGATCTGCTTTACACAGCCATTACCCGTGCGCGTGAACGTTTTGTGTTTTGGGGAAATGCGGAGGAATTGTGTCAGGCTGTGGGATGCCATCAAAAACGCAGGACGGCATTGGCCGATGCCTTGGAATGGCAGTTTGAACAGCTTGATGAGCAGGATTCTGTTTGACTTGAATCAAGAGGCCGTCTGAAAGAGGATAAAGCGTTTAAATCTGCTTGACTGATTACACTAATTTACATACGATAAAAATAATTAGTAAATAAAATGAATAATTTATACGAAATTCATAATTTTGTACGCTTTATCGAATACTTCACTTTCAATACCTTCTTTTGGAGAGTCGGCATGAAATTTCAAACCAAACTGATTGTAACCTGTATTTTATTGGCTTCATCGTCTTATTCTTTGGCAGAGAATGCTGATGGCGGACGTGATGCGGCGGCTTTGGCCACCACCAACGATTATGTCAATTCCGGCAGTATTATTCGAAAAGACGACGATAAAATCAGTATTTTCAATGACTTGTTGACTGTAAATGGTGGCTTGCGCGTACGTGCGGATACCAAAGACATCAATGCCAATAACAGCGGCATTAATCCGACGCCTGAAGATACCAATGCCAACTTTAATGCGGAGTTTTGGTTGCGCGCGAAACTGTACAAAGACTGGAAATTGGTTGCACAAATCGAGCCGAATATCGATTTGGAAACCGGTAAATTCAATGGCGATCATGATGTGCCGGTGAATAAACTGTATGCCGAAGGCACTTTATACAACAACATTAAAGCGCGTGTCGGTAAATTTGGTGCGTTTTCTTCATACGGCCGCGTATGGGATACCGAAGTAACCGGCGGCGAAATCTTCTTCGACAATAAAACCCTGCCTACCAAAATCTATGCGGGCCGCCGTACTGGCAATCTGAACGACAACGCATGGGGCATTGGCGGCCGCCGCAGACATTTTGCCGCGGTTCAAAGCATGTTGCCTGTGAATGAGAATATTAACGTCGGCGCAACCGTCAGCTACATGAAAGACATCGATGTACGCGGTGTGAAGAAAAATGCGGTCTTCGGCGAAATCGGTACGGACATCAAATTTAATGACGATTGGCATTGGATGGCTGCAGTCAGCAAGTCCAATATCAAAGCATATAATGATGCCGGACAAAAAATTAAAAATGATGGCGTGTTCACTGAAGTGCGCTATAAATCAGCCGATTGGAACGTCCGCAATTCTTACGACGTATTCTTGAACTACCGCCGTGTCGGTTCGTTGTCCGGTGTCTCTTCTGTTGAGGATTACAGCAAAAACGTCCAAGGCGTGCAAATCGGTGCGACCTATATTCCTTGGAAAAACTGGAAACTTAAAGGCTTCTATTTGGCCGGCAAACAGGTTACGCCTACCGTCGGCAGAGATAAGCAGGACGTAAACGTTATTCGTGGTCAGTTAGAATATAAATTTTAATCATCACAAATAAAAAACAGGCAGGATGTCCTGCCTGTTTTTGGTTTTCAGACGGCATGGATATGGGGCCGTCTGAAACAATGGATTCAACGCTTACCAGCTATCGCGCTTCATACGGTCAAGCTGGCGGCGGTCGCGTTTGGTTGGGCGTCCGTCCGGATAAGCGGCACTGATGCGGCTGGCCTGGTCGAGCTGTTTTTGAGCTTCGCGTTCGGCAGCCGTTTTCATGTCTTCTTCGTAGAGTAAACGCGCTTCCGGTGCCGGGCGGCGTTGATGATTGAGCGCGGCAACTTTGAATTTGTAGGGTAGGGAGTTCAAAGTCATGTCGATGGTGTCGCCGGCAGAGATATTTTTGCTGTTTTTCACCTTTGAGCCGTTTACCAAAACCCTGCCCAGCTCAATATGTTTTTGTGCCAGCGCGCGGGTCTTGAAAAAGCGCGCGGCCCACAGCCATTTGTCCAAGCGCATGGACGAATTGTCATGATCGTTTTTCATAGCCTGTTTGAAATGATTGAACTGAATTGAAGTTTATCATAAGATACGGCACTTCATTCGTTTAGTGCAGATATACTATTTCTTTGTTAAAGGCCGTCTGAAAGATTTTTTATTGCAAAAGATGGCAGTTTCCCTTTGAGAAATGCTGTCAAATACGTCTGATTAGCGTATCATGTCAGCAACCGTTACCGAGAGCTTTGTTTTATGAAACCCGTTTTTTTGGACTTCGAACAACCCATCGCCGAATTAACCAATAAAATCGACGAGTTGCGATTCGTACAAGATGAATCTGCCGTTGATATTTCCGACGAGATTGCCAGACTGCAAAAGAAAAGCAGCGAGTTGACCAAGTCGATTTTCAGCAAGCTGACTCCGGCTCAAATTTCACAAGTGTCCCGCCATCCGCAGCGTCCTTATACTTTGGACTACATCAACGGTATTTTTACCGATTTTGAAGAGTTACACGGCGACCGCCATTATTCTGACGATCATGCCATTGTCGGCGGTTTGGCGCGTTTCAACGGCCAAAGCGTGATGGTTATCGGTCATCAAAAAGGCCGCGATACCAAAGAAAAAATCCGCCGCAATTTCGGTATGCCGCGTCCTGAGGGTTACCGTAAAGCACTGCGCTTGATGCAGACTGCCGAAAAATTCAATATTCCGGTCATGACCTTTGTCGATACCCCGGGCGCGTATCCGGGCATTGGAGCAGAAGAACGCGGCCAGTCTGAAGCCATCGGCCGTAATTTGTACGAACTGACCCGCTTGCATGTGCCGGTATTGTGCACCATCATTGGCGAAGGTGGTTCAGGTGGTGCGTTGGCAGTGGCTGTCGGTGACTACGTCAATATGCTGCAATACTCGACTTATTCGGTGATTTCTCCCGAAGGTTGCGCCTCTATTCTTTGGAAAACTGCTGAAAAAGCAGCAGATGCTGCACAAGCTTTGGGTATTACCGCCAAACGTCTGCAAGAGTTGGATGTCATCGATAAAGTAATTGATGAACCTTTGGGTGGCGCACACCGTGATTTTGAAACCACGATGAAAAACGTCAAAACCGTTTTGGAACAGCAATTAAGCGAAGCGCAAAGCATGACCATGCCTGACTTGCTTTCTCGCCGTTTCGACCGCATCATGGCTTACGGTAAATTTACCGATAAATAAGTTTGATTGTTGAAAAAGCAAGCAGATGGCGCCACTGCTTGCTTTTTTTGTGTTCTATTTTTGAGTAACTCACAATTTCAGGCCGTCTGAAATGTCGCAAGTATTCCCTGATTTCCTATTTAAAAGTTTTCAAGCAGCTTTTCCTAATTTGCCGAGCCATACTGTTGTTGAAGTTGGCTTGAGTGGCGGATTGGATTCTGTCGTCCTGCTGCATCTTTTGCATCGGATGCGCGAATTTCGCCATTTTGATTTGCGTACCGTCCATGTTAATCATGGTTTAAGCACCAATGCTGACACTTGGGCTAAATTTTGTCAGGATTATTGTCGGGGTTTGAATGTTGTTTTGCGAGTGTGTCGTGTCAATGTGGAAAAACAAGGAAAAGGTTTGGAAGCGGCGGCTAGGGCTGCACGATATCAGGCATTTTCAGACGGCCTGAGGAAAATTATTGTTTTGGCCCACCACCGCAATGATCAAATCGAAACATTTATGCTGTCGGCTGTACGTGGGGGTGGATTGCGCGGTATGGCGGCCATGCCGGTATGGCGTGATTTAAATGAAGAGGTTCAAATTTGGCGACCGCTTTTGGCATTTTCCCGTCAGGAACTGGCTGAGTATGCGCAACAATGGGGATTATCTTTTGTTGAAGACGAAAGTAATGAAGACTCCGGCTATTTACGCAATTGGATGAGAAATCAGGCTTTGCCGCAATGGCAGCAGCGTATTCCGAATTTTGAACAGCAAATTTGTGCCAATGTTCGATTATTGCAGGAAGATTTGCAGCTTTTAGATGAATTGATTGAGTCTGAATACCAGCGCATCAGTCCAAACGGCATATTCAGCATCAGTCTGTGGCGGCAATGTACGCCGCTTTTGCGTCGTCGTTTGCTTTGGTATTTTTTGCGAAAGCAAACGGAATCATTGCCTTCTTATCACAGTATTGTCGATTTTGCCCGAGTGTTGGAAACCGCAGATCAGGCGCAGTTGAATTTGTCAGACGGGGAACTGGTCGCATATCGGGACAAGCTGTTTGTTTGTCAGGAAAGTGAGTTTCAAAACCTTCCTTGGTGTAATGGCAGGGAAGTTCGAGGCCGTCTGAAAGATATTTTGTTGGAAAATGGTTTCGTTTTATTACCGTTTAAGGGAGGTTTGTCAGAAGAGGAGTTGGAGAGGCCGGCGGTACTTCGAAGTGTGGTCAAAGGTGATGTGATTCATTCGGGACAGAGGGAAAAATCAGTCGAAAAACTATTGCAAGAGTGTCATATTGTGCCATTTGTCCGTAAATATTGGCCGATTATCCTAAGTATGGGCAACAATTGCCTTGCTGTTGTTAATCTTCGGGTGGGAAGCGATGTTCGAATGGAACAAGGTTATTTACCTGTTCATGAAAAGTTAGCCAAATATATAGCAAAAAATAAAGGGGTTGACTCTAAGTTTAGTAACTATTAGTAATTAAACTACTTTTATTAAGTCCATGTATATCAAGAAATATAGTCAATGTTAGAGTATCTGTACGAATAAACTTTAGCAATTGAGTGTAATCTCGTGGAACTATTTCAAAGCGTTGCTGTCTTTACTGTGCACAGCACGCTTTACTATTTTTGGTTTAAAGCAGTAAAACGATTAAAGGTTGAATATGAACGATCGCCAAATAGATCAAGTTTTGGTGGAGCGCGCACAGAAAGGTGACCATAAGGCATTCGAGATGCTGATGTCCAAGTATCAGCGTCGGCTAAACAGACTGATTTCCCGTTTTATTCAGGACGAGCACGAAGTACACGATGTAACCCAAGAGGCAATGATTAGGGCTTATCGTGCATTGGCAAATTTTCGTGGAGAAAGTGCATTTTATACATGGCTGTACCGTATCGGTATCAATACGGCAAAGAATTTCCTGACCACTTCGGGTCGTCAGTTTTTTGTCAGCTCGGAAGCAGCCAATGAGGAGGGAGATGTTCTTGATTTAACCGATCAGATTGCGGATTACCATACGCCGGAAGCTGAAATGATGAATCGGGAAATCTTGCAGACCGTCGAAGCAAGCATTGCGCAACTGCCAGACGATATGCGTCAAGCCATTACGCTTAGGGAAATGGATGGCTTGTCTTACGAAGAAATAGCTCGGGTAGTGGATTGTCCGATAGGTACTGTACGTTCGCGTATTTTCAGAGCGCGTGAACTGATTGCAAAAGATTTGCGGCCGCTGTTGGATACTTCTGAAGATCAAAGGTGGTAATAAAAATGAACGACAAAACAAATAAAGCATTGGAGTATGTGTCTGCATTGATGGACGGTGAAGCATTGACTGATGAGATGCTGGATGCCGTATTGGCAGACGAGGAAGCTATGCGCGCTTGGCATGAGTACCACATTATCGGCGACTGTATCCGTCAGGGTGCGGCGGCGAGTGTTGCCGGTGAAGCCATGCAAAGCAAAGCATTTACAGTGCCTCAAGCCGAAGCTAAAGGCAAACAGGAAAAATATGCTCAGCGTGAAGCGGCTAATAGCGGCTTCTTCAAATTCTTCGCGGCTGCTGCCAGCGTGTGTGCGATTGCTGTTGCTGTATGGCAATTTACACCGCAAACTTCTCGTGACGCTATGCCGGTTGCAGAGAAGTCTAATGCTCAGCATGCCCAAAATATCATTCCGGTAAGCGGTACGCCTGTTGATAAAGCAGCTTCCGAGCCTGGTGAGACTGTTGTGCCGAATGCGGCAAAAGACGGTAAACTTGAAAGCCGTCCAACTGTTCGTACCGAGCAGCAAAATGAGCAGCAGACTGTTGTGCAGTAAAAAATGAAATCATGTAAAACCCTTGCTTTATTGCAAGGGTTTTTTATTTCCGAAGCAAAACCGTCAGGCCGTCTGAAAGCATAGCTTCAACGAAGTCAAAACAGTTATAATGCGTTCCATGAAACTGATTACCTCTGCTCAAAACGAACAGCTCAAACATTTATTTCGTCTGTTAACGCAAGTCAAAGCAAGGCGCGAAAGCGGTGAAACCGTATTGGAAGGCGTACATCTGCTGCAAACTTATTTGCAAAGCGGCGGTATGCCCAAACAGGTTTATCTGCCTGAAAAGAAACAGCAACATCCTGAAATTCAAGAGATTGTGGCGCAGTTGGACGAAGGGTTGATTACATGGGTTGGTAACGAAGCACTGTCTAAAATCACCAGTCTGACCGATGCCGATGATGTGATGACTTGGATTGATATTCCGCAGCAGGCAGGTTTACCTTCAGACGGCGATTGTGTGGTATTGGAGCGGGTACAAGACCCCGGTAATGCAGGCACAATTTTGCGCAGCGCGGCGGCAGCCGGAGTCAGGCAAATTGTGTGCAGCAATGATTCCGTGGATATCTGGTCGCCTAAAGTGTTGCGAGCGGGGATGGGCGCGCATTTTCTGTTGTCTATTTTCAGTCGAGTGGAATTATCCGCTTGGATGGAAACGTATCAGCATCAAATTTGGGCAACTGCCTTGGGCGGTCGCAATATCGGTTTGTATGAAATGGACCTTAGTCAACCTTGCGCTTGGGTGTTTGGCAACGAAGGTAGCGGTGTGAGCGAAACGGTAAAAGAGAAGGCCGATGCCTGTGTCAAAATTCCTATGTTGGGGCAAACCGAATCCTTGAATGTCGCGATGGCGGCGACGGTTTGTCTGTTTGAACAAATGCGGCAGCGTATCCATGCCCAGGCCGTCTGAAAACAATAATACGATTTTATTTTAAGGAACAAAAATGCAAATACTGACTTTTGATGAAGCGGCACGCAGCCGGTTGATGGAATTGCTGGATGCCAAATCCGAAGCCCACAACACCATGCGTTGTGATGAGGTTCAAGGTTTTATGATGGCTTTATTGAGCGGTCCGGATGCTTTGAACCCGACCAACTGGCTGCCTGAGATTTTGGGTGAAGAATCTTTGTTTGATGCTAAAGAGCGCACCGAAATCGAGCGTTTGGTAATGGCAATGGCCGCTGATATGCGCATGAAGTTCAACGAGAAGATTTTGCCTGATTTGTGGTTTTATGAAGATGAAGCCGGCAATCCGGATTTCTACACTTGGTGTAACGCTTATCTTTACGCACTGGATATTGTGCCTACCGATTGGTTTGAAGCAGTCGATCAGGAAGAGTTTGAAGATTTGTTCTATCCGATTATGGCTTTGGGTGGTATCTATGACGATGGGGAAAACGGCGAAGTCATCTTGCATCTGAATGAAAAAGAGCTGACCCAGCTGGAATCTGATTTGCCGCATGTCCTGCTTGATATTTACTGGTACTGGCAGGCCATCATCAATAAGCCGCAAACCATACGCCGTGAAGGCGAAAAAGTGGGGCGCAACGATCCTTGCCCGTGTGGCAGCGGTAAAAAGTATAAAGCCTGCTGCGGCAAATAAACAATGAAATAAAAAGGCCGTCTGAATGCTTGAAATTCAGACGGCCTTTAATGTTTTTTGTTTAGAAGAATGAGGCTAACCAAACAAACAGGATGGTCAGTGCGATGGTCAAGGCGCAGCCGATTTTGGCCACGGTACCGATGATAAAGCCGATAAACGTACCGATACCGACTTTGCCTGCCTGCCAAGTGTCTTTGCGTGCGATAAATTCGCCGATGGCCGCTCCGGTCAACGGGCCGAGCAACAAGCCGGGAATAGAGAAGAATGCGCCGACGATGCCGCCGATAAATGCACCCCAAACCGCGGTTTTACTTGCTCCGGTATATTTTGCACCCAATGCCCCTGCCACATAGTCCATCGCAGTGCCGAATACGGCAACGATGGCCAAAAAGGTCAGCGTACCCGAGCCAAACACTTGATAATCGCCGGCATAACCCAACAGCCATGCACCACCAAACATCAAACCCAATCCGGGTAAGGCAGGATAAATAGTGCCTAAAATACCGACAACAATGGCGATCAAGCCGAGAACGATGAGAACAGCAGTCATGAGGTTCCTTTTGAATTTAAGAGTGTAATAACGGCAGTATTATGGGCACGTTTTGTTATATTTTCATGAGAGATTGTGCAATAAAATGAAAAATTATCCGGAGGCGCGCCCAATTAAAATCGATGGATAAATATCTGAACGAATTATTGTGAATCATGCTCTGAATGATTGAATAAATTTCTATTCAAATATAAAAGCAGGCCTATCAATACGGCTAAGTACACTGCAACCCAATACGCATCTGTATAACCAATAGCCTTTGCCAGCCGTAGGGCGGCGAAACCGGCCGCGTAACTGCCGAGCAGGACGACGGAAAATTGCAGGCTGCTGTCGAGTGCGGCGGTGGCGCGGTCTGATTTGTCCATCACCAACGCCAGTATCACCGGCAGCAGCAGCGTGTAGCTCAGGCTCAGGGCGATGATTTGCGCGGGTGGCAGCCAAGGATGGATGCGGGCGAGCGCATCGATGGCGGTCATGGACGCCAAAAGCGGCAGTTGCAGCGCGTAGAGCAGGAACACGAGTTTGCGGCGCGGATAATTGCGCGAAAACCAACCCGACAGCGGCGTCACAATCAGGCAGGCAACAGGAATACCTACCGCCAAAATTCCGCCCGTCTGCTTCGGGGTGAAGTCCAAATCCGCCAGTTTGGGTACAAAAGTTGCCGCCATAAACGCATACGGTGCGGCAACGGCAAACAGCAAAACCAGCCACCGCCAGCCTGTTTCAGGTTGCTGCCAAAAACAAACCAGCCGTGCTGCCAACGCCGTCCAATTGCCTTGCGCAGTCGGACTTTCCGGCTCGCGGTAGTATAAGAGTTGCAGCAACATCAGCAGGCTGAACGCCAGCATAAAGCCGGCCGCCGCCGTCTGTCCGTATTCCTGATACAGCCACAATACCAGCGCGCCGCCGATCATCTTGCCGCCGCGTGCCGCCATTGTTTGAATCACGCCACCGAAGCCGCGTTCGCGGTGCGGCAGGACGATGCACGACAAGCCCAGCATCGCGCAGCCGTACACTGCCGACATTGCTGAGAGCAAAACGCAGCAGGCCAGAAGTAGCGGGAAGTTCTGCGTGATGTCGGTACAGGCCATCAACCCGAACACCGCCGAAAGCCCCAGCGTCGCCGTCAGCAGCCAGCCGCGAAACCGTCCGAACTGCCCCGCCGGCCGCCGTTCCATCAGCGCGGCAAACAATACCTTCGCCGCTTCGATTCCGCCGATCAAATGAATCCAGCTCAGTTGGTTCAGGCTGTAACCGTGGTTTTTCAGAATAGCGACCAGCGCGACCAGATAAAAACCGGTCAGCGTGAATTTGTAAGTGCTGCCGCCGATAAGCAGTAGCCAGTCGCGTGAGTTTGGGGAAGTCTGATTGTCGGACATCACATGATTCTTTTGAAGATGAGGCAAATAAAGGGACAAGGCCGTCTGAACATATTGGGTGGCAATACTTGATTTGTATTTAAATAGGTTTAGTATCTTTTCAGACGGCCTTCAATGCTTCTTCTGCGCGAAGCAGGGCGGTTGTTTCATCTGCTTCGACGATGTAGTTCACGCCCAGCGCGGGGCCGAGTTTGGACGATTGTTCGCGGAAGAACGCTAGTTGCGCCGCGTCGGGTTCGATGAGGAGCATGGCGGCGCAGCGTTCGGACAGTTGAGGCCGATGTGCCTTTATCCATTCGATGTAGGTTTTGCGGTCGGCAATGCGCTGTTCGTCGCTCACCTGCCGCCGCATCGGGGTGCAGACGGTGGCGAAGCGGCGGTTTTGGTTTAACAGGGTTTCGAATTCGGCCAGCCAGTCGGAAAAGTCGGCGACGTGGGTCAGGTCGGTCAGGTAGATGGTGCCTTCGGGCAGGGTTTTGGTGGGGGTGAAGTAGTGCATGGGATTCCTTTGGGTGTTTTGGGGGTTGGGCGCAGGTTGGATATTGTTGATGATTAGACTTCTTGTGCCGTCATTCCCGCGCAGGTGGGAATCCAGACCCATCCGCACAGAAACTTATCGGATAAAGAAGTGCCTTCGAGTATCCATTCTGGATTCCCGCCTGCGCGGGAATGACGGAAACGGTAGGTTGGGCATAAATGTCCGAACTACGTTTTTTTCAGACGACCTCCATCATTTCAGCTCCGTCTAAAACTTCCATTCTGCACTCACGCCTACGCTTCTGGGGCGTTGGTAGAGCGCGTCTTGGCGGTCGGCGCTGGAAATGAATATGGGGCGGCGGCGGTTGAACACGTTGTCGGCGTAGAGCGAGACGCGGCCTTGTTTGAAGTTGTAGGCGGTGTAGAGGTTGACTTGGTTGTATGCGCCGATTTTGCCTGATTCAGCATTGTCGGCGGCGGAGTAGTAGCCGCCGTAGAAGCGCACGTCGCCGCCGGCTTCCCAGCCTTTGTCGTTCAGGTATTTCACGCCGATGTTGGCGGTGTATTTGGGCGCGCGGCCGAGTTTGTTGCCTTCGATACCGCTGTCGGGATAGCTTTTGATTTTGGTGTTGAGCAGCCCCAGTCCGGTGGTGAGTTTCAGGCTGTCGGTCGCCTGCCAGTCGGCGGCAAGTTCTGCGCCGTAGGTGTGGACTTTTTTGGCGTTGCGGATGACGACGGAGTTGGTACCGAGATAGAAGGGAAGCTGCATGTCGCGGTAGTGGTTCAGGAACAGGTTGCCGGTGAGTTGCAGGCGGCGGTCTGCACTGCGCCAGCGGGTGTACCACTCGTAGTTGTTCACATATTCGGGTTCATAAGTGTAGGTTACGACGGGGCGGCCGAAGGTGATGCCTGCGCCGCCAGGGTTGTAGCCGCGTGCAGCTTTGATGCCGCTGACCCATTGGTCGGTGGGTTTGAAGGCGATATCGATTTTGGGCAGGAACACGGTCTGGCCTTTGTCTAAATCAAGGTGCAGCGCGCCGCTGCCGCCGCTTCGTTTGTGCGTTTCTTTTTCAATGCGGGCGGCGGCTGTGATGTCCCATTTTTCGCTGGGGCTGTATGTGGTTTCGGCAAACAGGGCGCGCACGCTGTCGCGGTCGTCAAAGGTGTTGCGGCCGCCGACGCTGCGGATATCTACCCATTCGTCTTGTTTGCTGCGGAAGTAGTGCAGCCCGGCAAGGCCTTTCAGACGGCCTTTGTTTGAAAAATGCAATACCGGCTCCCATTGCAGCTCGTGGCCTTTGAGTTCGGCGGGTACGCCTTGCGGGCTGACGGTCATCGGCAGATGCAGCCGCTCGTTGTGGTAGCGGCCGTAAACCAGTTTGTTTTCCAGTTTCAGATAGTCGTTAAGCTGCCACGATACGTCCCAGATGCCTGATGTCGAGCCGGTTACGAACACGGGCTTTTCTTTTAAAAAACGGCGGCTGGCGGTGTTGCCCATGATTTCGTTTTGCGGCGCGCGCGAACGGATGTGGTTCAGCGTCAGGCGGCTGTAAAAATTGGGGTGGTTTTCGGGCGTGAGCAGGAGTTTGAAGCGCACGTTGTTGTTTTCCACGCGTCGCGGGTTGCCGGTCGGTTCGTAGGACACGAACGGCTCATAGCTTTCGCGCTGCTGCCGCTCCGCGCTCAAGCGGAAGGCAAGATTGTTTTTCACAATCGGGCCGGACACTACGCCGGCGATGTTGCACGTTTTCTGGTTGCCCAAGCGCAGCGCGCCCTCCCATTCGTCGGTCGGGTCTTTGGAACGCATCACCACCGCGCCCGCCACCGCGTTCTGCCCGCGCACATGGCTTTGCGGCCCGCGCAAGACTTCCACCTGCTGCATGTCCCACAGCGACTGCATGCCGAAGGCGTATTCGTTGTAAGTGGCAGAGCGGCCGTCTATGGACAGGTTCAGGCGCGGCCGAGTGCCTGCGAAAAATGCCACCGCGCCGACGGCGGGGCCTGAGCCGTCAACGCCGCGCACGGTCGGCAAATCGTTGCCGCTGCCCAAGTCCACCGTGTTCACGGTTTGTTTGAGCAGGTCGGTCGCGGAAAGATTGTGGCCGCTGCGGTCGATGTTGGGCGTAGTGAAAACGCGGTTGGAGGTGGAGGTTTCAAAGCCGCTGCGGTTGGTGCGTTCGCCGGTGACGACGACTTCTTCCAACTGCACCTGTTCCGCGTCTTGCGCCGCATCGGCGGCATAAATCCATTCGGAAGCAAAGGTGGCGGCAAGCAGCAGCGGCAGGCGGCGGAGGGTAGGTTTCTGCATTTCCTTATCCTTTCAGACGACATACGTCGGGGCGGATTGAACATCAGACAATCCAACCGCTCCATCAGTATGCAAATATTTGTTGTTTACACATTTACATAAAACAAACTATTAATGTAAAGTATAAGAAACAAAAAACAGGAATGCAAGTGTTTATCATTCACTTTACATCCCTCTTATCTTGTGAATCGTCCAAAAAAATCCCTCTCCTATTTTGGGGAGAAGGTTGGAGGAGGGAGATTCTGTAATCTTCATGAATTTGGCCTGCCAAGCATCCGACAGTCCTCATCCGTAGGGCGGAGCGGAGGGACAAGGAAAGAGGTCGTCTGAAAGCCGTTATATTGCCATTGCCGCCGTGGGGAAATATGATGAGTATCCGACTTGCGGATAACTTTAATGAACCTCCTTTATAAACAAAATCAAAACCTTCCTACCGTCATGACTGCCAGCAAACAACAAACCATCATTGACACCGCCCACCGCCTGTTCCGCGAACACGGCTTTTCCGCCGTATCTGTAGGCGGAATCTGCGCCGAGGCTGCCGTCAGCCGCGTTACCTTTTACAAATATTACAGCGGTAAAAACGCACTCTTGCAGGAAATTGTTACCGAGCAGAAAAACTGCGTCCGTGCCGAATTTGAAAATCTGCTTGCACGGCAATGCAGCCTGCGCGAAGCCGCCGAGGCTGTGTTTGCCCTGCAAAAACAATCGTTTGAAGAACTTTATTCCGCCGCTTTCCTTCGCGACATCGAAGAGAACACCGATTTGGAGCTGGAGCGGTTTTTCCACGAATTGAACGAAGAAAAATACGCTTTTATGCGCGGATTCTTCCATACTCTGCAGCAACGCCGCCTGATTCAGCCTGATTTGCCTGTGGAACTCATCGATCTGTTCATCCGACAGGCGGATATATTGATGCGCCACCCGCAACTGGCCGCGCTTTATGCCGCTGCGCCGCAAAAGCTGCCGCAAGACGTATTGGGATTGCTGTTGCACGGTTTGTCAGGGAAAGAATAGATAAAAAAGAATAGAAAAATTTCAAATATGAATATTCAGACGGCCTTTCGGTAAATAGCTACCGAAAGGCCGTCTGAAAATTAAATGGAATTATAAACCGCAGGTTTTAGGTTTGTTTGCCAGAATATTGATGACTTTGCGTTCGGCTTTTTGCGGCTCGATTTTGATTTCGCTTTCATCTTCTTCGCTGCCGTCGGAGAAACGTTCCGGCATTTTTTCGCTGTCAAACGCTAAGTCGCCACCATGTTTCAGGTTTTGACCGCGTTCCAAGCCGACAAAGTCGAAGAGTTCGGTATCGGCCAAATGTGATGGAACGACGTTTTGCAGGGCGGAGAACATCGATTCGATACGGCCGGGGAAGCGTTTGTCCCAATCGCGCAGCATATCGCCGATGACTTGGCGTTGCAGGTTAGGCTGAGAGCCGCAGAGGTTGCATGGAATAATTGGGAATTGTTTCAGCTCGGCATATTTGATCAAGTCCTTCTCTTTGACATACGCCAGAGGACGGATGACGATGTGTTCGCCGTTGTCGCTTACCAGTTTGGGCGGCATGGCTTTGAGTTTGCCGCCGTAAAACATATTCAGGAACATGGTGGCAAGGATGTCGTCGCGGTGGTGTCCCAAGGCGATTTTGGTGCAGCCCAATTCTTTTGCGGTGCGGTAGAGGATGCCGCGGCGCAGGCGGCTGCACAGCGAACAAGTCGTTTTGCCTTCGTCCAATACGCGCTTGACGGTGGAATAAGTGTCTTCTTCAACGATTTTGTAGGGAACGCCGATGCTTTCGAGATAGGTCGGCAATACTTCTTCAGGGAAGCCCGGCTGCTTTTGGTCGAGATTGACGGCGACCAGTTCAAAATCAATCGGCGCACTGGCTTGAAGCTGGCGCAGAATGTCTAACAGGGCGTAACTGTCTTTGCCGCCTGAGAGGCAGACCATGATTTTGTCGCCCGGTTCGATCATGTTGAAATCGTTAATGGCATCGCCGACGGCATGGCGCAGGCGTTTGCTGAGTTTGTTGTTTTCTAATTCTTGCTTGGTTTTTTTGGACATGGCTGTTTGTGCTTTGAAATAATAGAAAAATTTAAGGGCGGTATTGTACCGCAAAAGAATAAAGGCCGTCTGAAAAACTGCGCTTGCTTGGTTGAAGCGGCGTTTTCAGACGGCCTGATATTTGTGCTTTATTTGATTTGAAGGGCGGTAATTTTGATTTCAACCTTCCAGTCGGGCGAAGCCAGTTTCGCCTCCACGCAGGTACGAGCCGGAGCGCGTTCAGGGGCTGTCCATGCGTCCCAGGCTTCGTTCATGGCGGCGTAGTCATTCATATCGGGCAGATAGATGGTAGCCTCCAAAATATGGGCTTTGTCGGATTGGCATTGTGCGAGCCATGAATCGATTTGCGCCAAAACGTTTTCAGTTTGCGCTTTGGCGTCGGCTTCAGGATTTTCGGGAACCATGCCGGAGAGGAAAACCAAGCCGTTGGCTACGACGGCTTCTGAATAGCGTTTGCTTGCACCAAGATAGCGGATGTCCATGTTGTCTCCTGATTTCAAAAAGAAGGTATGGTAACATTGCAGTTGTTTACGTTCCACATTTAAGAGGGGCCGTCTGAAAAGGATGGTGGGAAACAACCCATGAGTAAAGCAGAATATCCGGTTACGCAGGCAGTACGCTTTTTACGCAGTAAGAAAATCGATTTTGTCCCTTATGTTTACGCGTATGAAGAACATGGCGGTACAGCGCGTTTTGCCGAATGTACGGGCAAGCCCGAGCATCAGGTCATCAAAACAATCGTTCTGCAGGATGAGCATAAAAAAGGCTTGGTTGTTTTAATGCACGGCGACAAACATATTTCCACCCGCAATCTGGCGCGTGAACTGGGCTTGAAACACATCGAGCCGGCAACGGCGGATCAGGCGGCGAAATGGACGGGCTATTTGGTCGGCGGGACGTCGCCGTTCGGTATGAAAACTGCGTTGCCGGTTTATGTGGAAGAAAGTATTTGGGCTCTGGACGAGATTTTTATCAATGGCGGCAAGCGAGGGTTTATCGTGGGCATGAAGCCTGAAAACCTGCGGACGCTCAATCCGCAAAATGTTCATGTTGCAGTCGATTCATAAAGGATAGGAATACAGATGGAACAATTAAATTTATACGAAATCTTGGGTGTATCTCAGGATGCTGATATTAACGTTATCCGCGAGGCTTACGGTAAATTGGTGGCCAATCCGGATATTCAGAAAGATGCGGAGCGGTTTAAAGCCATCGGACAGGCGTTTGAAGTATTGTCTCATCCGGAAAAACGTCTGGCTTATGATGCGGCTATGCAGTATGAACGTCAGGAAGTCAAAGATAATAGCTTCAATGATACGGCAGCCAATCATACGGCAAACTATAATACAGGGAGCAATAATACGGCGGCGAACGTGGTCAATACGTCCAAATCCGAAGTGAAAAACTATGTTTTTATTGCCTATGTCACATATGCGTTGGGCTTGTTTATTTGGTTTACACCCGTCGTCGGTGTGATTTTGGCGTTTATCAAACGCGATGAAGCGCAAGGCAGCATTTACGCCAGCCATATTGATTATCTGATTAAGACATTTTGGGTGTCTTTGATTGGTATGGTTTTAGGGATGCTGACCATACTTATCTTAATCGGTTGGCTGATTTTGGCGGCAACCGGTGTTTGGCTCATTTATCGTGTAGTCGTCGGATTGATTAAACTGAATGAAGATAAGCCTGTTTCCACTCAAGGATGGTTTTAAAGCATGGCATATTTATTGGCAAGTATCGTTTGCAGCGTGTTGGTTTCCGTATTGCTGAAAGTGGCGCGCAAGCAAAAAATCAATATCGAGCAGGCGGTAGCAGTGAACTATATCGTTGCCGTCACTTTGACCATGCTGGTGTTAAAACCTGATTTGAGCAATCCGCAGGTATTTTTGCCGACTTGGTGGCTTTTTGCGGCCTTGGGCATCTTGTTGCCAAGCGTGTTTGTCATTATGGGCAAATCCGTCGATGCGGCAGGTATCGTCAAATCGGATGCGGCGCAACGCTTATCGCTGTTTCTGCCGATTGTCGCTTCATTCACGCTTTTCCATGAGCAGTTGACCGAAGGCCGTCTGATCGGTTTGGTATTGGCATTTACGGCACTGTTTTTCTTGCTTTGGAAAAGCGATGGCGGCAAGAAATCCGGTGGCTTCAGCACGCAAGTAATGCTGCTTTTGGGCGTTTGGTGCGGCTACGGCGTCATCGATATTTTGTTCAAGCAAGTGGCGAAAAGCGGTACCGCGTTTGCCGGTAATTTGCTGGTGGCGTTTTGTTTGGCCGGTATCTTGATGTTTGGCTACCTGTTTGCCAAAGGAAGCAAATGGACCAAAGAGGGCATAGTGGGCGGTATGATTTTAGGCTGCCTGAACTTTTTGAATATTGTTACCTACATTTCTGCACACCAAATCATGAAGGATAATCCGACATTGGTATTTGCCGGTATGAATATTGGTGTGATTGTTTTGGGTACGCTGATTGGTGCGGCAATATTTAAGGAAAAAATCAGCAGCATTAATGCAGCTGGTATCAGCATTGCTATTTGTTCGATAGCCTGCCTGTTTTACTGGCCGCAGATTCGCAGCTTACTGGGTTAAAAATACTCAGGCCGTCTGAAAGTTTTCAGACGGCCTTATTTTTATTATAAAATAGCCATTCATGCGCCGATTTGTCCGTATGGAAATTAATTTGCGCTTACGGGCGTTTCTATGTTAAACAAAGAAGTTGAACTCACACAATAATATCGATAGTTACATCATGAAACATATTAAAAAACACATTCAATGCGCCGTTCTCGGCATGCTGGTATTGTCCGGCTGTCAATCGTATCAGGAAGATCAAAGCCGTCGCAGTAAAATGGCTCAATTCGCGCTTAACCATCCCGTAGCCGCCCAAGTTATCGGCATGGAAGACGAAGGTTTAATCAATATGACCAGCAATGCCACACGCTTTGCCGAGCGTTCAGGTTTGGATGACAAAGCAAACGGCGACAGCAGGGGAACACAAGTCAATGCCGTACGCCAAGCATTGTGGCAGGCGGCGATTGCTTCCAAATTCGACAGCATTATTGCAGAAAAAGCAGGTAATGCGCGTCTGACGGATATGGAATTGCGTGAAGGTAAAGATGACTACTTCAGCCGCTACCTTGCCGACCAAGCGGTCGATCAGCGCAACAACCGTATCGGCCGCAGTATCGGCAGTGCCAAGCCTGACAGCGATATGAAAACGCTAGCGGCAAGCATTTTGTTCTACTACAACAAAGTAGGCTTATGGACGGCTTCCGAAGTGAAAAACCGTTGGCACATCAAACAGGAAAAACTTTCAGACGGCCAGTATGCCGAGGCATTGAAAAATATCGCCCAATTGGATCAAAACGGTATGACCGAACAGGAACGTAGCGGTTATAAAACCGATACGCTCAGCGAAATCAAGCGTTCGGTTAAGGCCATGCGTCAAGTCGAAGACTGATTTTAAGACTTCATCATTTAAAGGCAATTATTATGAATTTCCCTCCGCGTTATGTCTCAAACACCCGTATGCGCCGTATGCGTAAAGACGATTTTTCACGTCGCCTGATGCGCGAGCATACTTTGACAGCAGATGATTTGATCTATCCGGTTTTTGTATTGGAAGGCCAGAATCAGGAAGAGGCAGTCCCGTCCATGCCCGGTGTCAAACGCCAAAGTTTGGACAAATTGTTGTTCACTGCTGAAGAAGCATTGAAGCTCGGCATTCCTATGCTGGCTTTGTTTCCCGTGGTAACGCAAAACAAAACCGAGCTTGCAGAAGAGGCTTATAACCCTGAAGGCTTGGTACCGACAGTAGTAAGAACCCTGCGCGAGAAATTCCCAGAGTTGGGTATCATGACCGACGTTGCCTTGGACCCTTATACCATTCACGGCCAAGATGGTTTAACCGATGAAAATGGCTATGTCCTCAACGATGAAACCATTGAAGTTTTGGTAAAACAGGCTTTGTGTCATGCTGATGCAGGCGCACAAGTCATTGCCCCATCAGACATGATGGACGGACGTATTCTTGCCATCCGTGAAGCCTTAGAAGATGCTGGACATATCCATACGCGCATTATGGCGTATTCGGCAAAATATGCTTCAGCGTTCTATGGCCCGTTCCGCGATGCTGTTGGCAGCTCCGGTAATTTGGGTAAGGCAGACAAGAAAACCTACCAAATGGATCCTGCAAACACTGATGAAGCCTTGCACGAAGTAGCATTGGATATTCAAGAGGGCGCAGATATGGTCATGGTAAAACCGGGTCTGCCGTATCTGGATGTCGTCCGTCGAGTCAAAGACGAGTTTGGCGTACCGACTTACGCTTACCAAGTTTCCGGCGAATATGCCATGCTTCAGGCTGCCATTCAAAACGGCTGGTTGGATGGTGAAAAAACCATTTTGGAAAGCTTATTGGCATTCAAACGCGCCGGTGCTGATGGCATTTTGACTTACTATGCGATTGAAGCGGCAAAATTGTTGAAGAAGTAAATAAAGAAATAAATTAAAAAGCGGCAAACAGTGTTTATTCTGTTTAGCCGCTTTTTTGTATTGCTTAAGATTGGCTTAATAGAAACCGACTAAAGTTCATTTTTTTAAAATCTAAAGAGTTTTGCATAAATAAAGGCCGTCTGAAAAACAGTTTCCTGATTTTTCAGGCGGCCTTATATGATTTAAACCTTAGTGATGGCTGCAACCGCCGTGGGTTTCACGCAAAGCTTCGGCTGCTTGTTCGTCAGCGTGGTAGCTGGAACGAACCATTGCGCCGATGGCGGCATTGGTAAAGCCCAATTCGTATGCTTCTTTTTCAAAAACTTTGAATTGGTCGGGCGTTACATAGCGCAAGACGGGCAAGTGGCCGTCTGAAGGTTGCAGATATTGGCCGATGGTAATCATCTCGATATTGTTGGCACGCATATCGCGCATGATTTCGCGCACGTCCTCGTCTGTTTCGCCCAAGCCGACCATGATGCCGGATTTGGTCGGAATATGGGGCATCATTTCTTTGTAGCGGCGTAGAAGCTCGAGGGAATGTTGGTAGTTGGCACCTGGACGGGCTTTTTTATACAGGCTTGGATGGGTTTCCAAGTTGTGGTTCATCACGTCGGGTGGCGTTTCTGCCAAGATTTCCAGTGCGATGTCCAGACGGCCGCGGAAATCGGGAACAAGGATTTCGATTTTGGTATTCGGGCTGGTTTCGCGGATGGCTTTAATGCAGTCAGCGAAGTGTTGGGCGCCGCCATCACGCAGGTCGTCACGGTCGACGGAAGTGATTACGACATAGCGCAGGTTCATGGATTTGACGGATTCGGCCAAGTGTTTAGGCTCGTCAGGATCCAACATATTGGGGCGGCCATGGCCAACGTCGCAGAACGGGCAGCGGCGGGTACAAATATCGCCCATGATCATGAATGTGGCCGTACCCTTGGTAAAGCATTCGCTGATATTTGGACAAGATGCTTCTTCGCATACAGTATGCATTTTTTGTTCGCGAAGAATATTTTTGATTTCAAAGAATTTCTTGCCCGGTAATTTGGCGCGGATCCATTCGGGCTTTTTCAATTTTTGTTCCAATGGAACCACTTTAATCGGAATGCGTGCAGTTTTGTCTGCACCTTTTAGTTTGATGCCGCGTTTGGGGTCGTTTTTTACTTCTTCACTCATGGTGATGTGTTCTTTCTGTCGTTATAAAGGCCGTCTGAAAAGCTTATCGTAGTCTTTATGACCTAAGGGCTTGTGGGTTCAGAGGGGCAGTTAAAAGATGGTGTTGGGGTCGAATATTTTCAGACGGCCTTATGCCAGCTCTTTTTGTAAATGCTTGGTCAGTTTATCTGCAACTTCTGCCAAACTGGGTGCCGGAGAGACAAAGTCGGCAATTTGGGTCATTTCCATACCGGCATAACCGCAGGGGTTGATATGGGTAAACGGACTTAAATCCATATTCACGTTAAGCGCCAAGCCGTGGTAAACGGAACCGTCTTTGATACGCAGGCCCAGGGAAGCGATTTTACGCTCGCCGACATAAACGCCGGGACGTTTTGGATCGGCTGCTGCTTCGATGCCGTATTCTGCCAAGGTGGCGATGATGCTGTTCTCAAGTGCGGAAACGATATGGCGCACACTGGTCTTACGGCGTTTGAAATTGATCATCGTATAAACGACCAATTGGCCGGGACCGTGGTAGGTAATTTGACCGCCTCTGTCAATTTGGACAACGGGTATATCGTCGCGAATGAGGAGGTGTTCAGGTTTTCCGGCCAAGCCCTGGGTGAATACGGGCGGATGTTCGACCACCCATAATTCGTCTTCGGTGTTTTCGTCACGCGAGGCATTAAATGCCTTCATGGCTTCGAAAGTCGGCAGGTAATCGACCAAGCCTTTGTGCACGATTTTCATTACAGCACCACTTTTACCAATTCGTGTGAAGTCAGGTCGCGGTAGATATTGTCGAGCTGCTCTTGGTTATCAACATTTACTTTGACGGTTGCGCTGGTGTAGTTGCCTTTGCTGCTTGGGCGCGTAGTAATGTGGTGCGGCTCGGTGTCGGGAGCGTGTTTACGCACGGTTTCCAAGATGGCGGATTCAAATTCGGGATGAACTGCGCCCATGACTTTTACAGGAAAGGTGCAAGGGAATTCAATTAATGATTTTTTTTCGGTTGAGTCTGTCATGGTTTACTACCTTGTTTGGTTAGCCAGGGCCGTCTGAAAAGTTTTCAGACGGCCCGAAATCCGATATATTTTATCGTAAACGTCCATATCGGGCTATAAAAATGATGTTTTCGAAAATAGGTGCGGATAAGCTGTTTTCAAGTCTTGAAATGCAGCGCTTCAGCCCAATTTTGAGCTACATTCTGATTTAACAATGATTGAGATTATTAACTATGCCGACAAAAGACAAATATTTCGAGGAATACAGTGCGCTGGCTACCTTGCCTTTACGCGATGTCGTGGTGTATCCGCATATGGTATTGCCGCTGTTCGTCGGTCGTCCTAAATCGATTGCGGCCCTTGAGGCGGCAATGGCCAATGATGATCCGGTTTTCCTGTTGGCCCAGCTTGACCCTAATACAGAAGACCCTAAAGCTGAAGACTTGCACCAGACCGGTACGGTTGCCCAAGTTTTGCAGGTTTTGAAGCTGCCTGACGGTACCGTTAAAGTATTGGTAGAAGGTATCCGTCGTGCGCGCGCGTTGACGGTTGATGAAACAGGCGGATTGTTTTTGTCTCATGTTGAGGCGATTGATGAGAATAGCGACAAAGACAATCCTGAAATTGAGGCCTTGCGCCGTACTCTGCTGACTCAATTTGAGCAATATGCGAAGTTGAACAAAAAAATTCCTGCCGAAGTTATCAGCACCATCAGCAGTATCGATGACAACAGCCGTCTTGCCGATACTATTGCCGCGCATTTGCAGCTGAAATTGGAGCAGCGTCAATATGTGCTGGAGACTGCCGGTATTGTTGACCGTTTGGAATTTCTACTGGCGCAGTTGGAAGCCGAACTCGACATCATGCAGGTTGAGAAACGCATCCGTGGTCGCGTGAAACGTCAAATGGAAAAATCCCAACGCGAGTATTACTTGAATGAGCAAGTGAAAGCGATTCAGAAAGAGTTGGGCGAAGAGGACGAGCGCGACGAGCTGGATGCGCTGGAAAACAAAATCAAAGAAGCAGGCATGAGCAAAGAGGCTGAAGAAAAATGTCTGTCTGAATTGAAAAAACTGAAAATGATGCCGCCGATGTCTGCGGAATCTACTGTCGTGCGCAACTATATCGATACTTTGCTTGAGCTGCCGTGGAAGAAAAAATCCCGTGTCAGCAAAGATATTGCCAAGGCTGATTTGATTTTGAATGCCGACCACTATGGTTTGGAAAAAGTCAAAGAGCGCATTTTGGAATATTTGGCTGTTCAAAAACGTATGGACAAGCTCAAAGGCCCGATTTTGTGTCTGGTTGGTCCTCCGGGGGTGGGTAAAACTTCCTTGGGTGAGTCGATTGCCAAAGCCACAGGTCGCCAATATGTGCGTATGGCCTTGGGCGGCGTGCGTGATGAAAGCGAAATCCGAGGCCACCGCCGTACCTATATCGGCTCTATGCCGGGCAAAATCCTGCAAAACATGGCGAAAGCGGGTGTGAAAAATCCATTGTTCCTGCTGGATGAAATCGACAAGATGGGCAGCGATTTCCGCGGTGATCCGGCCAGTGCATTGCTTGAAGTGCTGGATCCTGAGCAAAACAACAAGTTCGCCGACCACTATGCCGAAGTCGATTATGATTTGAGCGATGTGATGTTTATTGCCACTTCAAACAGCTTGAATATCCCGACTCCGCTGCTTGACCGTATGGAAATTATCCGCCTGTCCGGTTATACGGAAGACGAAAAAATCAATATCGCCATGCAATACCTTGTGCCGAAACAAATGAAGCGCAATGGTGTGAAAGAGGGCGAGTTGGTGGTTGATGAGAGTGCAGTGCGCGATATTATCCGTTACTACACCCGCGAGGCCGGTGTCCGCTCGTTGGATCGCGAAATTGCCAAAATCTGCCGCAAAGTAGTGATGCAGGTTACTTTGAATGAGGACAAGAAAAAAGCGTCCAAATCCAAAACAGTAAGCAAGGCCAAGCCTAAAGCGATTAAAGTTACTGAGAAAAATCTGCATGACTATCTGGGCGTGCGCCGTTTCGACTATGGTGTGGCCGAAAGCGAAAATCGCATCGGTCAGGTAACCGGTCTGGCTTGGACCGAAGTCGGTGGCGAGTTGTTGACCGTTGAGGCGGTTGCCTTGCCGGGCAAAGGTACGATTCAATGCACCGGCCAACTGGGCGATGTCATGAAAGAATCGGTATCGGCCGCATGGTCGGTTGTCCGTTCACGTGCTGAATCAGTGGGTCTGGCTCCTGATTTTTACGAGAAGAAAGACATTCACGTCCATGTACCTGAAGGTGCGACGCCGAAAGACGGTCCGAGTGCAGGTATCGCCATGACTTTGGCGATGGTTTCTGCCTTTACCAAAATTCCGGTGCGTGCAGACGTGGCGATGACCGGCGAAATCACTTTGCGTGGCGAAGTCTTGCCGATTGGCGGTTTGAAGGAAAAACTGCTGGCTGCTTTGCGTGGCGGGATCAAGCATGTATTGATTCCAAAAGACAACGTCAAAGATTTGGAAGAAATCCCTGAAAATGTCAAAACCGGTCTGACCATTCATCCGGTCAAATGGATTGATGAAGTGTTGGCTTTGGGTTTGGAAGCTCAGCCTGAGCAATGGGCGGCTGAATTGGCGGTTGACGAAACTCCGCAAACTTCTAAGACGAAGTCAAGAACAAAAGCAACTAAGCATTAAGTTGGCCGTCTGATGTTGCAAAAAATGTGGTTTTGCCCTGAATGCCCCAAAAATAGGGCAATTCCACATTTTTTACTTGACATGATAATTTCAGAATTGCTATAAAGTGCGTATGTGCTTTAAAAGTGCTTAAGACCCGAGTATTCGGGCATTTCATCATTTTTTACGATAGGAAGGGACTAATTGTGAATAAGTCTGAATTGATCGAAGCAATTGCTCAAGAAGCCGGCATTTCCAAATCTGCTGCGCAAAAAGCTTTGGATGCTACTACTAATGCCGTAACCAACGCGTTGAAAAACGGCGACACTGTTACTCTGGTCGGTTTCGGTACTTTCTACGTCGGCGAACGCGCCGAACGTCAAGGCCGCAACCCTAAAACTGGCGAGCCTTTGACTATTGCTGCTGCTAAAACTCCTAAATTCCGTGCCGGTAAAGCATTGAAAGACGCTCTGTAATTTAGAGTCTTTCCCTGAATGGGAATAAAAAACCGATTTGATTCGGTTTTTTATTTTGAAGGCCGTCTGAAAGTTTTCAGACGGCCTTTGGTTTGTTGAGTGTATAAAAAGGCTGAAATCCTAATGATAAAAGGATTTCAGCCTTTTTAGTTTATCTTGTTACATTTGATTTTTACATTAATAAGATTTATCATTAGCAAAGAAAATAACAATACTCAAAACAAACCGCACTTATTGAAAGAAGTAGCGAATAGCCACTCATAACCAACCTTTCAAATGTGCCACACATTCGTCAGCACTTCTCACATTTCTAATAATCTGATTTTTTAAAACAAATGAAAAGAGAGGCTTATGTCTGCTGTTCCTTTGTCGCGCCTGAAAAAAGGCGCAGTCGTCCATATTGATTCTATTATTTCCAACCCTGTTTTTGGCGAATTGGATTCCTTGGTAACCCGTCGTCTTGCGGATTTGGGTTTTTCCAGCGGAATGCCGTTGCAAGTGATTGCAGTGGGTGGTTTTGGGAGAGGCCCGTTTGCGGTACGTTTGGGTAACCAATCCCAATTTTCCCTGCGTTCGGAAGAGGCCGGGAAGATTATGTGTCGTATCGTTGAGGCCGTTTAAGGCCGTCTGAAAGAATAAGGAAAAATGATGGAACTAAGCTATTTTGCCTTGATTGGCGCGCCAAACTGCGGCAAAACCGTTTTGTTCAACGGTTTGACCGGCTCACATGCCAAGGTTGCCAATTATCCGGGCGTAACTGTCGATAAGCGCGAGGGCGCCTTCCTCGACGACGAGGCCGTCCGCATTATCGACCTGCCGGGCACATACAGCCTACGCACGACCAGCCCCGACGAAGCGGTGGCGAAAGATGTAATGGTAGGCAAGATGGGCATTCCGCCCGATGCCATTATTGCCGTTGCCGACGCGACCAACCTGCGTATGACCCTGCGCATGATTTTGGAACTGAAAACGCTGGGACTGCCTATGGTGGTGTCGCTGAATTTGAGCGACGTGGCCCGCAAAAGGGGCTTGAATATCGACGCGGCCAAACTGAGCGAGTTGTTGGATGCACCTGTTTTGGAAACAGTTGCAGTGAGCGCGTCGGGTGTACAGGCTGTACGCGAAGCCGTGGCGAAGCTGCCGCGCAAACGCTCTTTCCCCGCAAACCCCGCCTCTGCCGAACGCACGCTCGATGCGCTGGATAGCGACAAACTTTATCAAGAAGTCGAATCGATTTTGGCACAAGTGGTACGCACCCAGATGACGCTGCCCGCATGGCACAAAAAACTCGACGACATCGTGCTGCACCCCGTCTGGGGCATGATTATGCTGCTGGTCATCCTGTTTATGGTGTTCCAAGCGGTTTACACATGGGCGGCGCCGATTATGGACGCCATCGAAGGTGGCTTTACCGCGCTGGGCGAATGGATAGGCGCCAACATGGAGCCGGGCATCCTCAACGATTTGCTGGTCAACGGCGTCATTGCCGGTTTGGGCAGCGTGTTGGTGTTCCTGCCTCAGATTACGATTTTGTTTGCCTTTATCCTGCTCTTGGAAGACTCAGGCTATCTGCCGCGTGCAGCCTTCCTGCTGGATAACATCATGGCAAAAAGCGGTTTGTCCGGCCGTTCGTTTATTCCCCTTTTGTCCAGCTTTGCCTGTGCCGTTCCTGCCGTGATGTCGGCGCGTACCATTAACGACCCGCGCGAACGCCTTGTTACCATCGCGGTTGCGCCGTTGCTGACTTGTTCCGCACGTTTGCCAGTGTATGCGCTGATTATCGCCGCTGTTATTCCTGACCGTACAGTGGGTGGGATTTTCAACCTGCAAGGCCTGACATTGTTTATTCTTTATATCGTAGGCATTCTGTCGGCTGCATTGGCAGCGTATATCATGAAACGCTTGGCGCGGATGAAAGGCAATGTGCAACAATTCCCACTTTTGATGGAATTGCCGACTTTCCGTACGCCTAACTTCAAACACATCATGACCAGCTTGTGGGATAGGGTAAAAGCCTTCCTGAAGCGTGCCGGTACCATCATTTTTGCGTTGGCCGTGGTTCTGTGGGGCTTGGTAAGCTGGCCGCAACCGCCTGAAGGCGCAACCGGTGCCGCCATCGATTACAGCTTGGCAGGTACGCTTGGTCATGCTATTCAGCCGTTTTTTGCACCTTTAGGCTTTACTTGGGAAATGTGTATCGCCATGATTCCGGGTATTGCCGCGCGCGAAGTGGTCGTTGCCGCTTTGGGTACTGTTTACGCCGTCAGCGCGTCGTCTGAAGATGCGGTACAAAACGCTTTGATTCCTATTATACACAACAACTGGGGCTTGCCGACCGCCTTTGCCTTCTTGGCTTGGTATGTGTATGCTCCGATGTGTGCCGCGACTTTGACCGTGATTAGACGCGAAACCAAATCCACGAAAAATATGCTTATGATTACAGGCTATTTGTTCCTGATGGCTTATTTTGCCGCATTCGTGGTTTACCAAATTTCTTCAAGGATACTATCATCATGACTCAATATATTATCGTCGGCTTGATTATGCTCGCCTGCGTATTCTTCCTCTTGCGAAAATTCGTGTTCAAACCGAAAAAACGCGACTGCAGCAGTGGCTGCGGCAAATGTGGTGGTTGCGGTTAAATAAAGAGGGTTAGGTAAGTAAAAGGCCATCTGAAACTGTTTCAGACGGCCTTTTTTATTGCTCTATGGCTTTTCAGATGCAAAACTAGTATTTAGAGCTTAGCACCAGGATTTATTGAACGGGAAGTCTGAAATGTCCGGTAATGGTGTAGCGGTAGAGGACATCGTCTTCACGGGTTCCTGAACCGATATTATGGATAATCAGGGGCCTGTCTCCGATTTTTCGATCGGAGACGATACCGATATGGGGACGGTTGCCTTTCAGTTCCCAAGTTACAATATCGCCAGCTTGATAGTTTGTATCTTGAACTGCCCAGCCTTGACGCGTGAAATAAGTCATTAGGTTAGGTACGCGGCGGTGGTCAATATTGGTATCAGGTTGTTTCAAACCCCAGCGTTTCGGATAGACGGAAAAGTTGCGGCTCATGTCTTGATGAACAAGATCTTGCAAATCTATATTTTGGTCGCGCAAGGCACGGATAATGACGTCTGTGCAAACGCCTTTTGATATCGGCACATCTCCCATCGGATAAGTGAGCTTCGTGTAAGCTGGGTCGTAACGAAGGGTTTTGCCGATTTGGTTGCGCGCAGATTGTACGATTTTCGGTGATGGTCCTTTGGGTTCGGTAATTTTTTGTTGTAGGAAATCGGTATTAATACTTAGGATAGAATTGTGATGACGAGCAAAAAATACAACTGTTGTAATCAGAAGGATAGAAAGCGCAATACTGAGAACTATGGGCTTAAAGGCTATTTTGTGTTTCATGATATATGCACGGCTTAGATGTTGTCTGCATTATTATCAGATTTTTGAGTGGGTTGGCAATGCATAATGGAAAAATGGTCTTGAGCAAGTATGTACGGGCAAATAATAGATGAGTGTTATTTGGGTATTACCAAAACATTTTTTGTAAATATAGATTTTAAATTGGCATATGATAAAAGGCCGTCTGAAAACTTTTCAGACGGCCTTAGTTATTGGAGAAGGCTATTTCAATGCTTCTAACAGCTTCCCGTGTATTCCACCGAAACCGCCGTTGCTCATGACCAAAATATGATCGCCTGCTTCGGCATTTTTCACAATTTCGGCAACAAAGGCATCGAAGTCTTTGCCTACGTGCAGTTTGTCACCTAAAGGCGCGAGGGCTTCGGCGACGTCCCAGTCCACGCCACCGGCGTAGCAGAACACTTGGTCGGCATTGTTTAAGCTTGCGGGCAGGGCGGCTTTCATGGTACCGAGTTTCATAGTGTTAGAACGTGGCTCGAGGACGGCGAGGATGCGTGCGTTACCGACGTGCTGGCGCAGACCTTCGATAGTGGTTTCGATGGCGGTCGGGTGGTGGGCAAAGTCATCGTAAACAGTGATGCCGTTTACCGTGCCTTTGATTTCCATACGGCGTTTGACGTTTTTAAATGCACTTAAAGCTTCGCAGGCCGTCTGAATATCGACGCCGGCATGACGTGCAGCGGAGATAACGGCGAGGGCGTTCATACGGTTGTGTTCGCCCATCAGTTCCCACGCGACGTGTCCGACTGTTTCGCCGTGATGACGTACGTCGAACGAGCCGTCGGCATGGACGGTACCAACCTGCCAGCCTTGTTCGGTACCAAATTTTTCTACGGGCGTCCAGCAGCCTTTATCCAGAGTATCTTGCAGGCTTTGCTGTTGGCCGTTGCAGACGATGAGGCCTTCAGACGGCACGGTGCGTACCAAATGATGGAATTGGGTTTGAATGGCGCCCAAATCGGCAAAAATGTCGGCGTGGTCGAATTCAAGATTGTTCAAAATGGCGGTACGCGGACGGTAGTGTACGAATTTGGAGCGTTTGTCAAAAAAGGCAGTATCGTATTCGTCGGCTTCGATAACGAAGAATGGGGATTTTGAGTTAGGGTCTTGGCGCGGGGGTTGTGGCAGACGGGCGGAAACGCTGAAGTTTTCCGGTACGCCACCAATCAGGAAGCCCGGAGCGAGACCGGCATATTCCAAGACCCAGGCGAGCATGGAGGCGGTAGTCGTTTTGCCGTGTGTGCCGGCTACACCGAGTACCCAATGATGGTGTAATACGTTTTCAGCAAGCCATTGTGGGCCGGAAATATAAGGCAGGCCTTTGTTCAAAATGGCTTCAATCACATCCATGCCGCGTTTGGCAACATTACCGATAACGTAAATATCGGCTTTAAATTTGTCCAATTGAGCGGCATCAAAACCTTCGTGTACGTCTATGCCCAAGGCTTCAAGCTGGGTACTCATCGGCGGATACATCTTTGCGTCGCAACCGCTGACTTTAAAACCTGCTTCTTTGGCAATAGCCGCTACGCCGCCCATAAATGTGCCGCCGATACCGATAATGTGGATGTGTTTCATGATAAGACCGTCTTGGGAATGAATTAATTTTAAAGCCGTCATTATAACGGAGTTTGGATAAAGGGGTCGTCTGAAAAGTAAAGCGGCAATAAGAATAGGGAAAAATATGGGGGATTTGATTTTAGAAGTAGGGCGTTGAGGTTTTTAAGAATGGGATTGGGTAATTTATTTTTTGGAAAGAGTTATTTGATACGGTAAAGTCGTTCATGAAGGCCAAGGGAAGCATTGCCTTGAATTCCTCCATACTTGATGGCGTGAGGTTTTCGGTAACCGGTTTACTTGGATAGACTTTAGAGAATGGGGGGGTATTCAATTAATGCCGTCTGAAAAATAAGTCCTGAACAAACCACGCTACGACTTATTTTCAGACGGCATTTGTATTCTGTGTTTTGCGATTTCTATTAAAGCGCTGCTTCCGAGCGTTCACCGGTACGGATACGGATAGCTTCTTCAACCGGATAAATAAAGATTTTACCGTCACCGATTTTGCCGGAATGCGCGGTTTCCAAGATGGCATCAACAGCTTGATCGACTTTATCGTCAGCCAATACCAATTCGATTTTTACTTTAGGCAGGAAATCAACCGCGTATTCTGCGCCGCGATAAATTTCCGTATGGCCTTTTTGGCGGCCAAAGCCTTTCACTTCGCTAACAGTCATGCCGGTAATGCCGATTTCAGTCAGGATTTCGCGTACATCGTCGAGTTTGAAAGGTTTGATAATAGCTTCGATTTTTTTCATATTGAGTCTCCTTATTTGTGAAAAGGCCGTCTGAAACATTCAGACGGCCTTTGTTCCATCAAGTTCGTTCAAATTTTATTTGAGTGAACTTATTTCTTTTTCTGAGCAGGCAGGTCGGTACATACGCCCAATGCCACTTCCGCAGCCATACCGATGGATTCGCCCAGGGTTGGGTGTGGGTGGATGGTTTTACCGATATCGGCTGCATCACAGCCCATTTCGATGGCCAAGCAGACTTCGCCGATCATATCGCCGCCGTTAGGGCCAACGATACCGCCACCGATGATGCGGCCAGTTTCAGCATCAAAAATCAGCTTAGTGAAACCATTGTCGCAACCGTTGGCAATTGCACGGCCGGAAGCAGCCCATGGGAAGTTGGCTTTGGTGATTTTGCGGCCGGAGGTTTTGGCAGACAACTCGGTTTCGCCAACCCATGCCACTTCAGGAGAAGTGTAGGCAACGCCCGGAATAACACGCGCGTCGAAGTAGGCTTTGTGGCCGGCACAGTTTTCAGCGGCAACGTGGCCTTCGTGCACGGCTTTGTGTGCCAACATCGGTTGACCGACGATATCGCCGATAGCGTAGATGTGCGGCACGTTAGTGCGCATTTGTTTGTCCACTTCGATGAAGCCGCGATCAGTTACAGCAACACCGGCTTTCTCAGCGCTGATGAGTTTGCCGTTAGGCGCACGACCGGCAGCTACGAGTACGGCATCGTAACGTTGTGGCTCTTTAGGCGCATTTGCACCTTCGAAGGTAACGTAAACGCCGTCTTCTTTAGGCTCGACAGCAACAGTTTTGGTGTTGATCATGATGTTGTCAAAACGGTATTCGTTTTGTTTTTGCCATACTTTAACCAAGTCGCGGTCTGCGCCTTGCATCAGGCCGTCCATCATTTCAACAACATCCAGGCGAGAACCCAGAGTGCTGTAAACCGTACCCATTTCGAGACCGATAATACCGCCGCCGATGATCAACAGTTTGCCCGGTACTTCTTTCAGAGCCAGTGCACCGCTGGAATCGATGATGCGTGGATCTTCAGGAATGAAAGGCAGTTTGGTTACGCGGCTGCCTGCTGCAATGATACAGTTTTTGAAGGCAACGATTTTTTTCTCGCCGGTAGGTGTAGCTTGTTCGTACACTTCGCTGGTCGTCAAAGAAACTTCCAAGTGGTGCGGATCCAAGAATTGGCCGTCACCTTGGATAATGTCTACTTTACGGCCTTTAGCCATGCCTGCCAAACCGGTAGTCAGGCGGGAAACAACGCCGTCTTTGTAGCCGCGCAGCATGTCGATATCGAGTTCAGGCTCAGGGTATTTGATACCGTTGGCAGCCAAGTGGCGTACTTCATCGATAACGGCAGCATTGTGCAACAGTGCTTTGGAAGGGATACAGCCGACGTTCAAGCAAACGCCGCCCAAAGTTTTGTAACGTTCAACGATAGCAACTTTCAAGCCTTCGTCAGCAGCGGCAAATGCAGCAGAATAACCGCCAGGGCCGCCACCCAATACGACTACGTCGTATTCGGCATCGGCAGAGCCGCCGAATTGAGCAGCTTGAGGGGCAGGAGCGGCTGCTTTAGGTGCTTCTTGTGCAGGAGCAGTAGGCGCTTCGGCTTTAGGAGCAGCAGCTGCACCTTTGGCCTCAACGACAACAATCAAACCGCCTTCAGAGATTTTGTCGCCCACTTTAACTTTAACTTCTTTGACTACGCCTGCAACTTCGGCAGGTACGTCCATAGTCGCTTTATCGGTTTCCAAAGTAATCAGGGTATCGTCCACGGCAATGGTATCGCCCACATTTACTTCAACCGCAATAATATCTACATTTTCGTGACCGCCAATGTCGGGCACTTTTAATTCAACTAAGCTCATGTCTAATCTTTCTGAATGATGTTCGGACTTCTTTTTTCAGACGGCCTGAGTAAAAAGGCCGTCTGAAAATGCTCGGATTACAGAGTAATGCGGCGGAAGTCTTTCAACAGGTTAGCCAGGAATACGGTAAAGCGCATACCGGCGGCACCGTCGATGACGCGGTGGTCGAAGGACAGGCTCAATGGGCACATCAGGCGAGGAGCGAATTCTTTGCCGTTCCAAACCGGTTTGATTTGGGATTTGCACACACCCAAGATGGCGACTTCAGGAGCATTCACGATCGGCGTGAAGCCTGTGCCGCCGATACCGCCCAAGCTGGAAATGGTAAAGCATGCGCCTTGCATTTCTTGCGGTTTGAGCTTGCCTTCGCGGGCTTTTTTAGACAATTCGGTCAGCTCTTGGCTGATTTGTTTCAAGCCTTTTTGGTCCACGTCTTTGATGACTGGAACAACCAAGCCGTTTGGCGTGTCTGCTGCGAAACCGATATTGAAGTAGTTTTTCAGCACCAAGTTGTCGCCATCCAGAGAGGCGTTGAATTCAGGGAAGGCTTTCAGCGCAGCAACAGAGGCTTTGATGATGAACGCCAATGGGGACAGTTTCACGCCTTCGCGTTCCCATTCTTTGTTCAGCTGTTTGCGGAATTCTTCCAATTCGGTCATGTCCGCTTCTTCGTGTACGGTAACGTGAGGAATCACAACCCAGTTGCGAGACAGGTTTTGACCGGAGATTTTCTTAATGCGTGACAGTTCTTTAACTTCGATGCTGCCGAATTTAGAGAAGTCAACTTTAGGCCATGGCAACAAGTCCAGACCACCGCCCAAAGAGGCAGCGGCAGGTTTGCCTGCACCACTTTGCATAACGGATTTAACGAAGGCTTTAACGTCTTCGCCCATGATACGGCCTTTCAGACCGGTACCTTTGACTTGACCCAAATCTACGCCCAATTCACGCGCCAGTTTACGTGCGGAAGGACCTGCGTGAGCTTTGGCAAACGCAGCTTCGTCGATTTTGGCAGGAGCAGGTGCAGCTGGCGCAGGCGCAGCGGCTGGTGCGGGAGCAGCAGGAGCCGGAGCGGCAGCCGGTGCAGGAGCGGCAGCTTGAGCGGCAGGAGCAGGAGCAGCTGCGGCGGAACCAGCGGTTTCTACTTCGATAATGGCAGAACCTTCAGATACTTTGTCGCCAACTTTTACAAATACGGCTTTAACCACACCGGCTTCGGTACATGGTACGTCCATGGTGGCTTTGTCGGTTTCCAAAGTAATCAGGGTGTCGTCAACGGCAACAGTGTCGCCAACTTTGATTTCAACGGCAATAACGTCTACGTTAGAGTGACCGCCGATATCTGGTACAACAACTTGTACGGTAGCACCACCGGCAGGAGCGGCTGCAGGCGCAGCAGCAGGAGCTTCTGCTGCAGGGGCCGGAGCGGCATCAGCAGCGGCAGCACCGGTTTCAACGGTCAAAATAACGCCGCCTTCAGAGATTTTATCGCCAACTTTAACTTTAACTTCTTTCACGACGCCGGCTGCATCAGCAGGTACGTCCATAGTGGCTTTGTCGGTTTCCAAAGTAATCAGGGTGTCGTCAACGGCAATAGTGTCGCCTACTTTAACTTCTACGGCGATGATGTCGACGTTTTCATGACCGCCGATATCAGGGACTTTGATTTCTACGATACTCATTTGAGTTCCTTTAATATTTTCAGTTTGATGCCATCTAAAAACTGTTTCACACGGCATCGGTACAGTTTGTTCAAACCATTCAAGCATTTGGTTTTCAGACGGCCTGATGTCTGAATGAAGCAAACAGGCCGTCTGAAACATCAATTAGCGTTTCCAGCTAGGAGCTGAATCGGCTTTGATGCCATATTTTTCAATAGCTTGTTGAACGGTTTCTTTGCTGACTTTGCCTTGTTCGGCCAATGCGCTCAATGCAGCAACGGCAACGTTGTAGCGGTCAACTTCAAAGAAGCTGCGCAGGTTGGCACGGCTGTCGGAGCGACCGAAGCCGTCAGTACCCAAGACGTGGTAGTCGTTAGGGATGTAGGCACGGATGCGGTCAGCATAGCTGCGGATGTAGTCGGTAGCGGCAATAACCGGACCGTCATGACCTTGCAGTTGAGAAGTAACAAACGGTACTTTTGCAGTTTCCAATGGGTTCAGACGATTGAAGCGTTCCACTTCGATGGCATCGCGGTGCAGCTGGTTGAATGATGGGCAAGACCAGATGTCTGCTTCTACGCCGAAGTCGGCTTTCAACAATTCGGCACCGGCAATTACTTCTTGCAGGATAGTACCGGAACCCATCAATTGAACTTTCTTGTCGCCTTTGCCGCTGGCTTTCAGCAGATACATACCTTTCAGGATGTTTTCTTCTGCGCCTTCAGGCATGTCCGGGTGAGCGTAGTTCTCGTTCATTAGGGTGATGTAGTAGAACACGTCTTCGTTATTGGCATACATACGGCGCAGACCGTCTTGAACGATAACGGCTACTTCGTATTGGAATGTTGGATCGTAAGAAACACAATTTGGAATCAAATCTGCTTGAATATGGCTGTGGCCGTCTTCGTGTTGCAGACCTTCACCATTCAGCGTTGTACGGCCGGCAGTACCACCCAACAGGAAGCCGCGTGCGTGCATATCGCCGGCAGCCCATGCCAAGTCGCCGATACGTTGGAAACCGAACATAGAGTAGTAGATGTAGAAAGGAATCATCGCAAAGTTGCTGTTGGCGTAGCTGGTTGCAGCCGCGATCCAGTCAGCCATTGCGCCTGGCTCGTTAATACCTTCTTGCAAGATTTGACCGTCGACGGATTCTTTGTAGAACATCAGTTGGTCTTTATCTTGAGGGGTGTATTGTTGGCCTTTAGGGTTCCAAATGCCGTATTGGCGGAACATACCTTCCATACCGAAAGTACGGCTTTCGTCAGGAACGATAGGTACAACGCGTTTGCCGATTTTTTTGTCTTTCAGCAAAGTAGACAGGATGCGTACGAAAGCCATGGTGGTGGAGAATTCACGGTCACCGCTGGATTTCAGTTGGGCATCAAATGCTGACAGTTCAGGCACTTCCAGAACGTCTTGGGTAGGGTTGCGTTGAGGCAGGTAGCCACCCAAAGATTCGCGACGTGCGTGCAGGTATTTGTATTCTTCGCTGTCAGGAGCAAAAGTCAGGTAAGGCAGGTCGCCACTGTCGATTTGCTCGTCAGTTACAGGAATGTCAAAGCGGTCACGGAATTGTTTCAGAGACGCTTTGTCCATTTTTTTGGCTTGGTGGGCAACGTTTTGACCTTCGCCGGATGCACCCATACCGTAACCTTTAATGGTTTTTGCCAAGATTACAGTAGGTTTGCCGTTAGCGTGATTCGCAGCGCGGTCGTAAGCGTTGTAGACTTTTTGAGGGTCATGACCACCGCGGTTCAATGCCCAAATTTCGTCATCAGTCATATCGGCGACCAATGCTTTCAGTTCAGGTGTATTGAAGAAGTGTTCGCGAACGTATGCACCGTCTTTGGATTTGTAAGTTTGGTAGTCACCGTCCAAGCACTCTTCCATACGTTTGCGCAGGATGCCATCTTTGTCTTTTGCCAAGAGGCGGTCCCAACGACGACCCCAGACGACTTTCACAACATTCCAGCCGGCGCCGGCAAAGTTGCCTTCCAGCTCTTGAATGATTTTGCCGTTACCGCGTACTGGGCCGTCCAAACGTTGCAGGTTACAGTTGATGACGAATACCAAGTTGTCCAAGCCTTCGCGTGAAGCCAGAGCAATAGCACCTTGGCTTTCAGGTTCGTCCATTTCACCGTCGCCACAGAATACCCATACTTTACGGCCTTTGGTTTTAGCCAGACCGCGAGATTCCAAGTATTTCAGGAAGCGTGCTTGGTAAATTGCCATCAATGGGCCAAGACCCATAGATACGGTTGGGAATTGCCAGAAGTCAGGCAACAGGTGAGGGTGAGGGTAAGAAGGCAGACCTTTACCGCCAACTTCTTGACGGAAGTTGTTCAGCTGGTCTTCAGTCAGACGGCCTTCAACAAACGCACGTGCGTAGATACCAGGGGCTACGTGGCCTTGGAAGAATACCAGATCGCCTTCTTCGCCTTCGCCTTTAGCTTTCCAGAAGTGGTTGAAGCCGACTTCGTACATAGTGGCGGCTGATTGGAAAGATGCAATATGTCCACCCAATTCCAAATCTTTTTTACCTGCGCGCAAAACGATAGCGGCAGCGTTCCAACGAACGAATGCACGGATGCGGTGTTCGATGTTTTGGTCGCCAGGGATGCCTTTTTCGTCTTCTACGGAAACGGTGTTCAAATATGGAGTAGTGGTGCCGTGAGGCATACGGATGCCTTTGTCACGGCTGTATTTGACCAAACTTTCCAGCAGGTATTGGGCGCGTTCGCTACCTTCATATTCTAAAACAGAGCTTAACGCGTCTAACCATTCTTTGGTTTCAATTGGGTCAACATCGTGTAATTGGGTGGACATAATATCTATCCTTGTGTTGAGTGTTTTTCAATGACGGAGTATTACTCCGATATTTTCGTTTGCGAACAGATGTGAGTTTAAAACGAAAATTCCTAGAGTTAAATTCGAAAAAAGTTTTAATTACTGAAATATTATCAATACGTTATAACCGTTGATAAAAAATCAGAAAGAATTGAACTTTTTACAAACCAGCTAACCTGCAAATGCTATCAGTAATTGGGCAAACTGGCAAATTGTGCTGTAGATATTGATAGGATTTAGAGGTTGAAATTAAGATTTTTTAAAAGAGTTATGTAGCTTGTTTTTAAATCGAGATATTGAGTGGATACAGTAAAAAAGCATCAGATATTTGAGAAAGTTTATTCGAATACGAAAAATATTTTTCAAATTTTGTTGTAAATAGAAAATTAAATTTAGATTATCTGGTTTTTTACAAAGAGAATAGGCCGTCTGAAGACTCTAAAGAGATTAAGGAGAAATGGGATTTGAAGATGGCGATTGTTGAGGAAGGGTAAATGAAAAAAATGACATGTACAGGCTACTTTAGCGCTGACATGTCATTTATGTAGGAAGTTAGAATTTCAGACGGCCTCTAATTATCAGTAGAGCCTTTTTGAGAGAATTGCTTCCATTGAGTCAGAAGCTCTTTGAGAACGTCTTGCTGTTCATGTCCATGTTGGATGGCTTCTTGCAACCAGAAGCAAGCATTGTTGATGTCTTTTTTTACACCCATGCCGTGATAATACAGGCAGGCAAGATTATATTGAGCCATCGTGTCTCTTTGTTTGGCCGCTGCTTCAAACCATTTTGCAGCTTGGGCGTAGTCGACAGGTACGCCTTGTCCGCAGTAATACATCATACCTAGATTGGTTTGGGATTTACTGTGTCCACGTTCTGCGGACTGATGGTATAACTCCAGTGCTTCAGCGTAATTCTGTTTGCGTTTTAAGCCATAGTGCGCTGCAAATGCCAGCTTGTACAGACGCTCGGCTTCCTGACGTTGGAGGGCGATTTCTTTGGTTAGCTCATAGTTTTGCTGGTTATTCAATGCGCTGTCAGACAGAAGTTTTTGGTAAGCGGCAAGATTACCTAAATCAGCCGAGCGTTGATAATATTGGCGTGCGGTGTCAGCATCAACTGCTCGTCCCAATCCGTAGCGATAGATATCACCTAAAAGGCGCAAACCTTCCGGATCATTTTGATCAGCAGCAAATTTAGCGTGCTGATAGGCCTTCTGAGGGTCTCGTTCGGTGTTTTTGCCTAGCAGATAGATTTCGGCAAGTGCTACATTCGCATTGCTGTCACCTTGTGCGGCAGCTTTTTCAAACCATTCCAATGCTTCAGCAGGATTTGATGCGGCTAAGAGTTCCGCAAGAGAAGTTTGCGCTGGAACAATGTCGTAATCGGCGGCAATACGTAAATGTTCGATTGCTTTTTCAGGATTTTGTGCGACACCTTGCCCCAATTTGTATTGGAGACCGAGTTGCCAGTGTGCTGCAATAAATCCCTGTGCAGCGGATTTCTGATAAAGTTTATGGGAATATTCCAAATCAGAAGAGCTGGAATATTGGTAATGTTGGGCTAAGAAGTATTGCGCCTGAGGATTTTGCTGTTCGGCAGCTTTCAATGCCCATTTGACTGCTTCTTGGTCATTGCCATTATCTGCATATAAACGCATGAGGCGTAGTTGTGCTGGGGCTAATCCTTCTTCAGCAAGCTCTTGATAGGCTGCAATGAGTTTTTCTATTTCTATTCCATTATTTTCTTGTAACTGGAGAAGATTATAGCGGGCGTATGGATGACCAGCTCTTGCAGCTTGCTTTAAATATTCAACTGCAATTGCTAAATCTTGAGCATTTTCGTGGTGTTCGATCAGGTATCCTGCCAGTTGAAATGCAGCCTCAACATGCCCGGCTTCTGCTGCCTCGCAGAGCAATGGGATGGCTCGTGCAAAGTCAGGAGGGTCTTGAGTGATCAATTTTTCTGCTAGAAGAAAAGATTCTTCATATTGTTGAGCATTCATCGGTTTGCTTTTATATTTTGCGAAGGATTAAGAATAAAATAATCGGCCGACAGAGTGCGGCCGTTATGATTTTGTAATTTTGAGGTTATTTACAAAAACAGACAACCGTATTTGTATTTTGATGCTTAGAATAATGGAATAAATCATTTCGTACTGCATAAATACAACAGAAGGATATGATTAAAGTGGGTCGAGAAAATACTTCTGCTGTTTATTCAGTTTAAATTATTCGTCGTCCGGTTTCTTACGCCACAAAACAAGTAATTTGCCAATATGTTGCACCAGTTGAGCACCCAGTGTTTCACACAGGGCATTGCAAATTTCAATACGTTCAGCACGATCATCGCCAAAAACACGGACTTTAATCAATTCGTGCGCTGTCAATGCGGCATCGGCTTCTTTGATGACTGAGTCGGTCAAGCCTTGTTGGCCAACCATAACGACAGGGTGGAGGTGGTGTGCTTGGGCTTTCAAGGCCAAAATTTCTTTGGTGCTTAATTTGTTGTCGCTCATATTAATAAGTATCCAATTCAAAAGAATAATGGCTATATTGTACGCGATTTAGAACATTTACGGGGGAAATAACGTACAATGCTGATTTTAACTTAAGCATTTCAAATCAAGATGGCTGTACGCTCAAAATCTTCAAAAGCATGGCTGCATGAGCACGTCAACGATCATTATGTCCATATGGCACAAAAGGACGGATATCGTGCCAGAGCGGCTTATAAGTTATTGGAAATCAATCAAAAAGACAAATTAATCAAACCAGGTACGGTTTTGGCGGATTTGGGCAGCGCGCCGGGAAGTTGGTCACAGGTTGCGGCCAAGCTGGTCGGTAAAACTGGGGCAGTGTTTGCTTTGGATATTTTGCCAATGGAAGCTATTGAAGGTGTGTCGTTTATTCAGGGCGACTTTAGGGAAGATGCTGTTTTGGAGCAGTTTGAAGCTTTATTGGATAATCGTCCGCTAGACCTTGTAATCTGTGATATGGCACCCAATATGTCAGGCAATGCCGTAACAGACCAGGCACGCAGTTTTTATTTGTGTGAACTGGCCTTGGATTTTGCCTCCCAACATTTGAAAACCGGAGGCAGTTTTTTAGTGAAGGTGTTTCAAGGCGCGGGTTATCAAGAGTATACGGCGGCTATGCGTGAAATTTTTGCCAGTGTACAAACTCGAAAGCCGGATGCTTCCCGCAATCGTTCCAGTGAGATTTACCTATTAGGTAAAAATAAACGCTGACAATGTAGGGTGGGTGCTTTAAAATTCTTTCCCTTGATTTTATTTATTTTGTAACCATGGAGCCTGTTCAGTGGGGAATACCATTAAAAACATATTAGTCTGGGTAGTGGGTGGTGCTATGCTTTTAGCAGCATTCAATGCACTCAGCGATAAGCAGGAAGATAAACAGCAAATCGAATATTCTCAATTTATTCAGCAAGTTAATAGTGGCGAAGTATCCAATGTCAATATTGAAGGATCTGTTGTCAGCGGCTATCTGATTAAAGGTGAGCGCACCGATAAAACTGCCTTCTATACCAATGCGCCTTTGGATGACAACTTGGTTAAAACACTGTTGGACAACAAAGTACGCGTCAAAGTGACTCCGGAAGAAAAACCAAGCATGCTGGCCAGTCTGTTTTACAGCCTGCTGCCTGTTTTGTTGTTGATCGGTGCATGGTTCTACTTCATGCGCATGCAAAGCGGCGGTGGCGGTAAAGGCGGCGCATTCTCTTTTGGTAAGAGCCGTGCACGTTTGTTGGACAAAGATTCCAATAAAGTGACTTTTGCCGATGTTGCAGGTTGTGATGAGGCAAAAGAAGAAGTACAAGAAATCGTGGATTACCTGAAATCGCCTAACCGTTACCAAAGCCTGGGTGGTCGTGTACCGCGCGGTATTTTGTTGGCCGGTAGCCCTGGTACGGGTAAAACATTACTGGCTAAAGCGATTGCTGGTGAAGCCGGTGTGCCATTCTTCAGTATTTCAGGTTCTGACTTCGTAGAAATGTTTGTCGGTGTCGGTGCGAGCCGTGTCCGCGATATGTTCGAGCAGGCTAAGAAAAACGCGCCATGTATCATCTTTATCGATGAAATTGATGCGGTTGGCCGTCAGCGTGGTGCCGGTTTGGGCGGTGGTAATGATGAGCGTGAGCAAACATTGAACCAATTGTTGGTTGAAATGGATGGTTTTGAAAGTAACCAAACCGTTATTGTGATCGCAGCAACCAACCGTCCTGATGTACTTGACCCTGCGTTGCAGCGTCCAGGCCGTTTTGACCGTCAAGTCGTTGTTCCGTTGCCTGATATTCGTGGCCGTGAGCAAATCTTGAAAGTTCACGCTAAAAAAGTGCCTTTGGATGCATCTGTAGATTTGACTTCTTTAGCACGCGGTACACCGGGTTTTTCAGGTGCGGATTTGGCAAACTTGGTCAATGAAGCAGCTTTGTTTGCCGGCCGTCGTAATAAAGTTAAAGTCGATCAAAGCGACTTTGAAGATGCGAAAGACAAAATCTACATGGGTCCGGAGCGTCGCAGCATGGTAATGCACGAAGATGAAAAACGTGCGACAGCCTATCATGAGGCCGGTCATGCAATCGTAGCGGAAAGCCTGCCGTTTACCGATCCGGTTCACAAAGTAACCATTATGCCTCGTGGTCGTGCATTGGGTTTGACTTGGCAGCTGCCTGAGCGTGACCGCATCAGTATGTACAAAGACCAAATGCTGAGCCAGCTCTCAATCTTGTTTGGTGGCCGTATTGCTGAGGATATTTTTGTCGGCCGTATTTCTACCGGCGCATCTAACGACTTTGAGCGTGCAACTCAAATGGCACGCGAGATGGTAACGCGTTATGGTATGAGCGACAAAATGGGTGTGATGGTTTATGCTGAGAACGAAGGTGAAGTATTCTTGGGTCGCAGCGTAACCCGTTCTCAAAATATTTCCGAGAAAACCCAACAAGATATCGATGCGGAAATCCGCCGTATTTTGGATGAGCAATACCAAGTGGCTTACAAAATCTTGGATGAAAATCGCGATAAGATGGAAACCATGTGCAAAGCACTGATGGATTGGGAAACCATCGATCGAGACCAAGTTTTGGAAATTATGGCTGGTAAACAACCTAGCCCGCCTAAAGATTACAGCCACAATGTCCGTGATGACAAAGTAGAAGAGCCTGAAGCGCCTGTTGCTGAAGCTGCTGAACCTGTTGAGCAAAATGAGGTTCAGAATACTGATTCAGTGGAAGCAGGCAGATAAAACAGATAAATCTGTATAAGGTTTGAAACAGAAAACGGTAGCTTTTAAGCTACCGTTTTTATTTTGAAGATAATCTAAAGGCCGTCTGAAAAGCTTCAGACGGCCTGATTTTATTTGGTTAATTACAAAACAGCTAAAGCTGCTTCGTAGTCAGGCTCGTTCGCAATTTCAGAAACCAACTCAGCGTGGAGAACTTGGTTTTGATCATTTAAAACCACCACTGCACGGGCAGTCAGGCCGCGTAATGGGCTTTCTGTCAGTGTAACACCGTAATCGTTAGAAAAGCTGCTGCGGAATGTGGAAAGTGTCACTACATTTTCCAAACCTTCTGCGCCGCAGAAACGGGCTTGTGCAAACGGTAAATCGGCAGAAATGCACAAAACAACGGTATTATCCAAAGAAGAGGCATGTTTGTTGAAAGTGCGGACGGACTGGGCGCATACGCCGGTGTCAATGCTAGGGAAAATATTCAGCACTTTGCGTTTGCCTGCAAAGTCAGCCAATGATTTTTCAGATAGGTCTGCCGCTACCAATGTGAAATCAGGTACAACTTGGCCGATGGCAGGCAAATTGCCGTTTGTAGAAATAGGTGAGCCTTGGAAAGTAACTTGAGCCATGATTCAGTCCTTGTGTCAGGGGAAAATAGGATGGTCAGGGGTTTAGTAATGGCGGCGACGGAAATAGAACATGCCTTCGCTGTCAATTTCTAAAATATAGCGGCCGTTTTGTACGGCGGCATAACCGCTTTTACCCTCGGTATAAGGCTGTAAAGCAGCGTGTGAAATCAGATAGTCGGTCAGTTTGTTGCCGTCTTGGGCAATATTGTCTACCATTTTTGCAAAGACAGTGTGGCAGACGCCGTTGGCTGACCAGCCGGCTGAAACGCCTTTTTCATTTTTTTCCATGCATTGGCCGCTGATGACTTCTAAGTCGGTAGGGTGCTTGCCAATCAGATTGATGATGCCGCCCTCTATGCCGTTAATCGGATAGGTACGTTGTTTTTTACCTTCTTTAGTTTCGCCTTCTTGAGCTGTACCTAAATCCAAACCGGCTATGGCTTGTTCATCGATATATTTAACTTTGAAGGTAGGCTTGGGCGCTTTGCCTGAAGCAGCATCATTGGCTGCAGTATCTTCAGATTTACCGCCGCAGGCAGCCAATGAAAGGCTGAGCAAGATAAGGGGGAAGGTTTTTTTCATATGAGAAACCCTAGAAAACGATTATATTTCAAATAATAAACGATATTATGGCCGTCTGAAATATTCAGACGGCCTTACTATTATTATTTCAACGGACGAATACCTACCGCATCGCGTACTTTATCTAACAATTCACGTGCTTCTTTACGCGCTTTTTGTGCGCCGGCCTGCAAAATGTCTTCAATTTGAGATGGTTTGGCTGTCAACTCATTGTAACGCTCGCGGGGTTCTGCGAGTTCGGCATTGATTTTTGCACCTAAGAGTTTCTTAGCCTCACCCCAAGCAAGGCCTTCGGCCAGCATTTGCGTGAACTCGGCAGTTTCAGACGGCGTGGAGAAGGCTTTGTAGATTTCAAACAGAGGACTTTCATCAGGCTGTTTCTGCTCGCCGGGTTCTTTCATATTGGTGATGATTTTGTTGACCGATTTTTGGGTTTTCTTGTCGTTTTCCCAAAGCGGAATGGTATTGCCGTAGGATTTGGACATTTTTCGTCCGTCCAAGCCGACCAAGAGTTCGACATTTTCGTCAATTTTTACTTCAGGCAAGGTGAAGAGTTCTTGGAAGCGGTGATTGAAGCGACCGGCAATATCGCGTGCCATTTCAACGTGTTGGATTTGGTCGCGACCGACTGGAACTTCATGGGCATTGAACATAAGGATGTCGGCAGTCATGAGGATAGGGTAGCTGTACAGGCCCATTTCCACGCCGTGATCTGGATCTTCCTGACCGTTTTCGGTATTTGCCTGTACTGCAGCTTTATAAGCGTGGGCACGGTTCATCAAGCCTTTTGCAGTGATACAGGTCAGAATCCAGTTCAATTCCATTACTTCGGGAATATCGCTTTGACGGTAGAAAGTGGTCTGTTCCGGATTGAGTCCGCAGGCGAGCCATGTGGCAGCAACAGCTTGAGTAGATTGATGAATCATTTTCGGCTCATGACATTTAATGATGCCGTGATAGTCGGCCAAAAAGAGGAATGATTCGGTATTGGAATCTTGCGCCGCGCGGATGGCCGGGCGGATGGCACCGACGTAGTTGCCCAAGTGGGGAATACCTGTTGTGGTAACGCCTGTTAAAACTCGTTTTTTGCTCATGAAAGTATCCTTCGGCACAAAGGCCGTCTGAAAATAAATATGGTGCCGATTATACCTGATTATTCTTGATTTTTCAGACGGCCTTTTGAGTAAAGAGTAGATGGATAATAAAAGTTATGCACATAAACTCATAGAAATAAAACGTTATAAAACAATAATATAGTAAAAATTGTTGATTAATGGGATAAATGGCTCTTGAGTTATCCACATTTGCGCTTATATAGGCTCTAACAGAATATATTTGAAGAGGAACTTAAAATGAGATTTGATAAATTGACTGCCAAATTTCAGCAAGCTCTGCAAGAAGGTCAAAGTCTGGCTTTGGCTGCGGACAGCAGCTACCTTGAGGCAGGCTTTATCTTAAAAGCGTTGCTTGACGATCAAAACAGTGGTGCTGCTGCGTTACTGGCTCATGCAGGTGTGAATGTGCCTCAAGTAAAACAACGTTTGCAGCAACATTTGAGCAGCTTGCCAAAAGTATCCGGTCAAGGTGGCGATATTATGCCTAGCCGTGAGCTGCAAGCTGTATTGAACTTGATGGACAAGGCTGCGACCAAACGTGGCGATGCCTATATCGCCAGCGAACTTTTCCTGCTGGCTTTGGTTCAGCAGAATGATGCGACCGGCAAAATTTTGAAAGAAGCCGGTGCAACCGAACAAAATATCAATGCCGCGATTGATGCGGTACGAGGAGGACAAAACGTGAACGATGCGAATGCTGAAGACCAACGCGATGCTTTGAAAAAATACACACTCGACCTGACTCAACGCGCCCGAGACGGCAAGCTCGACCCTGTTATCGGTCGTGATGATGAAATCCGCCGTGCAATTCAGGTATTGCAACGCCGTACCAAAAACAACCCTGTGCTGATTGGTGAGCCGGGTGTGGGTAAAACCGCCATCGTCGAAGGCTTGGCGCAACGTATTGTTAACGGCGAAGTACCTGAATCCCTGCGTAACAAACGCCTTTTGGTTCTGGACTTGGCGGCTTTGATTGCCGGCGCGAAATACCGCGGCGAATTTGAAGAACGCTTGAAAGGCGTGTTGAACGACTTGGCTAAAGACGATGGTAACACTCTGATTTTCATTGATGAAATCCATACTTTGGTTGGTGCAGGCAAAACCGACGGCGCAATGGATGCGGGCAATATGTTGAAACCGGCTTTGGCGCGTGGCGAATTGCACTGTATCGGTGCGACTACTTTGGATGAATACCGTCAGTACATCGAGAAAGATGCGGCACTCGAACGTCGCTTCCAAAAAGTATTGGTTGGCGAGCCAAGTGTGGAAGATACCATCGCTATTTTGCGCGGTTTGCAAGAGCGTTATGAGATCCACCACGGTATCGATATTACCGACCCTGCTATCGTTGCCGCAGCGGAGTTGAGCGATCGTTATATTACCGACCGCTTCCTGCCTGATAAAGCGATTGATTTGATTGACGAAGCCGCCAGCCGTGTCAAGATGGAAAAAGAAACCAAACCGGAAGCGATGGACAAAATCGACCGCCGTTTGATTCAGCTTCGGATGGAAAAGGCGCACGTTGAAAAAGAAAAAGACGATGCCAGCAAAAAACGTTTGGAACTGATAGACGAGGAAATCGACGGCTTGCAAAAAGAATACGCCGATTTAGACGAAATCTGGAAAGCCGAAAAAGCGATTTCAGACGGTGCTGCCAATATTAAGAAACAAATTGACGAAGTCAAAATTAAAATCGAACAGGCAAAACGGCAAGGCGATTTGGCACTGGCTTCAAAATTGATGTATGAAGATTTGGAGCATTTGGAAAAACAGCGTGCAGCCGCCGAACGGGCAGATACGGACAGCACAAAACCGGCAAACAAACTCTTGCGTAATAATGTCGGCGCGGAGGAAATCGCAGAAGTGGTTTCCCGCATGACCGGCATCCCAGTGTCCAAAATGATGGAAGGCGAACGTGACAAGCTGCTGAAGATGGAAGAAGTATTACACCGCCGCGTGGTCGGTCAAGATGAAGCCGTGCGTGCCGTATCTGACGCTATCCGCCGCAGCCGTTCCGGTTTGGCTGATCCGAATAAACCTTATGGCAGCTTCTTGTTCTTAGGCCCGACCGGTGTGGGTAAAACCGAGTTGTGCAAAGCTTTGGCAGGCTTCCTGTTTGACAGCGAAGATCATCTGATTCGTATCGATATGTCCGAATACATGGAAAAACATGCTGTTGCCCGCTTAATCGGTGCGCCTCCCGGCTATGTTGGTTACGAAGAGGGCGGTTACCTGACTGAGCAAGTCCGCCGCAAACCATACAGCGTGATTCTTTTGGATGAAGTGGAAAAAGCCCATCCGGACGTATTCAACATCTTGCTGCAAGTATTGGATGACGGCCGCTTGACCGACGGACAAGGCCGTACCGTAGACTTCAAAAATACCGTTATCGTGATGACTTCCAATATTGGTAGCCAACATATCCAACAAATGGGTACTCAGGACTACGAAGCGGTGAAAGAAGTTGTGATGGAGGATGTGAAAGAACATTTCCGTCCTGAAATGATCAACCGTATTGATGAAGTAGTCGTGTTCCATGGTTTGGATCAGGCCAATATCCGCAGTATTGCGAAAATCCAGCTTAAAGGTTTGGAAAAACGTTTGGAAGCACAACATCTGCATCTGAAAGTCGATGATGCTGCCTTGGATCTGATTGCCGAAGCCGGTTTCGATCCTGTGTATGGTGCCCGTCCGCTCAAACGCGCCATTCAGTCAGAAATCGAAAACCCGCTGGCAAAAGCATTGCTTGAAGGTAAATATGCACCGGATAGCACAATCCATGTTAAAGAAGAGGGTGGTAAGCTCTTGTTTGCATAAGTTTAAAACAATGTAGTATGCTGTTGTAAAAGGCCGTCTGAAGGAATTCAGACGGCCTTTCCTAGTTATTGATTCACATCATATATTTGTTATGTAATTTGATTATTCATTGAATTTTAGAGAATATTAATCGAAAATCTTGTACCATGGGTTGATAAAGAATGCGATATAATCCGACCTGTTTGCCAAGGTTCTTGCTAAATATCTTATTTTATGTAATAATACTACAATGCAAAAACTGACTAATCAAAATCTTCACATTATTTTGTCGGAACGCTTAAATGATACCGACTTTGTTCTTATTCTCAATGCATTAATCAAATTTTTGCGCCGAGGAGGTAAAAAACAGGCTTCCGAACGTTTCGATTTGATTTTATCTACTTTAAAACAAGATGATGCTTTATGCCGTCAATTCAGCCTGCGCTTCTATGCCTGGCTGTCCAAAGTTCACATCTATCCTGCGCTGATTAAGCTGGGTATTTTCTCGCGCCATAGTTTTACTCGAGAGATGGGCATACGGATTTACGAGCGTTTCAGCCCGTCTTATAAAGATTTTTCCAATCTGCGCGAAGTGTTTTTGTATCTTTTCCATTCGAAAAACGATGATAAATGGTTGCAAACCCTGAGTTTGCGCCAATGGTTGAGCATGTATGAATTGTTGCAGAGTAAAGCCGATCCTGCTTTGCTTCAGACGGCCAGCCGACAGTTAGCGGATGCCCGTTTACGAGCGGTGGAAATGCTGTCTATTTGGATTGCTTCCGAAGCGATTGAGCCGGATTTAATACGGATTGCCCCCCGTTTGTTGGAGGCAGATTCAGCATTTGTTGCTTTGCAACGTGAAATTGCAAAATTGGTAGAACACTATCGCCACAGTGAAGAAACTTATGATACGGCGCACTTGGAGGTCATGTTTGACCAGTGCGACAAGCAAATTGAGTATCTGCGTCGGCGTGGTACAGGAGCGGGGTCTGGCTCGTCAGTGAAAGTGGCGCACTTGTTGGAGCGCCTGCAACAAACCATAGACCGTCTGAAACTGTTGACTAATATTCAAATCGAAACCGGCAGCCGTACTCGCTTAACCATCAATCTGATGAATGCGATGATTTACGCGGCGGTAGAGCAATATAGTACCAGCCACTTGCGTAAAAGCAGTATCCGAATGCTGGCACGCAGTATTACGGAAAACAAAAGTCATCATGGCGAGCATTACATTACGCGCAACCGTAGCGAATATTTCAAAATGTTTTATTCCGCAGCGGGCGGCGGCGTAATTATTGCTTTGATGGCATTGAATAAAATCCATATCGCGTCTTTGGGATTCGGTGAGTTTACTACTTCATTCTTGGCCGGGCTCAATTATGGTTTGGGCTTTATGCTGATTCATATGCTGCATTGCACTGTTGCAACCAAACAGCCTGCTATGACGGCGGCGAGCTTTGCTGAACAGGTGGACTCAAATGAAGGCAGCAAAGCGGTGGACAATAAATTGGCTAAACTGCTGATTGACGTATGCCGTTCGCAAAGTGTTGCCGTGTTTGGCAATGTATCGATTGCGGTATTGTTGGCAGCAGGGATTGCTTTTGGCTATGCCTACACGCATGGTCAGCCTTTATTAAACGAGGCGGTTACAGCCTACCAGCTTAAATCTATTGAGATTTTTACTCAGCCGACCTTATGGTATGCCGCTATTGCCGGGGTATGGCTGTTTTGCTCGGGGATTATTGCGGGCTTTTTTGACAACCGTTCCGATTATCTGAACCTGCGTCAGCGCCTGCCGTTTAATCCGTTTTTACGAAAAATCATGCGTCCTCAGCCGCGCCGCCGTTTGGCTGCTTATATTCATAAGCATTACGGCTCGCTTATGGGCAATTTTATTTTCGGTATGCTTTTGGGGATGACCGGCTATTTTGGCCATCTTTTCGGCTTGCCGCTGGATATTCGCCATGTGGCGTTCTCTTCGGCAAATTTGGGTTATGCCGCGATTAGCGGTCATGCAGATATATTCACTTTTATGCTTGGCTTGGCCAGTGTATTGGCAATCGGCATGGTGAATCTGGTGGTCAGTTTTTCTTTGGCTTTGGCTGTTGCGCTCCGTTCTCGCGGTACGCGTTTGGGTAGTATGCGTAATCTTCTGAAGAGCTTCTGGAGTCAAGTGAAAGCCAATCCTTTGATTTTGCTGTATCCGGTTCAAGTGAATAATAAAGACAACGCGAAGTAAGATTGAAGAAAGGCCGTCTGAATATATATTTTTCAGACGGCCTTTTAATTTAAAATCGATAAAGATTAGGCTTGCAGAGAGGCGCGGTTTTCCAAAACTTGGTCAATCAAACCATATTCTTTAGCTTCATCGGCAGACATATAATTATCGCGGTCGGTATCGCGTTCCAAGTCAGCCAAATCGCGATCACAATGTTTGGCGAGTAAGCGGTTCAGTTTCTCTTTGATTTTCAGCAGCTCTTTAGCGTGAATTTCAATATCGGAAGCCTGACCGGCCAATCCGCCGCTGATGAGCGGTTGGTGAATCATGATGCGGCTGTTTGGCAGGGCAAAGCGTTTGCCTTTTTCGCCTGCGGACAACAGGAATGCGCCCATACTTGCTGCTTGACCCAAGCATAAGGTAGAAACATGAGGCTTGATGAAGTTCATGGTGTCGTAAATCGACATACCGGCAGTAACCGAACCGCCCGGAGAGTTGATATAGAAGAAGATATCTTTATCAGGGTTTTCACTTTCCAAGAACAGTAATTGCGCAACAACCAAGTTGGCAGATTCGTCTGTCACCGGGCCGATCAAGAAAACGATGCGCTCTTTCAAAAGGCGTGAGTAGATGTCGAATGCGCGCTCGCCGCGACCGCTTTGCTCGATAACGGTAGGGACAAGGTAATTATTGAAATCGAAGGACATTTTTGTCTCCTGTTAATGATGGAAAAGCACCAAAGCATTTAAAGCGCTTCGGTGCTTTTGATTGTCTGTTTCAGACGGCCTTGGAGCAATTAAGCTTGTGCGCCCATTACTTCGTCAAAAGACAGCGCTTTTTCAGTTACTTTAGCTTTGCTCAGAACGAAATCAACAACGTTGCTTTCTACTGCCAAAGAAGTCGGGCCTTGCAGGCGGGAAGGCTCTGCGTAGTACCAGTCGATAACTTCTTGAGGATCTTCGTAGCTTTCAGCGAAGTTGGCAACAACGGCTTTGATTTGGTCTTCAGTTGGCTCAAGTTTGTTTTCTTCAACCAATTTAGCCAAAATCAGACCCAAAGAAACGCGGCGTTCTGCTTGTTCTTTGAACATATCCAAAGGCAGATCCAAGTTGGCAGCGTCAGCCATACCTTGGTTAACGAAGTTTTGTTTCATTTCGTTTGCCAAGCGAGCGGCTTCTTCGTTGACCAAAGCAACAGGAACTTGCAAATCGACTGCTTTGAGCAGGGCGTTCATGACAGATTCTTTAGTTTGTTCACCGATGCGGCGCTCAACTTCGCGGCCAACGTTTTTCTTCACTTCTTCACGCATTTTGGCAACGTCGCCGTCTTCAATACCCAAAGCTTTAGCGAAGTCTGCATCAACTTCAGGCAAAGTAGCTTCAGAAACGTTGTTCAGAGTGATGGTGAATACGGCAGATTTACCGGCAACATCTTTACCGTGGTAGTCTTCAGGGAAGTTTACGGTAACATCTTTGCTTTCGCCGGCTTTCATGCCGACGACACCGGCTTCGAATTCAGGCAGCATTTGACCTGCGCCCAATACGAAAGCGTAGTTTTTAGACGCGCCGCCAGCGAAAGGTTCGCCGTCGATTTTGCCTTCAAAGTCGATGATGACGCGGTCGCCGTTTTGGGCTTCGCGGTCAACATGGTTGAAGCGGGTGCGTTGTTTACGCAGGATTTCTACAGTTTGGTCGACTTCGGCATCGCCAACAGTCGCAGTTACTTTTTCTACTTCTTGGGTTGACAGGTCGCCAATAGTTACTTCAGGGAAAACTTCAAAAATAGCGGCAACTTTGAAAGACTCTTGATCGTCTTGTTCTTCAACGGCTTCAAAACGTGGGTAACCGGCAACTTTCAATTCTTGAGCAACGGCAACTTCGTAGAATTCGCGTTGTACCAATTCGTTGATAACGTCGTTTTGTGCGCTTGCGCCGTACATTTGGGCAATCATTTTGAACGGTGCTTTACCCGGACGGAAGCCGTCAACTTTTGCACGGCGTTGGGTTTGTTTCAGTTTTTTCTCAGTTTCTGCGTTGATTTTGGACCAAGGCAGAGACAATACTACTTTGCGTTCCAGATTTTCTAAAGTTTCAACAGTTACGCTCATCGTAAGCCCTTAAATTTGTTGTGTTTAAACGGTTATCCTTCTGCTCAGTATTCCGAAGAACTTCGGAAGCGTGCATAAGGTCAAAATTTAGCTGCTTAGTATAACACAATGTTTCACGAATAACATAAAAAGGCCGTCTGAAAAGTGGGAAATTCTTTTCAGACGGCCTTTGCGTTTCGATATTGTTGTTTTTTACAGCTGGTCTTTTTGCGCCAGAATCCGTCGGCTGCCGTTGATGTCTGCCGGAGAAAGAACACCGGCATTTTCAAGCGCATCTACCAAATTGGCGGCACGGTTGTAGCCGATGCGTAATTGGCGTTGGAGTGCGGAAATGGAAGTTTTCCGGCTTTCCAATACGAAGGCAACGGCTTGATCAAATAACTCATCGCTGTTTGCATTCGGATTGACAATATTGGTGGTTTCGATGGCCGCTTCACCACTGAGCAGGCCTTCTACATAATTGGTCGGAGCCTGTTCTTTGACGAAATTGACGACCTGATGCACTTCATCATCGGAAACAAACGCACCTTGCAGGCGTGTCGGTTCTGCGCTTCCCGGTTGCAGGAATAATGAGTCGCCGTATTTGAGCAATTCGTCTGCACCCATTTGGTCAAGAATAGTGCGGCTGTCGATTTTGCTTTGTACGGTAAAGGCCATACGTGTCGGAATGTTGGCTTTAATCAGGCCGGTAACCACATCAACGCTTGGGCGTTGGGTGGCGACAATCATGTGAATGCCTGCTGCACGCGCTTTTTGGGCAAGGCGTGCGATTTGTTGCTCAACGGATTTGCGTTCGGTCATCATCAAGTCTGCCAATTCGTCAATGACGACTACAATCAACGGCAGTTTTTCCAGAGGCTCAGGATCGTCAGGATTTAAGCTGAACGGATTGAGTAATGGCTTACCTGCTGCTTTGGCTTGTTCGACTTTTTGGTTGAAACCGTCCAAATTACGCACGCCGGCATGGGAAAGTAAGCGATAACGTTTTTCCATTTCGGCAACACACCAGTTCAACGCTTGTCCTGCCTCGCGCATATCGGTCACAACCGGACAAAGCAGGTGCGGAATGCCGTCGTAAATGCTCAATTCCAGCATTTTAGGGTCAATCATAATGAAGCGGACTTCGTCGGGCGTGGCTTTGAAGAGCATGGACATAATCATGCCGTTCACGCCGACGGATTTACCCGAGCCGGTCATACCAGCGACCAAAAGATGCGGCATTTTTGCCAAGTCGCCGACAACGGGCGTACCTGCAATATCTTTACCCAAGGCAACGGTCAGTTTGGATTTGGCGTCGGTAAACACGGGTGAAGAGAGGATTTCGCTCAACATCACGTCTTGGCGTTTCTCATTGGGCAATTCAATGCCCATGGTGTTTTTACCGGCAATGGTTTCTACGATGCGTACCGCTTGCAGAGACATCGAGCGCGCCAAATCTTTGGACAGGGCGACAATTTGACTACCTTTGACACCTTGTGCCGGTTCGATTTCGTAGCGGGTAATCACGGGGCCGGAAGTGGCGGAAACAACCTGTACGCCGATGCCAAATTCAGCCAGCTTGGCTTCGATCAATTCTGCGGTTTGTTGCAATTCATCCGGATTGACGGCAACCGGTTCTTCAGACGGCATACGCAACAGGTTCATATTGGGTTTGTGGTATTCGCCGTTGTTTTTAGGTTCAGTATCGTCAAACAGGGAAGTTTGGATTTTAGGGGGCGGCGCAACGGATACGGCAACGGTTTTACGGTTGCTGCTGCTGCCTGCCAACGGAGTAACCGGAGTGGCGGTAATGGTTTTGGCTTCTTTAACCATGCGGCGCGTATTTTGGGTTTCCAAAGCTTCGGAGCAGACATCTTCTTTTTTATTTCGGAACTGAGACAGTTTTTTCATCAGGTTGCCAAACAGACCACCCATATGGCTGCCGGATTTGGCCATGACTTCCAACCATGACACCTGAGCCAGCAGGGAAATGGATAAAAGCAACATCACCAGCATAATCAACAGACTGCCCGACTTACCCAACAGCCAAGCCAAGCCTGAACCCGCCAGCAAGCCGACCAAGCCGCCTGCACCGACGGGAAGGGATTCGCTCAATGCATTGTCAAACAGGAAATGTTCGATAATCGGGCTGCACACCAGCAGGAGAAACAATGCCAAAGCGGCTACGCTGTGATTGTAGGGCTTGTGGTTTTCCTGCTTTTTCATGGGGCGGAAATTTTTGTAGAGGAAAACGCAAGAGGCAGCTATCCACCACCAAAACGATAGGCCGAACAGATAATATCCGACATCGGAAAGATAGGAGCCAAAGAGGCCGCCGAGGTTGGCGACATCGTTGCTTTTGGGAACGCTGCGCGACCATGCAGGGTCGTCCATGCTGAAGCTGGCCAGGGAAATGGCCAGATAAATGGTGATAACCAAGCCAAACAGCCATAAAGCATCATTAATCAAGTTGACGACATGCTCGGGACGCGCTTTTTTTTCTTCGTTTTTTTGCAGCTCTTTGGCGGCCTTGAGGCGTTGGGAGACTTTATTGTCGGCTTGAGTTTGTGCTTTGGTGGATTTGCGTGTGGTCGGTTTGGCTGCCGGTTTGGTAGAGACGCGTTTTTTTGTTTGGGTTTTAGAAGATTTTGCAGTCATGAGATAAAGGCCGTCTGAAAAGACCGGAGGTAATGTGCGTAAAGGGCAAATTATACCGTATTTACTAGGCACAAGAAATTGAAACGGGCGTAATCATTATAGGATTCAGGCCGTCTGTTTGGCATGACGAAAATTTTGGATTTCGTTTCCACCTATTCAGAAGGCCTGATGTTTTGATTGATTTGGACTTACATTCTGCCCAGTTCGCGCTGGAGGGCTTGAATGTTTTTCTCTCTATCCAAAACCGCACCTTGCAGCGTACTGATGGCCTGTTGATTGACGCTGCCACCTTTGGCTGTCCGCGCTTGGCTCAGTTGCTTTTTGGCATCGGCCAAAGCCGCGCGTTCATTGGATAACTCGGTTTCCAGAATAGAGCGGCGACTGTTGACACCGGAGGATTTTGGAACCGGAGGAGGAGCCGTTTCAGAAGCAGTGCGGATAGGGGCAGGTTTGGGCGTTGCTTTGTGGTTGGATTTTGCTGCTGTGTTTTTGCTTTTTGCCGGAGCCGTTTGTGATGTCGGTGCGTTGAGTGTAGGCGCATCGCTAACCGGGGCGTCGTATCGGCTGCTGCTGTATTTGCCGACAATCGGCAAATCGTTGACGGCTTGGCAGTTGCCGCTTGGGCGCGAGGTATAGACAATCGAGCCGTTGACTTCACAGGTGTAGATTTTTGCGGCGTGGGCTTGGCTATTGAAAACGGCAAGCGGCAGCAGGGATAGGGTAAGCAGATATTTTTTCATGATTCAGGTAGGGCCGATTCGTTGCAGTTGAGCATTTTATTCTTGTTCAGACGGCATGGGCTGCTGTTTTTTAGCTTTTGTACCGTTTTTGTTTTTGCTCGGTTTGTCGGCTTTTTTCTCTTGTTTATCGGATTTTTCCGCGCGTGCCTTTTTCTTAGGCTTTGCACTTGCGCGTTCATTAGAGGCATTGAGGCTGCGGATGTTGAGGTGGTAACCGCTGCCTTGATGGCCGCTGATTTTAGGCAATTGTGCCTGTGCGCAGGAGGATTTGGGTTCGGAAGTATAGCTGCCGTTGCCGCAGGAATAAACTGCGGCGGCTGCGTGAAGAGAAATGCCCAAGACGAAAGAGGATACGAGGAAGTATCCGGCTTGTTTGATGGTTGAAGTCATGTTTTTCCGTATTGTGTTTTATTTCAGACGGCCTGATGGCTCTATTTTTATTGGGAAAACTCGGCTTCGACATCCACTTGGATTTGCTCAAGCTCTTCCTGCCATTGCAGCCAGTTTTCTTCCAGTTGCGTTAATTTTACTTTAGTTTCTGTTAATTGTGCGAGTGTCTCTTGCAATTTGGGTTTATTTTCTTCTGAATAAGCAGATTCTTGTGCCAAAAATGCTTCACAGGCCGTCTGAATATCAGTCAATCGCGTGATTTCTTTTTCGGCTTTGTCGATTTTCTGCTGAATCGGTTTGCTGCGTTTGGCTTTTTCCTGACGGATTTGTGCCTCGATACGCTTGGTGTCCTTGCGGCTTTGGCTTTGTGCAGATGCGGCGGGGGCTGCTGCGGCGTTTTCTTGTGCCAACCGCCATTGACGGTAGTCGTTCAAATCGCCGTCGAAGTTGTTCAGACGGCCTTTGTCAATCAATAGGAAGCTGTCGGTAGTCGCTTCAAGCAGGCTGCGGTCGTGTGATACGACAATCAATGCGCCTTGGAAACTTTGCAGAGCAAGTGTCAGGGCGTGGCGCATATCCAAGTCTAGGTGGTTGGTCGGTTCGTCAAGCAGCAGCAGATTAGGTTTTTGCCAGATAATCATGGCAAGGGCGAGCCGCGCTTTTTCGCCGCCAGAAAAGGGCTCGGTCTTTTGAACCGCCATATCGCCGATAAAGTTGAAACCGCCTAAAAAGTTACGGATTTCCTGTTCGCGGACTTCGGGCGAAAGCTGCTGGATATGCCAAACCGGACTTTGATCGGCGTGCAATGTGTCTAGTTGGTGTTGGGCAAAATAGCCGATATTGAGCTTCTCGGAGCGTACGATGCTGCCGGAAAGTAAATCGATTTTTCCTGCCAATGCTTTGATAAATGTAGATTTACCGCTGCCGTTAACGCCCAATAGGCCGTAACGTGCGCCGCTTTCCAAAGACAAGGTGATATCGTGTAAAACGGTATTGTCGCCATAACCTAAGTCGGCATGGTCGAGTTTCAATAATGGATTAGGCAGATGGGTCGGATTGGCAAACTCAAAGGAAAACTCGCTATCCAAATGCGCAGGAGCGATGCGCTCAAGTTTGGCTAATGCCTTCATGCGGCTTTGGGCTTGTACGGCCTTTGTGGCTTTGGCTTTGAAACGGTCGATAAAGGATTGCAGATGTTTGATTTGCGCCTGCTGTTTGACGTAGGCGGCTTGTTGTTGCGCCAGACGTTGGGCGCGTTCGGCTTGATAGAAATCGTAATTGCCGCCGTATTGGGTCAGTTTTTGTTGCGACAGCTCGATGGTGTGCGTTGTGGTGGCATTCAAGAAGTCACGGTCATGGGAGATGATGATTTGCGTACAGGGCAGGGAAGCGAGATGGTTTTCCAGCCATAACACGGTTTCTAAATCCAAGTGGTTGGTCGGTTCGTCCAAAAGCAACAAATCGGCACGACAAATCAGCGCTTGGGCAAGGTTGAGGCGCATACGCCAGCCGCCGGAGAAGGATTTGACGGGGCGCGTATGTTCTTCTTGTGCAAAACCTAAGCCGTTAAGCAGTTTGGCGGCACGTGCCGGAGCAGTGTAGGCATCGATTTCTTCAAGTTTGGCGTGATATTCGGCTTGCTTCATGCCGTCGTTTTGCGCTTCTGCTTGAGCCAAGGCCGTCTGAAAAGCCTGCAATTCGGCATCGCCTTGTAAAACGTAGTCTAAAGCGGAAATATCTAAATCAGGTGTTTCTTGAGAGACGGAAGCAAGGCGCCATGTTTTGGGAATAAGGATTTCGCCGCCATCTTGAGTGATTTCACCTTTTATTAGCGCAAACAGGCTGGATTTGCCCGTACCGTTTTTACCGATTAAACCAACGCGTTGGCCAGGGTTGATTACGGCATCGGCTTTATCGAGCAGGACTTTCAAACCGCGTTGTAAGGTGAGTTTTTTAATTTCTATCATGATGGCAGGCAAGGGGATGAGTAAAACGAAAGGCGTTATTTTACCTGAAAAGACATATAAAAGGCCGTCTGAACAAGTATGAAAACGAAATCAACGATTTCTATTTCACTTATTCAGACGGCCTTTATGAAATGACGGTCGGAAATGCTTTCAAATTGTCTGTCGTTTCAATTAAATTTGAAGATCGGCATTGTCTGCACGGATTTGGCGCAGGAATTTTTGTGTCCGCTCATGTTTGGGATGATTGAACAAATCTTGCGGGCTGCCTTGTTCGACAATAACGCCGCCGTCCATCACGACAACGGTGGTTGCCACTTCCAAGGCGAATTTGATTTCATGCGTAACGACAACCATGGTCCAGCCTTCTTGTGCCAATTCCTTCATGGTATCCAAAACATCTTGCACCAATTCAGGGTCAAGCGCGGAAGTCGGTTCGTCAAACAGCATCAATTCAGGCTGAATCGCCAATGCGCGGGCAATGCCGACACGCTGCTGTTGACCGCCGGAAAGCTGGTAGGGGTAGAGGTCAATCTTATCGCCCAAACCGACTTTTTCAAGCAATTTGACAGCCTCTTCACGCGCTTGAGCGACAGGCTTGCCTTGTACGGCAACCGGCCCTTCCATGACGTTTTCCAACGCAGTTTTGTGAGGAAAGAGGTTGTATTGTTGGAACACCATGCCGGATTTGCGGCGCAGTGCCAAAATATCATGTTTGCTTGGTTTTTTGGAAAAATCGATGCTTAACGGCTGCGCATTGTCAAACTCGATCTGACCTTGTTCAGGCATTTCTAAAGCGTTTAAACAGCGTAAAAACGTGGTTTTGCCTGATCCGGACGGGCCTAGGATAACCACCACCTGTCCTTTGCCGACATCCAAATCGATGCCGCGCAAAATGGTATTTTCGCCAAAGGTCTTATGGATATTGCGGATTTTAATCATGACAACTCCTTATTTGGCGACATAACGGTCGAAACGTTTTTCCAAACGCGCCTGAATCAAAAACAGCACTTTACAGAAACACCAATAAACCAATGCGGCTTCGATATAAACCGGTAGATAGTCATAGGAGCGATTCGCAATCTGTTGGGTAACTTGGAATAATTCAGTTACCGTTACAACAGCTGCAAGCGAGGTATTTTTGAATAAACCGATAAATTCATTGCTCAAAGGCGGTACGGCAACGCGGAATGCCTGCGGAGCGACAATGCGGTGGAAAGTCTGCATATAGGTCATACCGATGGAGAAACCGGCTTCCCATTGGCCTTTAGGTACGGACAAAATTGCCGCGCGTATGGTTTCGGAAGCGTATGAGCCGACATTGAGCGAAAAGCCGATGATGGCGGCAGGAATCGGGTCGATATAAATACCAACAGATGGCAGACCGTAGAAGACCACTGCTAGTTGTATTAAAAGCGGTGTTCCACGAATGACCGAAATATAGAATTCAACCACTTTAAGTAGAATTTTTTGAAGAATTCCACCTGGTGGCATGATTCTTACCAAAGCAACGGCTACGGCAATAATCATACCGATAACGAAAGAAGCAATCGCCAGAGGAAGAGATACTATAAAGCAGGCTTTGACCATAGGCCAAAACGCGCTGATGAACATATCAGCGCGTGTTTCCGTCATAAACGGCAGAGAAGCAAGAAAATTATTTAACACTGATGTCTTTTCCGAAGAATTGTTCGCCCAGCTTTTTCAGCGTGCCGTCGGCTTTCAGCTCAGTCATGGCTGTGCTGAATTTGGCCAATGCCTCATCATTGCCTTTATTGACAATCAAGCCGGAGCCGACTTTTTCATCAGCCGGGGCAGACCAAACGATTTTTACACCAGCATCAGGTTTATTTTTCAGGTAGTCCAATACTGCCAATTCGTCGTTCAGGGTTGCGTCGGCACGTTTTTGTTCAATCAGGGTCAGAGATTGTGCCAAACCATCTACCGGTACGAGTTCTGCGCCTGCAGCTTTGGCTTTTTCACCATAGTTACTGGTCAGGGATTGTGCGGTTTTCACGCCTTTGATGTCATCTATGGATTTGATGTTGCTGTCTTTGCGTACAACCAATACAGCACCGCTCCAGCTGTAAGGTTCGGATTTGTCAAAAGTCGCTTGACGCTCAGGGCTGGTCAGGCCAACTTGGTTGGCGACTACGTCAAAACGGCCGGCTTTTAAACCTGCCATCATGGAGTCCCAACGTGTTTCTTTAAATTCAACTTTGATGCCCAGTTTGTCGGCAACTGCGCGGGTTACTTCGACATCATAGCCGGTCAATTTGCCGTCTTTGTCGTGATAGGTGAATGGTGCGTAAGTACCTTCCGTACCGACAGTGATGGTACCTTTGTTGTTGATACGCTCAATCAGTGAGCCGGAGGCCGCACCGGATTGTGCCGGAGCAGAAGAAGCTGAGTTGCTGCCTTCTCCGCCGCAAGCAGCCAAAACTACTGCAGCGATGGTACCGAGTACGAATTTTTTCAACATGGATTTTTACTCCTGACTTTAAGTGTGTCATTTGGTATTAAAGCGTGCATTCTAAGCGAAACTGCCCAAAATACAAAATACATCTTATGCCTTAAAAGGCCGTCTGAATGCTGATTTGTTCAGACGGCCTTGAATGATGTATAAAAAATTCAGCTTATGCAATTTCAAGCCACATGACTTGATAGGGTTGCAGGACCAAATCCTGATTCAGAGAAACGGTTTGACCGCTGATCAAATCGTGCGCTTTAAACGGCATGGCCTGCAGGGTGTGCGCACTGATGGTTTGCGCATGTTCGCTGAAGTTGCCGAATGCCAAAAGCGCGTTGTTGCGCATATAGCCGATGATGTGTTTGTTGTTGGTGTTGAAGGTGACCAGCCTGCCGCCATTAAAGCGCGGATTGCTTTGGCGGATGGAAATCATATGGCGCAAACCTTGGAAGATTTGACCGGCAGTGGTCGAGCCGTCATGGCGTTGGTTATATAACTCTTCATCATAACGAGGACGGTGTGCCCAGCGGCTGTCGTCACTCTTGTTGCTGTCTTGCGACCAGTCATCGTCATTGAGCGTACCGACTTCGTCGCCTAGGTAAATCAGCGGCAGGCCGCCGGTACTCAAAGCAATGCTGTACAAAAGTTTGATGCGGTCAACGGCATATGGATCGTTTTGTGCCAAGCCGACCAATGCTGCGGCTGTACCGCTGACACGGCAGTCGCCTGTGCTTGGGTTGTATTGGAACGGTACACCGCGCGCGAAGCTGCCGTCGAAATGGTTGACGAAGAAGCGGTTGAGGAATTGTCGGTGGTCGTAGCCGTGGATGCCGAACTGCCATGCGTCCTCATCGGCAAACGTCCAGCCGATGTCATCATGACTGCGGACGTAGTTGACCCATGCCGTGTGGTCGGGCAGGTTGTGGCGGTAGGTCAGTGCCTGATGGAGCAGGTTGACTTCGCGCGTGGCAAGCGTGTTCCACAACAATGCCATTTGAAGAGGATTGTAGCCGATTTGACATTCGTCTTGGCTGATGTATTGGACAACTTGGTCAGGATGGACAATGGCTTCAGATTTGAAGAACACGGCTGGCGCTGCGATACGCATTACAGAGTTAAACGCGCGAATCAGGGCGTGTGCCTGAGGCAGGTTTTCGCAGCTTGTGCCCATTTGCTTCCAAATAAAGGCAACGGCGTCCATGCGCAGAATATCAACGCCCAAGTTGGCAAGGAACATCATTTCGCCTGCCATGGCGCGGAATACCCATGGATTGCTGTAATTCAAGTCCCATTGGAAGGAGTTGAATGTTGTCCATACCCAGCGTCCGTCTTCCAGTTGGGAGAAGCCGCCCGGATGTTGGTCGGGGAAGATTTCACGCAGGGTGCGGTCGTATTGGTCGGGCATCCAACGGTCAGGGAAAATGTAGTAGAAATTGTCGTAGAGCGGATCGCCGGCGGCGCAGCGTTTTGCCCATTCGTGTTTATTAGAAGTATGGTTAAAGATGAAATCGACGACGGCGGAAATGCCCGCTTCGTGCAGCGCGGCAATGACATCGCGCAAGTCGTCTATTGTGCCCAGTGCCGGATTGACATCGCGGTAGCTGCTGACCGCATATCCGCCGTCGCTTTTGCCTTCAGGGCATTTAAACAGGGGCATCAGGTGCAGATAGGTCAGGCCCAACTCTTGGAAATAAGGAATTTTGGCTTTCAAGCCTTGCAGATCGCCTGCGAACAAATCGACGTAGCACGCGCCGCCAACCTGTTTGTTGGACAAAATCCAATCAGGATCGTTTTCGCGCGCGATATCGATTTCTTTTAAGGATGAGTTGCGTTGGGAATAGCTTTGCCATGCTTGGGCAATCAGTTGCTCCAGCATGGGGAGGACGGCTTCGTTGTTGTTGTAAACATTGTCCAGCTCGTGCATCAGTTTTGGGAAGTGTTCTTCAAGTCGTCTGTCAAACTGTTTCCAGTCTTCAGATGTCTCGATGCTTGCACGCTGTTCGGGGGTATAAATCGATAGGGTGCGTTCTTTAAGGTGATGCAAGGTCAAATCAACCTGTTGAGTCTGGGTCAACATAATGCCTACTCCGAAGTTAAGGTGAAATTGTTTTGAAGCTTGGTTTCACTTCTTTTGCAAATTCATGCCGATTGTGGGCGGCTAAGACTGTAATTTTGCGTCAAGAGACTGTCTCAATGATACTGGAAGTGCTTGAGTGTGCATAGAGTTTTCAAGGTTAAGAAGGATGATTTTTCAAGTGTTTGATTTTGATTAAAAGTAAGGTTGAGCATATGGAAAGCGGCCTTTTGACGAACTTATCTTTCAGGCGGCCTGAGTCTTGTGAGAAAAACTTTTATTTTTATTATCTTAGACATCTTTTTATTCAGATATGGCCGTCTGAAACATATGTACAGCATAATGGGTCGCTTATTTTGTTTAAAAATGAGTCATAGAGATTAAGTTCATGACTTCTGATGTAAATCAAGATTCTATAAAGAGGCAGTTATTGTGTTTTAAATAAAGAGAGAATGTACGAGCTTCATTCATTAAAAAATGAATCCATCAGTTTTCTTATTGATAGTGGTTATTATGTAGATTATCAAGTTAATAAGGAAAAGGTGTTTGTCTGGTTTGTCATGCTTTTTTAATATTATTTTTTAAAATTAGACTTGACCCATTACAAGCAATTACTTAAAGTATCCATCTTATTTTTACACAAGAAAACGGGTTGTCCCGTTCTAAAAAATGAGCGCAATCAAACCACCACAAATCACTGTATTCGACAGCAAGCCAACCGATGCTTATTTCTTCGGTACTTGCGTTCTCGACCTTTTCATGCCTGAAGCAGGCATGGATGCCATTACTTTAATCGAACAACAGGGTATCCGTGTCCATTATCCAATGGAGCAAAGCTGCTGCGGTCAACCGGCCTATTCGTCAGGCCATCCTAAAGAAGCCTTTGATGTTGCCAAAGCGCAACTGGATTTATTCCCTGAAAATTGGCCGATTGTCGTGCCTTCCGGTTCTTGCGGCGGCATGATGAAACACCATTGGCCGACTCTGTTCAAAGGTACCGAGTACGAGCAAAAAGCCATTGATTGCGCTAACCGTATCATTGAATTTACTCACTTCCTGCTGGCGATTGGTTATAAACCTGAAGATAAAGGCGAGCCGGTTAAAGTGGCCGTTCATACTTCTTGCGCGGCGCGTCGTGAGATGAATGTCCATTTGTCAGGCTGGCAGCTGATTGATGGCATGGAAAATGTTGAACGTATCGTTCACGACCATGAAAGCGAGTGCTGCGGTTTTGGCGGTACATTCTCTGTGAAACAAGCCGATATTTCCGGTGCGATGGTAACCGACAAAGTCGCAGCCTTAAAAGAAACAGGCGCAACTGAAATCATCAGCGCGGACTGCGGTTGCATGATGAATATCGGCGGCAAAATTGCCAAAGACGAACCCAATATGCCACGTCCGAAACATATTGCATCTTTCCTGTTGGAACGTACCGGAGGTAAAGCATGAGCGCGCGCGAAAATATTTTAGCGAAATTGAAAAAAGCCGATTCCTTGCCGATGGAAGAACCGCCGGTTTTCGAGTATTACCGTAAAATGGGTGTTTCTTGGGCTAACGATGTCGAGCGCTTGAAACATTGGGCGGCTGCCATGCGTGCCGTTAAAACTGAAATCTATTGGGTTACCAAATCCAACTGGCCGCAAGTATTCCGCCAAGCAGCCGAAGGCAAAGGCTTGAAAAATATTCTGCTCCCATTGGAAACAGAACACGGCCAGCTGGCTCGTGCAGCTTTGGCCGATACTAATATTGAAGCGTGTGGTTTTGAGCGAAAAATCGACGACTGGAAAAACGAATTCTTTACCGATATTGAGGCTGGTTTTAGCGGCTCTAAATGCGGTATTGCCCGTACCGGTACGATTATGCTGGAGTCCAGCCCTGTTGAGCCGCGCAGCCTGAGTTTGGTTCCGCCTGTGCATTTCTGCCTGTTTGACACCAGCAAGATGTACAACGAATTCCATAATGCTGTTGAAGGTGAAAAACTGGTAGAAAAAGGCATGCCTACCAACGTTATTTTGATTTCCGGCCCGTCTAAGACTGCCGATATTCAATTGACTTTGGCCTATGGTGCACACGGCCCGCGCGATTTAGTGGTTTTGGCCGTTCTGCCTGATCATATTTCCCCTGCCGATTTGGAGGAAAAAGCATGAGTTCCCAAACCATTAAATTCCATATGAAGCCGGAAACGTTCAAGCAAAACGCTGCGATTTCTTTGCAAGACAAGCCTCTGCGTAAAAGCTTGCGCACAGCGATGGATATGCTGATGACCAAGCGCAAAGCCGTTTTGACAGATGAAGAAGAGCTGCAAAGCCTGCGTGACTTGTGTGAGCATGTCCGTCAACGTTCGTTGTCCAAATTGCCTGCATTATTGGAACAGCTGGAAGAAAACCTGACCAAGCTGGGCGTTAAAGTTCACTGGGCGGAAACACCTGCCGAAGCCTGCCAAATCATTCACAGCATCATTACCGATAAAAATGGCAAGCTGATGGTGAAAGGCAAATCTATGGTCAGCGAAGAGATTGAGCTGAACCATTATCTGCAGGATCAAGGCATTAAAGCAGTTGAGAGCGACTTGGGCGAGTTTATCGTTCAAATGGCCGGCGAGAAACCAACCCATATCGTGATGCCTGCCATTCACAAGACCAAAGAGCAGGTTAGCGAGCTTTTCCATCAAAACCTCGGTACTCCATTAACAGATGATGTAGACCAGTTGACTGGATTTGCGCGTAAAGCATTGCGCGATATTTATAGCACTGCCGATGTCGGTTTGAGCGGTGTGAACTTTGCCGTTGCGGAAACAGGCACTTTGTGTCTGGTCGAAAACGAAGGCAACGGCCGCTTGAGTACCACCGTGCCGCCTGTGCATATCGCCATTACCGGTATTGAAAAAGTGGTTGCAAAGCTGTCGGATGTTCCGCCTTTGTACAGTCTGCTGCCGCGTTCCGCCATCGGTCAGAACATTACCACTTATTTCAATATGATTACCGGCCCTCGCCGTAGCGAAGAGCTGGACGGCCCTCAAGAAATGCACTTGGTGCTGCTTGATAACGGCCGTAGCCAAGCTTATGCAGAAGATCAAATGCGCCGCACCTTGCAATGTATCCGTTGCGGTGCGTGTATGAACCACTGTCCGGTTTATACCCGTATCGGTGGTGCGGCCTACGGTACGACTTATCCCGGCCCGATTGGCGAGATTATCTCTCCGCATTTGTTGGGCTTGGATGCGACACGCGATCTGCCGACTGCGTGTACCATGTGTGGCGCCTGTGTTGAAGTTTGCCCGGTACGCATTCCGATTACCGAACAAATGCAACGTCTGCGTGTTGAAGCGCAACGTTCGCCAACAGAAACCGTTCCGCATCCTATCCGTGGTCAAGGCGCATCGCATACTTTCGGCGAACAACTGGCATGGCGTACGTTTAACGGTATTTTCAGCGGCAGTAAAGCTTACCGTGCATTCGGTTGGACAGCCTCTAAATTCCGTGCATTGACGCCTAGCAAGCAGCTGGGTTGGACGGATAACCGTGTTCCGATGAAACCGGCTAAGAAAACGCTGCATCAAATGATGGTAGAGAAACTCCAGAAAGAAAAAGCATAAGGCTTGATAAATAAAACCTGAGGAATAAAAGGCTTCAGGTTTTATTTTTTATTGAATGCTGCTGGTGTGGCATCGCTATTTGTAAAGGCGTTTGATTTGATGATTTTATCTTGATTCTTTTGAATAAAAAGGCCGTCTGAAAGATTTTCAGACGGCCTTTATTACAGCCAAAAGTTTTTGTCTAAGTCCTTAGAGCAATACTTTTTCTACACCGCCGTTATTGGCTTTTTTCACAAACTCATCCAGCCAGTTTTCACCGAGGATGTGTTTTGCCATTTCGATGACGATGTAGTCTGCAGGCATATTGTTGTCGTCGGCGTAGCGGCTCAAGCCTTGCAGGCAGGCTGGGCAGGAGGTAAGCATTTTGACAGGTTCGCCCTGCGGCAGCTCTTTGAGGTTTTTCTCAATTTCCTCTTGTTTGCGGAACTTGACCTGAGTGGCAATGTCTGGCCGTTTAACGGCAAACATACCGGACTCGCCGCAGCAGCGGTCGCTTAAGACGACTTTCTGTCCCATCAGGCTGCTGGCCATTTGGGTGGCGTTCATGGTTTTGATCGGGGTATGGCAAGGGTCGTGGTAGAGGTATTGCTGACCTTGCACGCCGTTCAGTTGTACCCCTTTTTCAAGCAGGTATTCGTGGATGTCGATGATACGGCAGCCTGGGAAGATTTCCTCAAAACGGTATTTTTCAAGCTGGTCGTAGCAGGTGCCGCAACTGACGACGACGGTTTTAATGTCGAGGTAGTTGAGGGTGTTTGCCATACGGTGGAAAGCCACGCGGTTGTTGGTGCTCATTTCTTCGGCTTTAGCCTTATTGCCGCCTGCGTCTTGCGGATAGCCGCAACACATATAGCCCGGCGGCAGGACGGTTTGTACTCCGACATGCCAGAGCATGGCTTGAACGGCTAGTCCGATTTGGCTGAACAGACGCTCGGAGCCGCAACCTGGGAAGTAGAACACGGCTTCGGCATCTTCCGGAGAAGCCGGATTGCGGATGATAGGAATACTCTTGTCGTCTTCTATACCCAGCATGGAGCGTGGAGTTTTAGCAGGCACGCTTTTCGGCAAAGGACGGTTGATGAAGTGGATAACCTGTTCTTTGATTGAGGCGGTACCGACGGTAGCTTTCGGTTCGGCTTTTTGCTTTTTCGTGCCGATTGGAAGAAGCTTGCCGATTTTGTAGGCAAAGTTTTGCGCAGGGAAGCCGGTCTGTATCATGGCGGCGCGAAGGGCTTTGATGGTTTTCGGGCCGGTGGCGTTCAAAAATGCCATGCCCATTGAAGCCGCAGGCGCAAAGCGTTTGTGGCCGGAATCGGCAAGGTAGTTGCGGACGGCTACGGTAACGTCGCCGAAGTCGATGTTGACAGGGCAAGGTTTAACGCAGCGGTGGCACACGGTGCAGTGGTCGCCGATGTCCATCAGTTCTTCAAAATGTTTGACGGAAACGCCGCGACGGGTTTGTTCTTCGTATAAGAAGGCTTCGGTCAACAAGCCTACGCCGAGGATTTTGTTGCGGGGGCTGTACAGCAGGTTGGCGCGCGGAACGTGGGTGGAGCAGACGGGTTTGCATTTGCCGCAACGCAGGCAGTCTTTGACGGAATCGGCGATGGTGCCGAGGTCTGATTTTTCCATAATCAGCGATTCCGCACCCAAAAGCTCGAAGGACGGCGTATAGGCGTTGCGTAGGTCTGAGCCTTTCATCAGTTTGTGACGGTTGAAGGTGTGTTTCGGATCGACTTGGTTTTTGTAGTTCCAAAACGGTTGCAAATCTTCATCGGTCAAAAATTCGAGCTTGGTAATGCCGATGCCGTGTTCGCCGGAAATTACGCCGCCGAGCGAACGGGCGATTTTCATAATGCGTTCGACCGAACGATAGGCCGTCTGAAGCATCTCGGCATCGTCTGAGTTAACCGGAATGTTGGTGTGGACGTTACCGTCGCCGGCGTGCATATGCAGGGCGACGAAGACGCGGCTGCGTACGGTTTTGGCGTGGATTTTGCCCAAGCCTTGGATAATTTTGGTGTCGGTTTTGCCGCTGAAGATTTCAGAAAGCGGCTTCATTACGTCTGCTTTGACAGACACGCGCAGGCGGAAATCGCGGAAGGCAATAAAGCAGCTTTCATTGTCTTTGGCTTCGGGCGCGGCGTGGACGGCTGCGCCGTAGCGGGCTTTGTAGTCGGCAAGAGGCGTATCGAGATTGGCGAGCAACCATTCCCAACGCGCTTTGACAGCGGAAACGTGGGCAAGGGCGTGTTTGCCGCGTTCGCCCAAAAGTTCGGCGGTCGGCAGGTCCGTGCCCATTTTGTCGATGGGGAGTTTGCCGGACAGATATTGTTCCAAAGCGGCACAGAGTTTGAGTTTGTTTTGGATGGAAAGTTCAATGTTGATGCGTTCGATGCCGTCTGAATACTCACCGAGTCTTTCGAGTGGGATTACTACGTCTTCGTTGATTTTAAAGGCATTGGTGTGTTTGGCGATGGCAGCAGTGCGGCTGCGGTCAAGCCAGAAGGTTTTACGGGCTTCGGGAGATATAGCGATAAAGCCTTCGCCGTCGCGGGCGCGGGCAAGTTCGCAGATGTGTTCGGCGGCTGTCTCTACGGCGGCTTCGTCGTCTGAAACCACGTCTGCCAGCAAGACCATTTTTGGCCGGCCTTTGCCTGCTGCTTTGGTGGCATAGCCGACGGCGCGGACGTAACGCCAATCTAAATGTTCCAAACCGGCCAGTCGTACGCTTTCATGGGTAAGCAGGAAATCGCGGATTTCGACAATGGACGGGGTAGCGGTGGCGACCGTACCGAAAAACTCCATACACACGGTGCGCGTGTATTTCGGCATTTTATGCAACACGAAGGCGACGCTGGTGATGATACCGTCCGTGCCTTCTTTCTGCACGCCGGGCAGGCCGCTCAAGAATTTATCGGTAACGTCTTTGCCCAAACCGACTTTGCGGAATTTGTGACCGGGAATTTCCAAACGTTTGGTATTGACGATATTGCGGCCGTCTGAATCCAGCGTATGTACGTCAAACACGGCGGTTTCTTCATCGTGGATTTTGCCGAAATTGTGGCGCACGCGCTCGATACGCAACCATTCGCCTTGAGGGTTGACCATGTTCCAGTAGGCGAGGTTATCCAAGGCAGTACCCCACAGTACGGCTTTTTTGCCACCTGCATTCATCGCCACATTACCGCCCACGCAAGACGCATCGGCGGAAGTCGGATCAACGGCGAACACCAAACCTGCCTGATGCGCGGTTTCTTCCACTCGGCGGGTTACTACGCCTGCGCCGCAATGGATAATCGGATGTCTGCCGTCCAAGCCTGCCAGCTCAACGTATTCGACGCCGCGATGCTTGTCGAGTTTTTCGGTATTGATGACTGCGCTGTTTGCGTCCAAAGGTACTGCGCCACCGGTATAACCCGTACCGCCGCCACGCGGGATAATAACCAAGTCCAACTCGATTAAGGCGCGCACCAAAGGCGCGATCTCTGCCTCGGTATCAGGATTGACAACGACAAATGGATACTCCACGCGCCAGTCGGTCGCATCGGTAACGTGCGTTACGCGCGCCAAGCCGTCAAACATGATGTTGTGCGGCTTGGTGATTTTGCTTAAGCGTTCCAAAATCTGATGGCGTTTTTGGCTGGTTTCATCAAAACTGCTATCAAAACGCTCGACTGCTTTTTCTGCTGCGGCAACCAAGACATCCACTTGCCGATTATCGTCGCGGCGTTTGCGGATTTCATTTAAGCGGTGGCGCATTTCGCGTACCAACGCGGCGCGGCGTTTTGGGTGCTCCAGCAAGTCATCGACCAGATACGGATTGCGCACGACCACCCAAATATCGCCCAATACTTCAAACAGCATTCGTGCCGAACGTCCTGTTTTCCGTTGACCGCGCAGGTCTTGCAGGATTTGCCACGCTTCGTCGCCCAACAGTCGGATGACGATTTCGCGGTCGGTATAAGAAGTATAGTTATAGGGAATTTCTCGAATACGCTGAGGGGCAGTAGTCGTGGTCATGGTTGTGTTCCGTTGATGGATGTAATGTTTTTATATTAAAGGCCGTCTGAAAAATGCAATTTCTTCTTGATGGCGTAAGGTGTTAATGTAGTGTAATTTTCGATATTTTTCAACGGAAAAGACGATAAACATTTCAATGGGAATGATTTGCAACTAGGTAATATTGTTTACAATCTTGTCGTGTAAATGGTTTTCAGACGGCCTGAAAGATTTTATCACTTGAGTTTTTCTGTAAAACCGCTATAATGCGTCTCTTCTACGGCGGGTCTCCCCGCATGGTAATTCGGAACACCGGGTCAGGGGCGGAAGCCAGCAGCCCACTCTGATGAGCCAGTGCCGGGGGTTCGGCTCGCCACCTTATTCAAAAATGCCGGAGATAGTTAAGTCTCCGGCATTTTTCATTGTATAAAGCGTAATAAAAAGGCCGTCTGAAATCTTATTTTCAGACGGCCTTTGAGTTTATGAGCCAGCTATTTATGCTTCTTCTGATTTTGTATTGGGCAAAACGCAGTTCAGGATAATCGCCAATACGGCGCACAAACCTACACCGGCGAAGCTCAAAGTACCTACTTTGATAATCATGCCGCCGATGCCGGTCGTCAATACGGAGCTGACGATAACCAGATTTTTCGGCTGCATCAAATCGACTTTCGCATCAATCAATGTTTTGATGCCCAAAGAGGCGATTGTACCGAACAGCAGCAACATAATGCCGCCCATAACCGGCATGGGAATCGAAGCCAAAAACGCGTTGAACTTACCGAAAAACGCCATGAAAATCGCAAAAATTGCCGCCCAAGTCATGATGATGGGGTTGCTGTTTTTGGTAATCATCACCGCGCCGGTTACTTCGCCGTAAGTGGTTACAGGAGGGCCGCCGATCAAACCGGCCACGCATACGCCCAAGCCGTCGCCGGCGAGGGTTTTGTCCAAGCCTGGGTCTTTAGTGTAGTTTTTGCCGGTTACATTACCGATGGCCATAATGCCGCCGATGTGTTCGATGGCAGGGGCAATGGCAACGGGCAACATAAACAAGGCAGCCTGCCAATTAACTTGAGGCGTTTCAAAATGAGGGACGGCAAACCAAGGAGCGTTGATGATGGCGCTGGTATCGACCAAGCCCATGATCAAAGCCAACACATAGCCGGAAGCCACGCCGATCAGAATCGGAATCAGCTTCATCATCTTGCTGCCGAAGACAGAAACAATGACGGTTACCGCAAAGGTAAAGCCGGAGAGAATCAGCGAGTCGATATAGTCGATGACCTGTTTTCCATCTGCCTGACCCATGGCCATGCTGCTGGCTGCAGCGGCTACGGACAAACCGATTACCATAATCACCGGGCCGATAACCACGGGCGGCAACAGCTTGTGTACCGCATCCAGACCGCGCCATCTGATCAGAGCGGCAAAAACAAAGTACATGAAACCTGCCGCAAACAGACCGAACATGGTAGAAGGCAGGCCCCATTCGCCGATGGAGTAGATAATCGGTGCAATAAAGGCAAAAGAAGAGCCGAGGAAAATCGGCACTTTACGTTTGGTAACCAATTGGAACAACAAGGTGCCCAAGCCTGCGCCCAATAATGCCAAAGCCGGGTTCAGTCCCGTCAGAAGCGGCACAAGCACCATGGCACCGAATGCGACAAACAAAATCTGCGCACCGGCTACCGCCGTTTTAAGCTGATTCATAAAAGCTCCGAAGAAAATTCAAACGGCGCAGATTATACTGATTTATCCTAGTCATGAACATTTATTTACAAAAGGCCGTCTGAACAAATGTAACGATGACACCTGTTCAGACGGCCTTGTTCGATAGCGAATGGTTAATAGCTTATCAAAATCGATTAGGAAAATTTTTAGCCGCGTGTTTCGCGCCAAACTAGATAATCGCGTAGGGGCGGCATGGGCGGATTGATGCAGTGCGGACAGATGCCGGTTGTATCTTCATCGTCGCTGTCGATATGGTAGTCGTTTGGATCGAAGCGCACCTGCTGCATGACGGCTTGCGCCAAAGCCTGCGCCTGTACGACATCAAAGTGGAATTTTTCAAGGATTTCGTTTAATAGGCGGATTTCGCCGTCGCTGAAAGATTCGCTGTGTTTGACAATGAGGCGTTGATAATCTTCATTGCTGATTTTTTCGTGAAGTAAATCGGTCTGAATAGTCATGATTTTTATTGTTGAAATAAGATGGTCAAGGTACGGATTATAGCGGATATTGTTGCGGCTGTTTCAAAGGCCGTCTATACCATCAATAGCTTCCTAATTTTTCTGTCTTATACGCTTTTTGAATCGGCCTAATTTGTGCTAAGCGGGCATGATCGATTTGTTCGGTAATTAAATGGGCTTTCCCTTGTGTGCGGCACTCGGCGGCAATTTTGCCTGCATCTACTTTGTTGGCGGCCTCAAGTAAGGCCAGCCAGTGTTCACGCTGCGGATAAGGCGTGTTTTCAAGATTCAGACGGCCTTGCTTATCGGCCACGCAGACGTTTAAGGCCGTCTGAAAACGTTCGGGGCGGCGGAATGCATCGGTTTTTTTCAAAACATTCAAAATGGTTTTGCTTTTAAACTGCCCGACTTGATGGAGCATGATGTGCCAACGGCAGACGAGTTCGGCAAGTTCGGCGCAGTGTTTGGGTGCGCGCAGGCGTTGATTGACTTCGCGGACGGGTTCGACGCCGTTGACATCATGTCCGTAGTGTTTCGGCAGGATATCGGCCGGTGTTTTTGCCTTGCCTAAGTCGTGCAATAAGGCGGCATAGCGTTCGGCGAGGGACAGATTCATCTCGGCAGCTCGTTGTATAACCATCAGCGTATGAATACCGCTGTCGATTTCGGGATGATAGTCGGCGCGTTGCGGTACGCCGAAAAGGGCATCAAGCTCGGGCAGCAAAACTTTGAGTGCGCCGCATTCGCGCAAAACTTCAATCATTCGGCGCGGATTTTTTTCCATCAAGCCTTTAGCCAATTCTTGCCAGACGCGTTCGGCAACCAAGGCATCCGCTTCGCCGTTTTCTACCATTTGCCGCATCAGCGACATGGTTTCATCGGCAATTTGAAAACCATAACGCGCGGCAAAACGGGCAATACGCAAAATACGCACGGGGTCTTCGGCAAAGGCAGGCGAAACGTGGCGCAGGATGCCGGCCGCTAAGTCTTGTTGTCCGCCAAAGGGATCGATGATCGTGCCGTCTGAATCCTGAGCCATGGCATTGATGGTCAGGTCGCGGCGCATCAGGTCTTGTTCCAGCGTGACGTCTTTATCGGCATGAAAACTGAATCCGGCATAACCTTTGGTGGTTTTGCGCTCGGTACGGGCGAGGGCGTATTCTTCATGGCTGTCCGGATGGAGAAAGACAGGGAAATCCTTGCCAACCGGCTGATAACCCTGAGCCAACATGGTTTGCGCATCTGCACCGACGACTACCCAGTCGCGGTCTTTGACGGGCAGGCCTAACAGATGGTCACGGACAGCGCCGCCGACAAGATAGGTTTTGATGGTTTGTGTATTCATATAAAAATCGAACGATATAAAAAGGCCGTCTGAAAAGCCGTATTGGGTTTTCAGACGGCCTGAGTCAGAACGCTATTATGAGGCTTTAGGCTTGTTGCCGTCGATGATTTTCAAACCGGCAGAGACCAAGCTGCCAATGTCGGCAACGTTGGCGGGCATAATCAGCGTGTTGCTTTCTTTAGCCAAATTGCTGAAGGCGGCAACGTATTGCTCGGCAACTTTCAGGTTAACAGCTTCAGCACCGCCCTCTGAGCGAACCGCCTCGGCGATTTTACGGATGGCGTCGGCGTTGGCTTCGGCCACCAGACGTAGGGCTTCGGCTTCACCTTGTGCGCGGTTGATGCGGGCGATTTTTTCACCGTTTGACGCGTTGATGGCGGCTTGCGCTTCACCTTCGGATTGTTGGATTTCTGCTTCGCGCTGACCGCTGGCAAGGTTAATCTGCTCGATTTTACGGCCTTCGGATTCGGCAATGCGCGCACGTTTTTCACGTTCGGCGGTAATTTGCGCCTGCATTGAGCGCAGAATTTCTTGCGGCGGAACCAAGTCTTTGATTTCGTAACGCAATACTTTCACACCCCAAGCGCCTGCCGCTTCGTCCAAAGCAGCAACAACAATGCTGTTGATTTCGTCGCGTTCTTCAAAGGTTTTATCCAATTCCATGCGGCCGATGACAGATCGCAAAGTTGTCTGCGCAAGCTGGGTAATCGCCATGATGTAGTTGCTGGAACCATATGAAGCGAGTTTAGGATCGGTAACTTGGAAGTAGATGATGCCGTCCACAGTCAGCTGAGTGTTGTCGCGGGTAATACAGACTTGGCTGGGAACATCCAAAGGAACTTCTTTCAGCGAGTGACGATAGGCGACACGGTCGATAAATGGGATCAGGATGTTCAGACCTGCCGTTAGTGCTTTGTGAAAACGGCCTAATCGTTCAACCACATAAACTTCCTGCTGCGGCACAACGATAAAGGATTTGAAACCAAAAACAACAACGACGATGAGGATGAGGACGGGGAGACTGAGCAGAAATTCCATAATGTTTCCTTATGATGATGGTTGGGATAGTGTGCGGATAATCAGAAGATTGCCATTTTTGGCAGTAATGACTGCACTTGAGGCCGTCTGAAAAGTGTCTTGAGGTCGTTCGGCTTGTGCCTGCCAGTGTGTACCGCGGTAGGCGACTTCGTAAATATTGTCATGCAGGTGGCGTAGGATGCGGACGTTTTGCCCAATATCCAAATCATCGTTGAGCGCTTGGGGAGCCAAGCGGTTTTTCAGACGGCCGTGTACCAGCCAGATACCGAGTGCGCTGATGATGGCGGCGGTCAAAACGGCGGCAGAAAAGTGTCCGCTTAATCCGTACATGATTCCTGCGGCAGCCAGCGCTACGCTGACCACCAAAAGATAAACCGTTCCGATAAACAATTCGACAATCAGAACAACGGCGGCGGCAACAAACCATATCGTCATGCGGCATATCCTTTTAATAATCTTTTGATAATCCTTATCATAATGGCAAGGGCTTAAAATGAAAAGGCTAAGGCTGAAAATTATTTCAGTTATAATTAAGTCCATTCAAATACGGAGCGGCAAATAATGCAGACTTGGCACGAGGCAATTGGTGCAGAAAAAGAAAAGGCGTATTTTCAAACGATTTTGGAGAAGGTTCGCCATGAAAGGCAGGCGGGGATAACCGTTTATCCGCCTGAGCGCGATGTATTCAATGCCTTTCGGACGACTGAATTCGGAAATGTGAAAGTAGTGATATTGGGGCAAGACCCGTATCACGGCGCAGGTCAGGCGCATGGTTTGGCGTTTTCCGTGCAACCTGAAATTGCGGTACCGCCATCACTGGTCAATATTTATAAAGAGTTGGCGACGGATATTGAGGGCTTTCGGATTCCGCAACACGGCTATTTGCAGCATTGGGCGGAACAGGGCGTGTTGCTGTTGAACACGGTGTTGACTGTCCGTGCCGGTTTGGCGCATTCCCATGCAACTTTTGGTTGGGAGGCGTTTACCGATGAAGTCATCCGACAATTGGATAAGGAACGCGAGCATTTAGTCTTTATGCTGTGGGGCAGCCATGCGCAGAAGAAAGGCGCGTTTATCGACCGCAACCGTCATTTGGTGCTGACCGCGCCGCATCCTTCGCCTTTATCGGCATATCGTGGCTTTTTCGGCTGCAAACATTTTTCGCAGGCAAACGCTTATTTGCAGGCGCATGGTTTAGAGCCGATTGATTGGCAGGTTTAAATAAGATGAAAGGCCGTCTGAAAGCAGATTTTCAGACGGCCTGATGATTTGGTCTCAAATCGAATATTCAATCAGCTCGTTTTGAGAGAAGACATAAACCTGTTTCGGAATCAGCCTCAATTCTTTGCCTTCGGCGATTTGGTAACGCGCAGCATCGCTGCCTGCCAGCGTGATATGCACGTCTTGTTTGTCGTGTTTCACCAAAATATGCGTCAGTGCGCCGACGGCGTGGATTTTTTCGATTTCGGCGCGGATCATCGGTGTTTCGTTTTCGGCGGCCAGCTGCCATTCGTGAGGACGAATATAGCCGATGGCAGTTTGCTCCTGCCATTTGTATTGCGCGTCCAATTTCCATGCGAAGCCGTTGTAATGCCAGATGCCTTTTTCGATGCGTCCTTCAAAAGCATCGGTTTCGCCGAGGAACTCGGTAACGAAGGCGTTTTCGGGTTTGCGGTAAATGGCTTCGGCGCTGCCGGTTTGTTCGATTTTGCCGTGGTTCATGACGACGATTTCGTCGGAAACTTCAAGGGCTTCTTCTTGGTCGTGTGTGACCAAAATGCTGGTTACGCCCAAGTTGTGATGGATGTCGCGCAACCAGGTGCGTAATTCTTTGCGCACTTTGGCATCCAGCGCGCCGAAGGGTTCGTCCAGAAGCAGGAGTTTGGGTTCGACCGCAAGGGCGCGGGCGAGGGCGATGCGTTGGCGTTGGCCGCCGGAGAGTTGGTGTGGATAGGATTTGGCGAGGTGGGAGAGCTGCACGAGTTTGAGCAATTCTTCGACTTTGGCGCGGATTTGTTCTTTGGACGGGCGTTCGGATTTGGGCAATACGGTCAAACCGAAAGCAACGTTGTCAAACACGTTCATGTGGCGGAAAAGGGCGTAGTGTTGGAACACGAAACCGACTTTGCGCTCGCGCACATGCTTGGCGGTGACGTCTTGCCCGTCAAAGAGAATTTGGCCACCGTCGGCGTTTTCCAGCCCGGCGATGATGCGCAGGAGCGTGGTTTTGCCGCAGCCGGAAGGGCCGAGCAGGGAAACGAGTTTGCCGGTGGGGACGTTGAGGTTGATGTTTTTCAGCGCGTGGAACGCTCCGAAGTGTTTATTTAAGTTTTGAATAGTGATGCTCATGCTGCGTTCCTTTCGGCGGCGGCGAGTTTTTTATCTTGTAATTTGGTAATGATGTTTTGCACCAGCAAGGTGGCCAAGGCTAAAAGTGCCAATACGCCGGAGAGGGCGAATGCGCCGGTGAAGTTGTATTCGTTGTAGAAGATTTCGACTAAAAGCGGGATGGTGTTGGTTTCGCCGCGAATGTGCCCCGATACCACGCTGACTGCGCCAAACTCGCCCATCGCGCGGGCGTTGGTAAGAATGATACCGTAGAGCAGCGCCCATTTGATGTTGGGCAGGGTAACGCGCCAAAACATCTGCCAGCCGTTTGCGCCGAGTATCAAGGCAGCCTGTTCTTCACTGTCGCCCTGCGCCTGCATCAGAGGAATAATTTCGCGTGCGACAAAGGGGAAGGTAACGAACAGGGTCGCCAAAATAATGCCGGGAATGGCGAAGATAATCTGTATGCCTTGCGCTTCGAGCCAGCCGCCCAATGCCGTGTGCGCGCCGAACAATAAGACGAACATCAAACCGGCCACCACGGGCGATACGGAAAACGGCAAATCGAGCAAGGTAGTCAGCAACTGCTTGCCGCGAAAATCAAAACGGGTCAGCAACCACGCCATCGCCACGCCCAATACGGCATTGACGGGAACGACAATCAGCGCGGTAATCAGCGTTAATTTGATGGCAGACCATGCTTCGGGATCGGTCAAGGATTGCAGGTACAAATCCCAACCGCCTTTTAAGGCTTCATAGAATACGGCAACCAAAGGCACGACCAGCATCAGCAGCAGAAAGCCCAAGGCGGTAGCGGTCAGCAATACGCGCAGCCAACGCGGTTCGCTCAAGTTTGGATTGGTGGAATGGGTTTTCATGGTAGGGTAGTCTCGATTTATTCTTGTATCTGTTTGGGCCGTCTGAAAAATGTTTGCTCTGATTTTTCAGACGGCCTGTTGTTTGTTAAACCCTCGCTCCGGCGCGGCGGCTTAAAGTCCATTGCATAATGTTTAAAATCAGCAGGATGACAAACGAAATCATCAGCATAAACAGAGCAACGGCAGACGCGCCCTGAGCATCGTATTGCTCCAGTTTGCCGGTAATAATCAAGGGCAGGATTTCAGACACCATCGGAATATTGCCTGCGATAAAGATGACCGAGCCGTATTCGCCGGTAGAGCGGGCAAACATCATGCCTGCACCGGTCAGAAGTGCCGGTGTGATTTCAGGCAAAAGGACGCGGCGGAACGTAGTCCAACGGCTTGCGCCCAAAGTTGCCGCCGCTTCTTCATACTCGCCCGACAATTCTTCCAATACCGGCTGCACGGCGCGGACGATAAAGGGCAGGCTGACGACAATCAGCGCAATCCAGATGCCGGTAGGCGTAAAGGCGATTTTGATGCCCAAAGGCTCGAAAAAACGGCCTATCCAGCCATTGGGCGCATATAGGGTTGCCAACGCAATGCCTGTTACCGCCGTCGGCAGCGCAAACGGCAAATCGACCAAAGCGTTTACCAACCCTTTGCCCGGAAATTCATAGCGCACCAATACCCAGGCAACCAATGTACCGAACACGATATTGGTCAACATCGCATAAAACGACATCCGCAAGCTCAGCCAGACGGCCGCCAAGACATTGGGTTCGGTAATCGTGTTCCAAAATCCGCTCCAGCCGATTTCCGCCGCTTTGGCCGCCATCATCGCAAACGGCAAAACCACCAAAAGCGACAGGCACAAAACCGTCAAACCCAGGCTGAGCTTGAAACCCGGCAATACAGAGGGTGTTTTGAGTAACAACATAATGGCAACCGTCAGAATTTAATACACGCTTACTTTAACAAGGCCGTCTGAAAACTGGAAAGAATGCTTTGTTTGGTATAAAGACGATTTTGTTATATTGAAAAGATGAAAAGGCCGTCTGAACATCAAGTTTCAGACGGCCTTGCTGGTGTGGTAAATATCAATAGGCAACAGGATCTTGAGATGCAGGCTGGCGTTGCGCCGCGTCATAGTTTTCCTGAGCCGAGCGGACGGCTTTTTCCAAACCGTTTATCCGTTCGAGATAACGGGCGTAGTTACGCTCATTGCCATAACGCACTTTTTTGCCTTCTTCCAAATTTTTCTTGGCGGTATCTAAAGCACGCTTGGCCGCGCCGACATCAGCCGGATTGACCGGGGCGACAGCTTCTTCCGCCTGCTCGGCTTTGCTTGGGTAAGTCGGCGTTGCCGGTGTTGAAACAGGCGCAGAAGTATATACGGACGGTTTGCCGATATTGCTGGCTTTGCAGTTTTTACCGCCGGCTTGGGTATAGACTTTGCGGCCGGCAGAATCGGTACATTCAAAAATGGGTGCGGCGGAAACCGCAGTTGTCAAAGCGAGCAGTAATGTGCAGATCCAAAGTTTGTTCATTTTTATTTTTCCTTAAAACCATTTCCACCAAACAAACAAAGCCGCAATCATGATGATGTTGGCGAAGAGGATGGGCTTCCACTGTCTGGGCGCACGTCGTAATTCAGAGCCAGATCGCGTGCGGCGGATATAGAAAAACGGGCTGAGCAGCATGGAAGCAGCGCATACCAAAATAATCACAGCGTAATAGATTTTGTGCGTTTCCATATCGTTTCTCCGTTTTAGACGGCCTGAAATGCTGACTGCAACGCATTTTTTCGTGAAGCGTTGTCTCGAAATTGGGCACATTTGCCATGGCCTCAATCCTGAGGTCTTTGCAAAAATATGCTACAATCGCGTCCGATTATAACATTCTATTTATAAAGGTTTTACGAATAATGATTTCTACCAACGGCATCACCATGCAGTTCGGCGCAAAGCCGCTGTTTGAAAACGTATCCGTCAAATTTGGCGAAGGCAACCGTTACGGCTTGATCGGCGCCAACGGCTCAGGCAAGTCCACCTTCATGAAAATCCTCGGCGGCGATTTGGAACAGACTGCCGGCGAAGTAGCGATTGAAAACGGCGTGCGTTTGGGTAAATTGCGCCAAGACCAGTTTGCCTACGAAGACATGCGCGTGCTGGACGTGGTGATGATGGGTCACACCGAAATGTGGGCGGCGATGACCGAGCGTGATGCGATTTACGCCAACCCCGAAGCTACCGAAGACGACTACATGAAAGCCGCCGAACTGGAAGCCAAGTTTGCCGAATACGACGGTTACACTGCCGAAGCACGCGCTGCCGAATTGTTGGGCGGCGTGGGCATTTCCGAAGATTTGCACAATGCGACTATGGCAGAAGTTGCACCGGGCTTCAAACTGCGCGTATTGCTGGCGCAAGCCCTGTTCTCCAAACCAGATGTATTGCTTTTGGACGAACCGACCAATAACTTGGACATTAATACCATCCGCTGGTTGGAAGGCGTGTTGAACCAGTACGACTCCACCATGATTATCATCTCGCACGACCGTCACTTTTTGAACGAAGTCTGCACCCATATGGCGGATTTGGACTACAACACCATCACCATCTATCCGGGCAACTACGACGACTATATGCTTGCTTCCGCCCAATCGCGTGAGCGCGCCCTGAAAGACAACGCCAAGGCAAAAGAGAAACTGCAAGAGCTGCAAGAGTTTGTCGCACGCTTCTCTGCCAACAAATCCAAAGCCCGTCAGGCAACCAGCCGTCTGAAGCAGGCAGACAAAATCAAATCGGAGATGGTCGAAGTCAAACCTTCTACCCGTCAAAACCCATATATCCGTTTTGAAGCCGACGAAAAAGCCAAGTTGCACCGTCAGGCTGTGGAAGTTGAAAAACTGGCCAAACGTTTTGAAACCCAGTTGTTTAAAAACCTGAACTTCATCCTTGAAGCAGGCCAGCGCCTCGCCATCATCGGCCCGAACGGCGCAGGTAAATCTACTTTGCTGAAACTCTTGGCAGGCGCATACAACCCCGAATATTCAGACGGCCTGCTGCCGGACGAAGGCACCATCAAATGGGCGGAAAAAGCTAGCGTCGGCTACTATCCGCAAGACCATGAAAATGACTTCGACGTCGATATGGACCTGAGTGAATGGATGCGCCAATGGGGCCAGGAAGGCGATGACGAACAAGTCATCCGCGGCACTTTGGGCCGTTTGCTCTTCGGCAGCAACGATGTCGTGAAAAAAGTGAAGGTTCTCTCCGGTGGCGAAAAAGGCCGTATGCTTTACGGCAAACTGTTGCTGTTGAAACCCAATGTTTTGGTCATGGACGAACCGACCAACCACATGGACATGGAAAGCATCGAATCTTTGAACATGGCGCTGGAAAAATACAACGGCACGCTGATTTTCGTATCGCATGACCGTCAGTTTGTATCTTCATTGGCTACCCAAATTATCGAATTGGATGGCAAAGGCGGATATGAACACTACTTGGGCGATTACGAAAGCTATCTGGAGAAAAAAGGCTTAGTTTAAGCCCATACTGATAACCTATTAAGGTATTGAAATGCCGTCTGAAAATCTTTATGTTTTCAGACGGCATTTTTTTGAAGCGTTTCATATTGTCAATCACTGAAACTGCTAAGATTAAAATGGATAAATTTCTTATTAGGAATTTTTATTAAAGCCATAAAACAGATATACAAAAGGTCGTCTGAAAATTTCAGACGGCCTTTATTTATGTTTTGATAGAAAGAGGATTAACTGAATAAACCTTTAAACCACAACACAATCGCGTCCCACATACGGCGCAACCAGCTGCCTTCTTCCACGCCGGTCAGGGCGACGACGTCTTTTTCGGCAATGATTTTGCCGTCTTTCATGACTTTCAGCTTGCCCAATACTTGGCCTTTTTCAATCGGGGCGAGGACGGGCTGAAGCGTTTCTAAGATTGGTTTGACGTTTTTGCCGGTATCGTGGGGAATGGTAATGTAAACATCGTCCAAGAAACCGATATCTACGGCTTTGGTACCGCCTTTGTAAACTTTGACTTGGGAAATCACTTCTCCGCCGTTGTACAGTTTAGGTGTATCAAATGCCTGCAATGACCAGTTGAGCAATTTGCTGCTTTCGCTGGCGCGCGCTTCGGTGGATTCGGCACCGGCAAGGATGGAAACAATGCGGCGGTTGTTGCGTTTGCTGGAAGCAGCGAGATGGTAGCCTGCGCCTTCGCTATATCCGGTTTTCAAACCATCGATACTGCTGTCGCGATAGAGCAGGAGATTACGGTTGGGCTGCTCGATGTTATTGTATTTGAAAGATTTGTTTGCAAACAAAGGATAGTATTTCGGATAGTCATTGATCAGCGCGGCTGCCAAAATGGCCAAGTCGCCAACGGTTGAAACATGGCCGTTAGAAGAAATACCGGTCGGGTTGTTGAAGTGGGTATGCTTCATGCCCAAGCGTTTGGCTTCTTCGTTCATTTGTTTGACGAATTCGTCGATAGAGCCGTTGCCAATAGCTTCGGCAAGGGTAATGGCGGCATCGTTGGCTGACTGGATGGTTGTACCCTTAATCAAATCGCTGACGCTGACAGGAACTTTGGGGGCGAGGAACATACGAGAACCTTCGACTTTCCAGCCGACGTTTGAAACTGTCAGCATTTGATCTGCTTGGAGCGTACCGTTTTCCAGTGCTTTAAAGGCAAGGTAGGCGGTCATCATTTGTGTCAATGCGGCAGGCTCGATAGGCGTGTCGGCATTGTTGGATGCCAAAGTTTGCTTGCTGTGCAGGTCGGTAACGATGTAGGCAGTCGCCGCAATTTCCGGCGGTGTTGTCGGGCTGTTGATGCTGCGCAGCAGCGGCTGCGTTTGAGCCTCGCTTTGTACGGCAGGTGCGGAAGCAACCGGGTCTGCAGCAAGGGCAGGAGTATTCAGGAGGGCAGCAAAAATTAAGCTAAGTAGCGTTTTTTTCATCATTATGTGTGGATTTGAATATGAGTGGACACTGTTTCAAAGTAAACAGTTTGGCATATTAAATAGATATTAAGCGGACATTATACCGTCTCATTTAGGCTTTGCTAAGATTTTTCTTGCCTTCAGACGGCCTCAGGGGTATGGTTTTAACTTTTTCCTCCGGTCGATTTGACCGAATTGCAATTTATTTCCGAACACTAAAATACCATGAACCATTCCCTTCCTCTTTCTGATTATCTAACCCGTATTTTGACCGCTTCCGTTTATGATGTGGCCGTAGAAACGCCCTTGGATTTGGCGCGCAGTCTGTCAGGCCGTCTGAACAATCAGGTTTTGCTCAAACGTGAAGATTTGCAGCCGGTGTTTTCGTTCAAAATCCGCGGCGCGTACAACAAAATGGCGAAACTGCCTAAAGAAGCCTTGGATTGCGGCGTGATTGCTGCCAGTGCGGGCAACCATGCACAGGGTGTGGCTTTGTCGGCGCAGTATTTGGGTTGCCGTGCGGTGATTGTGATGCCGGAAACTACGCCGAAAATCAAAATTGATGCGGTCAAGAGCCGAGGCGGCGAAGTGGTATTGAAAGGCGTGTCTTACAACGATGCCTATGATTATGCGATGGAGTTGGCAGAAAAGGAAAAACTGACTTATATCGCGCCGTTTGATGATCCTGATGTGATTGCCGGTCAGGGAACTGTCGGCATGGAAATTCTCCGACAACATCGCAATATCAATGCGATTTTTGTCCCGATTGGCGGCGGCGGTTTGGCAGCGGGTGTAGCGGCGTTTATCAAACAGGTTTGCCCTGAAATTAAAGTCATTGGCGTGCAAACCGATGATTCTTGCTGTATGAAACAATCGGTTGAGGCAGGGGAAATCGTACATTTGAAAGATGTAGGCCTGTTTTCAGACGGCACGGCGGTCAAGGTTGTCGGTGATGAAACCTTCCGCCTGTGTAAAGAGCTGCTGGACGAGATTATTACGGTCAATACGGATATGTTGTGCGGCGCAATTAAAGATATTTTTGACGATACGCGCAGCATTACCGAACCTGCAGGCGCATTGGCGCTTGCCGGCTTGAAGGCTTACGTTGCGAAAAACAATATCCAAGGTCAAAACCTGGTTGCCGTTACCAGCGGCGCCAACATGAACTTCCACCGCCTGCGCCATGTTTCAGAACGCAGTGAACTGGGCGAGGGCAACGAAGGTATTTTTGCCGTTACCATTCCTGAAGAAAAAGGCAGCTTCCTCAAGTTTATCAATGTATTGGGTAGTCGGAACATTACCGAGTTCAACTACCGCTACGGCAACGACAACAATGCTCATATTTTTGTCGGCCTGCAAACCGCCGGTGCGCAAGACTTGGCCGTCATCAGTGAACAACTGACTGAAGCAGGCCTGCCCAATGTCGATCTGACCAATGACGAAATCGCCAAAATCCATATCCGTTACATGGTCGGCGGACGTACGGAAAAAGTATCCAGCGAACGCTTGGTCAGCTTTGAATTCCCAGAGCGTCCCGGCGCATTGTCCCGCTTCTTGAACCATATGCGTGCCGAATGGAATATTACCTTGTTCCATTATCGCAATCATGGTGCGGACTATGGCCGTATTTTGGTCGGTATCGATGTACCTGAAAGCGACAATGAAGCCTTTACCGACTTCTTGGAGAGCTTGGGTTATGTTTATAAAGAAGAAACCGATAATCCGGCTTATAAACTTTTCTTAGCTTAATCAGTAAGATAAAAGGCCGTCTGAAATTTTTCAGACGGCCTTGTGTTTTATGTTCGGCTATTTCTTACGGAACACCAAGTCCCAAACGCCATGACCCAATCGTTTGCCTCGGGCTTCAAATTTGGTTTCAGGACGATAATCAGGCGTAGGGGCGTAATCGGCAGCCGTGTTTTGCAAAGCGTCAAAACTGCTCAAAACTTCCAGCATTTGCACGGCGTATTCTTCCCAGTCGGTTGCCATATGGACATAGCCGCCGCTTTTGAGTTTGGGCAGCAGCTTTTCAACAAACGGCACTTGTACCAAGCGGCGTTTATTGTGACGTTTTTTGTGCCAAGGGTCAGGGAAGAAAATATGAATGCCGTCTAAAGAACCGTCTTCCAGCATCTTTTCCACTACTTCCACCGCATCATGACGCATCACGTGGATATTGGAAATGTGTTCTTCCTCAATCAGCTTCAAGATATTACCGACGCCCGGGCCGTGAACATCAATCGCTAAAAAGTCGGTATCGGGCAGACGTTTGGCGATTTCCACTGTCGCGACGCCCATACCGAAACCGATTTCCAAAACTTTAGGATTGTCCCGTCCAAAAGCGCGGTTCAAATCCAAAGGAGCTTCTTGGAAGTCCACACCAAATTGCGGCCACATCGTATCAATGGCGCGCTGTTGGGCCGCAGTCATATGGCCTTGGCGCAAGACGAAACTGCGGATGCTGCGTTTGTGTTCTTCAGGAACGGTATTTTCGGGTGTATTTTCTGGAATGTTTTCGGACATGTTGTTTTAAATTAGTGAGAAATCAAATAAAAAGGCCGTCTGAAAGAATCAGACAACCCTACATACAAATCGGCGTGATTATAGCGAATAAACGCTCTTCCCGAAACCTTTTAAAAAGAAGGTTTCAGACGGCCTTTTTAAGACAATTCCGGTTGCGGTACTTTGTGTTGCACCGCATAAACCGCAGCTTGAACGCGGCTGCTTAGATTCAGCTTGCGCAACAGGTTCTGCACATGCACTTTGACGGTTGACTCTGCCAAGTTCAAATGGCGGGCAATGATTTTATTGCTGTGTCCGGCGGCAAGGTAGCCTAAGATTTCCATTTCGCGCGGGGTCAGCTGCGCCAGCAGATGGTCTGAGCGGGAAGGAGATGGAGAAATCAGTGATTGCACCAAGCGGCTGGTCATTTCTGGAGAAAAGACATTATCGCCATCGACAGCTTTGCGGATGCTTTCCAACAGGAAGTCGGCGTTGATGTTTTTCAGCAAAAAGCCTTTTGCACCCATACGCATACATTCGGTCAAGTCGTCACTGTCTTCGGAAACAGTCAGCATGATGACGGTCAGTTGCGGATTGATGCTCAGAATTTGAGCCAGTGCTTCGCGGCCGTTCATGACCGGCATATCCAAGTCCAGCAAAACTACGTCAGGCTTGAGCTGTTCGACCATTTTTACGCCGGCCAGGCCGTCTGAAGCTTCGCCGACGACTTCAAAATCAGGCTGGCGGGAGAGCAGAGCTTTGATGCCGCTGCGAAATAGGGTGTGGTCGTCAATAAGGGTAATTTTAATCGTCATGATGCTGTTCTCATTTGTTGCGGCAAAGTCAGCATAACCGCCGTACCTTGCCCAATCTGCGATGTAATGGCCAATTCTGCGTTAATCCGTTGGGCACGTTCCTGCATAATGCCCAAGCCGACATGTTCGCCTGAAGGCCGGTTTGATAGGTGTTCTTTATTAAAGCCTGCGCCGTCGTCCCGAATCGTCATGACAAAATCGCCGTGGTTAGCAATTTCGACGTTGACATGTTGCGCACGCGCGTGCTTCCGGATATTGGACAGGCTTTCCTGCAAGATGAAGATGATTTGCAAATGCTCATCATAATTCAAAGCCTGCCCGTCGTCCTGCCATTTTAAATCAACTGGAATACCGGTTTGTCGTTCAAAACGCGCCAGCAGAGATTCTACCGCTTCAGGAAAATCTTTATTACTGATTTTGGTGCGGAAATTCATCAGAAGCTCGCGGACGTCTTCATAGCATTCCTGCACGCCGTCTTTAATGAAGCCGATATTTTCTTCAGCCTGCTCGCGTTGGTTTGAAGCAAACGCGCTTTCCAACATTTGCACCTGCAAATTCAAAAAGGTCAGGGCTTGTGCAATGCTGTCATGCAAACCTTGTGCAATCAAGTTGCGTTCCTGCAAGACGGCAAGCAGGCGGCGTTCTTGTTCCATGCGGTTGTTGGCGATGGAAATCCCCAGCTGCCCGCTTAAAGTCTGCAACAATTTTTCATCTTGCTCATTGGGCATATGGCCGTCTGAAAAATACAGGGCCAATACACCGAGCTGTTCGTCTTGGTAAACGATTGGGAATTCTACACGATTTCCCTCTTCGGTTTCACCGACACTTGCCGCCAAGTCAGAGCGTTTGCGTTCTTCATCGGAAAGATATACCGTACCGCCCAAAGCGGAAAACGCCGGCAGAATCTGAGCCAAAAATTCTTCTGCGGCCTGTTGCGGCGTAAAGGTTTGGTGCAGGTTGCGCGTAGTCTGGTAGAGCAGGGTCAAATCACGGTTTTGCCGGGCCAAGTCTTGGGTTTGTTGGGCAACCTGTCCTTCTAAATCCGTATAAAGCGTTTTCAGACGGCGGCTCATTTGGTTGAAACCCTTACTGACTTGGGCGAATTCACGAATTTGGTCTGTATCGATTTGTACCCCGAAACGACCTTCGCTGATAGTTTCCACCCCGTCGCGTAGTTTTTCCAGCGGCCGGATGATCCACGAATAATGCCAAACAATCATCAAGCCGGCAGCCACTAAAATCATCAACATCATCGCCATTTGAAAACGGCGCAGCCACAAAGTATTTTGCTCGTTGGCGTTTTCCATCGCCTGTAAAAACAGCTCGATATTGCCGGCAAAACGGTATAAGCCGATTTGGGTCGGCCGCTCGTAATGTTGCAAAGAAGGCTTGATGTTGGATTCCCAATCAATCAACAGCATCGATTGGATCAAATCGTAAGCCAGCGGCATTTGTGACGGAATCAGCGGATGAATGGCATCGCTTTGCGTTACACTGGCCAGCGTACGCTCAAATTCTTTGATTTGGTTGTCAATTTGAGCATTGGGCGTACGGACGCTTGCCATATAAGCCAAACGATATACCTGCATTTTCAAGCTGCCCGCATCTTCAATCGTTTTGGCCGCGCTTTCCAAACGCCAAGAAAGCAGCAGGGTAAAGGCAATCGATAAAAAAGCCGAGCCGACCCATAACACAGTCAGTAGTTTTAAGCGCGAGGACAGGCTTAGGCCGTCTGAAGATCCGGAGAATAAACGCATAAAGCACGCAGGAAGACTAATCCGATAATCTTATAAAAATATCATTCTTTCGGCCTATAAACAACCTGTCTAAAATAATTGTATGGTTATGATAAGAAAAAACAGGGGTTTAATGTAAAATCATGTTATGATAAAATTCATCTTAAGTGAATTAAATCACAAAATCAGGTTTCAGATGGCCTGAAGCCTTAAAAACTTATTCCATAAATACAACATCGCGAATAACACTTACACACTCTGCTTTGCAAAGGACTACCAAAATGAAAATTTTTGCACTGATATTGGCCGGCGGGCAGGGAAGCCGGATGGGAGGTGTCGATAAAGGGTTGGTGCAGTGGCACAACAAAGCCTTGATAGACCACGTTATCGAAAAAATCCGCCCGCAAGTCAGCCATATCGCCATCAGTGCCAACCGCAATCTCGAATCCTACGCCCAACGCAGCGCGCATGTTTTCTCCGATGCGCGCCAATGGCAACATTACGGCCCTTTGGCCGCCTTGTGTACCGCCGCCAACGATTTGCAAATTGCCACTGCCGATTGGCTGCTTATCGTATCCTGCGATATGCCGCGTTTACCGGAAAACTTGGTTTCTCAGTTTGAAACTATCGCGCGGCGCACGCCATTGTGTAATGCATTTTATGTTGAAACCCCGGCTAGACCGCATTACAGCGTGATGTTCATCCGTCCGCAAATCCTGCAAAGTACCGTGCCATACCTTTATTCAGGAATGCGTAGCATCCGCGGCTGGCTGCAGCAACAGCGCGCGCGGGTTGTCCATTTCCCTCATGAGCAGGATTTTATCAGCTACAACACAGAAAATGATTTGGCCCAGCCTTTGTAGTTGGGTCAGTGAGGGGGCTAATGTTCAGGTAAGGATATGCTAACTTGATGATTATTTAGTATCTTTCAATAGGTAATAACTATCTTGTAATTAGTTCCCTTAGAAATTCATCAATCCGTATATTTAAATAAAATATACGTTCTTCGTTAAAATAAACTTTGGCTTTTTCCCTATCGACTGTTGCTTTTAGGTCATTTAGTCTGCCTAAGTCCAAATTTTCGCTGGTATATTTTCTTGCCAACAGTGCACGTAGCAAATCTCCATCCAGCCCTAAACCTTTAATTACTTTTAGCACCTTATCATTGGCATCTTTTTGTTTGTACGTGGTGATGTAATCACTTAATGCTAAATTTGGATCAAGCTTGATATCGCCGGATTGCACATCGTGTAAAAACAACTCAGCAAATTTTTGATCTTCCTTAGAAAGCGTGGCAAAAGAGTGGTGTAGCTCCTCAAGTGCAGCAGCTTCTTCTATGCCGCCGATGGTTTTAAGCCATTTTTCAAAGCGGGCATTCATATAATTTTGATCAATTTTATCGGTTTCGATTTCGTTGATATGCGAACGCAAATCAAACGGCACATCATCGCTACCGCCACCATTGCCTGAACTTTCTTTAAATAAATCTTTATAACGAGCCAGCAGTTTATCGTAAGTCTCTTGATCAAAATTGAGTGTGGCAGTGATCACGCTGTCGTCTTCCTGTACCACGTCATAGCTTAATTTTTCCCAAGAAAAACCCAAGAGCCGAGCAGCTTGTAAGTGCTCATTGAGCTGATTGAATAGTTTGACAAACTTTGCGCATGAGGTTGTATCATCAGGGTTTTTTGAAAAATCCTCTAATCCTGCCCATTTGAAAATATCGGCAATATCGGCAAAACAGACATTCATTTTGTCGATAATCTTATCTAAATTATCGACAAACAGCCCCATTGGGCGGTCGCCCGAATAAAGTTTTACGGCTCGCTCAATATTGCGTTGCATCGTATGCGGCTTGCGGTAATAGCGGATTAAACCAAAAGGCTTATCGGTTTTGTCGCATACGCGGTTAGTACGGGAAAACGCCTGAATCAAGTTGGCGTAATCCAAAATTTTGTCTAGATAGAGCGTATTGAGCCATTTGCTGTCAAAGCCTGTCAGCATCTGATCGACCACAATCAACAAATCCAGCTGCTCGTCGGGCTTGATTCTCTTATACGCATTGATATGCGACAACCTATCCGACAAATCCGTTTTAAATCGGGAATAAGTGGCATAGCCAAAGCTTGTGCCGAACTGGGCGTTGTAATCTTCCAAAATTTCGGCAATCCATATTTCCTTGTCGTTGCCTTGCCCATCGTTAAGAATATTCGGATCGAAAAGGGCGGTCAGTTTCGGCAAGGAATTTTTAGCTTCCTCAGAATTTCCGACTTCCTCAGCAATTCTGATTTTCTCAGCAATTTTGGCTTTAATTAAGCGATAATAATTGACCGCTTCGGGAATAGAACTGGTGGCAAAAATGGCATGATATTTTTTGCCTTGGCTGAGGCGTGGCCAATTTTCCAGCATGTCGTCGATCACTGCATTCACATGTTCCGGCGTTTGATATTGCACATTGGGTATATAATCTTCAATGCCTTTTTGATATTTGCCGTCTGAAGTATATTCTCCCGCCATCGGCACATCGTTCATAAATTGATTGTAGATTTTTTTCTTTTGGTCATCGGCAAATACTTCGCTTTCATCTGTTGCTTTGGCTTCTTGCAAAGCGACAGATCTGCGTAAATCGCTGTCTTTAAAGGTGCGGATATGGAAGGGATGAAAGCCCAGCACATTTTCATCACGAATGCCGTCTGCAATCGAATAGCGGTGCAATTCATTACCGAAAACCGTGGCAGTGGTTGAATTTTTCTTAGCGTTTTCTTCTTCAATCGGCGTGCCGGTAAAGCCGAAGAAAATCGCATTGGGGAAGGTGTGCTTAATGGTGAGCAACATATCGCCAAAAGTAGTGCGGTGGGCTTCATCAATGATAAACACCAGCCGCTTGCCACTGATTTGCTCGATGTCAGCCTCATTGACTCCTTCTTCCGCCTTGATATTACTCATTTTTTGAATAGAGGTAACGATTAAGCGGTCGCGGTCTTGTTTGCTTTTCAGCTTGGCGAGCAAAATGGCGGTGTTTTCCGTTGCCTGCACATCATCCTTGCTGTCGGCAAAATTCTGATATTCCTCCAGCGATTGCTTGCCCAGCTCAATACGGTCGAGCAAGAAAATCACCTTATCCGCATCTTTGCGGCGGCTGATTAACTGCGCCGATTTAAAACTCGACATTGTTTTGCCCGAGCCTGTGGTATGCCAAATATAGCCGCCGCGCTGATTGCCCGAAGTCCAATCTGTTTTTGCCACTGTGTCGGCAATTTTGTTGACCGCATAATACTGATAACTGCGCAACACTTTCAGCTGCTCGTCTTTCGCATCGGCAATGGTGTAATCGCCGATAAACTGATGCGCCATCGGAATCGAGAGGAAATGCGTCGCCACCTTGTCCCAATCGTTCATATACACATTATTGAAATCCGCCCAACGGAAATAAAACGCAGGATTTAATTGACCGCCGGTATTGGCAAAATAGCGGCATTCTTCCGGCGTCATCGCCACAAACACCTGCACCAGGCTAAAAATGCCCGAAAACGCGCCTGCCTTATGGTATCGCTCAATTTGATTGGTCGCTTGGCTGATGGGCACGCCAGAGCGTTTCAGCTCAATATGAAACATCGGCATCCCATTAATTAACAACATCAAATCGCCGCGCTGCTTAGGGTATAAATCCGAACGGGGAGAAAAACGAGGTTGTTGGGCAATTTGATAGCGGCTTTTGCCGGCAGAAATTTCCTCACGGTCAAAAATATCCAGCGACACTTCCTTGCCGAAATGACGGCTTTTCTCATTTTCACGCTTGATGGCCACCGTTTTGCCGTTGATAAAGCCGTTTAGCGCATAAGGCGTTTTCAATGCCTGCACCTGCTCCAAAATCTGGTTCATTTCCGTGCGAAGCAACGGCACATCGAGCTTGTCGATATGTTGGTTGGTTTTATTCAAATGCTCCTGCCAGTTGGCAATTAACTTTTCTTCGGTGGGATAGCGCAACACTTCCTTTTCCCAGCTTTTAGTGGACAGCAAGGCAATCAGTGCGTTTTCAAAATCAGCTTCTTTATTAAACATTCTTTTTCTCCGTAAGGGCGCTACTACAATTTTTCAGACGGCCTCAATCATGGTCAGGAACGCCAGCCTATACCAACATCGCTGCCAACAGCCCTTTTTTAAGTTGGTTTAATTTTTCAACCTCTGCCGACTGTAAGGCAATGATTTCGTCTAATTGGCGGAAGAAATTACCGATTTGGGTTTGTTCGGATTTGGTTGGCGGTATAAAAAATTCCGCATTTTTCACAATATCCGAATTTAAATTGACTTGTGTGCCGGGCTGTCCATAACGCTGCCAGCTTTCAACAAAACTATCCAGATATTGATACATAAACTCCAATTCAAAGTCGGGGTTTCTGAAAATCAGAAATCCATCGTGAACGCCTGTTTTGACATAGTTGATAACGGGCTTGCCGACGGAAGCGGCAATGCTCAACAACAAATGCGGTTCTTCAAGCACACGAGTATTTTCTTGCCCTGCTTTTGAAATTTTTTGCTCCAAATAATGAATGCGTCCGTTTTGGGCAGTTACATCGGCAATCCGCAACCAGCCAATATCGGATTTCTCATCAAACCATTTTGGGTCTTGAATTGGGCGGGGACTTGCACCACGGACAATATCCGCAACCTCCCCCAACGTTTTCCTTTTCCACTCCCCCTCAAACCCTTTAAAGCGGATTTTCGGTATTTTTTCACCATTTGCGGGAAACATTTTTGCCAGCATTGCCTTTTTAAGCTGACGGCTTTTTTCCAACACCGCACGGCTCTCGGCAATTTGGCTGTCTAAGCGACGGAAAAACAAACCGAGGTGGGTTTGTTCTTCTACCATTGGGAAATCCACCACAAACTCTTTCATGTCTGATGAAAGAATATGTTTTATGGTATTACCTGTTGTAATTTTTGCTATTTCATTGATTTTGCGATTAGTTTGAAATTGATAGCTTAAAAAATATGGGTTAGCCTCTAATTTATAGTTCGAAAACATGATTAAGGCGTGAGCAGCTACATTATTCAATTCTTCAGGAATAACTGCACAATGACCAACATGTCCTGATTGAACCATCACTAAATCATTAGTCTTGAGCCACTTATCTTGCTGTTTATAGTAAAATTCATCATTAATAAAAATTTGACTCTTTTTATTTATTTCGCCATTTTTTATATTATTTGACTCTAAGTAGAAATGACCATTTTCAACATAATAAGGCGTTGCTGTACCAACGAAGGCATTTCTAATCGTATAAAAAATATCTTCTAATTTTTTCTCTTCCCACGCTCCCGTAAACCCCTTAAACCGCAAACGTGGCTCTTGTTGTTTATTCATCTCTTGCCCACCTTAGCCTTTCAAAATTGCCTGCCATGCGGCAATGCCCTGCAAATCAAACTCGCTGCCGGTGAGTTCGTCCATCATTTGCGCCAGTGCGGCGGCACTTTCTTGTTTGCGCTCGCTGATATGCTGATAGGTGTCGGCATATTTGTCGCAAAGTGCGGTCAGTTTTTGGCTGAATTGCGCCAGCATGTTTTCAGGCAGCCTGCACATCGCCGCATTGAGCGGAACAAACCATTTTTGGCGGAGCAAATCGAGGGCTTCGGCATCATCCAGAGCTTCAATGGCGGCTTTGGTTTTGCTGTGAAGCTCGGCGGATAGGGTTTTGAGTTCCGCCTTGAGCGTTTTTTCTTCGGCAAGCAGCTTATAGGCAGCCTGCAATTTTGCGCCTAGGCTTTCTTCGGTAAAAATGTGTTTGTCAATGGCTTTGGTCAAGTCGGCTTTTTTGGCAATCGCTACGCCGTCCGCTTCCAATTCTTGTTGCAAGGCTTTTGGAATTTCGGTATTGATAAAGCCGTCGCCTTCTTCATTAACGGCCGGACAGGCTTTTTCTTCTTCGCTGAGGTTTTCCAAAATGCTTTGCATTTTGGCGACAATTTCTGCCAAGCGGGTTTCTTTGGCTTTTAGGTTTGCCAATTCCTGCGGCAATTTGACGGCCTGCACCAATTCAAACGGCAGAATATGCCCCACCCAGCCGTCTTGTACTTCGGCTTCTTTTTTGGTTTTGCTGTCTTTTTTCAGCACCATAAATGGATCAACCTGCTTAATTGCCTGTTTGCCTTCGGTTTGAATCATCTCCAAATCCGCGGCAATACCTGCCACATCGGCACGCCATAGGTCATCGAGTTTTTGATAGGCGGTATAGAAATCTAATAAAGGCATTGCCTGCACTTTTTCCCGAATGAGTTCGGCGAGTTGTTGCTGGGTTTGGGAGATGTTGAGCGTTTCCATCGGCTCAATCAGCAGGGTTTCCAAGCTAGCGGTGAAATCGGCAAAGTTTTCTGCAAATTGCGCTTGGTAATTCAGCACGCTGGCGTGGCTTTGCATGGCGGCTTTGAGATTGTCGGTTTTCGGCTGCACATAAGGTGTGCCGTTATCGGTAAATAAGGCCGTCTGTAAACCGTCAAAGGCTGCCCAATAGTCTGCAAATTGTGCCAGCTCGGCTTTGGGAATGCCACCGTGTATGGTGGCGAAAATATCCCATTGCTCTGCCGGCTCGGCGGAATCGACATAGCGCGGAATGTTGAGGTTGTAGCCGTTTGCTACAATTTCGGCTTTCGACACAATACGGGAGAATTTAGGCAATTCCCGGCGATGGGTCACGCAATCGACAATGCGCTTGATGTCGCTTGCCTGCAAATGGTTGTTTTTGCCCACTTTAATGAAATGCTTGGAGGCGTCAATCATCAATACGTCGTTACGTTCGCGCTCTTGGCGTAAAACGACGATGATGGTGGGAATGCCCGTACCAAAAAAGATATTGGCAGGCAGACCGATAATGGCATCGATATGATTGTATTCAATCAGATTTTTTCGGATTTTCTCTTCTTCTCCGCCCCTAAAAAGCACGCCATGCGGCAAGACGATGGTCATGATGCCGTCGGGCTTTAAGTGGAAGAGGTCGTGCAATAAAAAGGCAAAATCGGCTTTTGCCTGCGGGGCAACGCCAAAGCGTTTGTAGCGGATGTCGCTTTCTTTGTCTTTGGGATTCCATGGCTGGGAATAGGGCGGATTGGACACTACGGCATCCAGATACAGCGGATCGCCTTCCAGCGGCCAGTCGTCTTCCAAGGTGTCGGCATTGCGGGTGAAAATATTGCTCGGCAAAATACCGCGCATGACCAAATTCATGCGCGTGAGGTTGTAAGTGTTTTCTTTTAATTCTTGGGCGTAATATTTGATGCTGTCGGCGCTTTTGAGATGTTTGGCAACGCTATGGCCGATGTTGATCAGCAATGAACCTGAGCCGCTGGTCGGGTCGTAAATGCTGATTTCTTCACGGTCTTTGAGATGGTCGGCAATGATTTCAGACATCAGCAAAGATACTTCGTGCGGCGTATAAAATTCGCCCGCTTTTTTGCCTGCGTTGGCAGCAAACATACTAATCAGGTATTCATAAATAAAGCCCAATACGTCATAGCCCTGTTTGCCGTCCATCGGTATATCGGCAATCAGTACAAAAAGGTCTTTCACTGCATTGGTTTGGCTGGAGGCGGTATCGCCCAATTTGCTCAAACCGGATTCTAAGGTTTTGAAAATACCGTCAAAAACTGCAGTATAGTTTTCTGCAATATTGCGGCTGAAAGCGCTCATTGCAGTACGAACGTTGGCAATATTGAAACTCGATCCTTGATCCAACCAAGTTGAAAACAGATGTTCGTAGCTAATGAAATAGCCGAGATTTCTTTTGATATAGTTGACAAGCTCCACGTTAGATTCGGTAAGCTCATCGGCAAAATTTGATTTTTCTAAGTCTTTTTCAAGGGCATATTTTTCTAATTTATCAGAAAGAAATTTGTAAAAAATAAAGCCTAAGATGTAGTCTTTGTATTCGTTCGCTTCAATTTTGGAACGCATTTTATTCGCAGATTGCCAAATTTTGGCTGCAAGTTGTTGTTTATTCATTTTTTCTCTTATTGGTTTTTGATTTTATACATATTACGGTATTTATGATTGCTTGGTACAGGCTAGCTATGATAAACCATCAACACAGTGTTTACATAATTTACATCGTAGAGGGAGTATGATTCATCGATGCAATGAAAAATGGTAGGAAAGCTCACATTACACAAAGGCCGTCTGAAACTCAACTTTCAGACGGCATCTTGTATCCATATAAGAGCCGCTATCTCTATTGGCGAGGATGAGATTGAGCTTGTCATCTTTGAATATAAATGATTAGGATAGAACAAGCGTTTGGATTTTGAAGATGATTTATAAAAACTCTTTGAAATTTCTCTACTCTTTGAAAAAGAAAAAAGGCCGTCTGAAAAGTGCAGGTTGCTTTTGGGGATTTCAGACGGCCTTTAAAAGCAGCCTGTACTTGGAGGAGGTATTGTGTTTAGCTATCTGCCAAATACTTTCCGCCAGGCATTCGGATTGATTTTAAACTTGGCTTTGAACTGTAAACGCAGGTTTGCTGCGCTGCCGAAGCCGCTTTGTTCGGCGATGCGTTCTATCGGCAAATCCGTATTTTCCAATAAATCTTGTACCTGCCATAGCCGCTCTGTGGTGAGCCACTCACCGAAATTCATGCCTGTGGCTTGAGAAAAATGGCGGATAAAGGTACGGCGGGAAACGGCTAATTTTTTTGCCAAATCGTCCAAGCGGTATGGGGTCGCAAGGTTTTGGCGCAGTTCGTCCAATAAGTGATTGATTTTGTCATCGGCGGTACGACGTTCGACAGGTCGGTGGATAAACTGTGCCTGCCCGCCTTCGCGGTGTGGTGCCGCAACCAAGGTACGGGCAAGGTCGTTGGCAACGGTTGCACCGTGGATTTTGCGGATGAGGTACAGGCAACAATCCAGCCCGCCTGCCGCACCTGCCGATGTTAAAAAGTTGCCGTCTTCCGCATAAAGGCGGTTGGTATCCAGATGAATTTTAGGGAAACGGCGGACAAAGTCGTCTTCGGCAAGCCAGTGGGTCGCGGCGGTTCTGCCGTCTAAAAGTCCTGTGTAGGCAAGGGCGTAAGAGCCGTAGCATAGGGTAGTGATATGTGCACCACGTTGTACTGCTTTCTGTAAATGTGCGCTCAACTCGGGTGTCGGGGCTTCTTCAATATTGCGCCAGCCTGCGATGACGATGATGTCGGCTTCTTCCGTCAAATCTAGGCCGCCATGTATGGGAATGCTTGCGCCCAGTGCCGTAATAACGTCTTTGCTATCATCGGAACAGATTTTCAGGTCAAAGAGCGGATGGTTCCGATAGGTTGTCTGAAAAACAGAAAAGGGAATGTTGAAGACAAAATCATTCATGCCCGATTGAGCATATAGCACGATTTTTGGGACAGCTTGATTTTGGCGAAATTCGTTACGCTCGTTTTCAGACGACATTTTGGCACTATCCTTACGTTTATTGGCAATATTGCCCATTTTAGCCGATGCACCTGCTGCTTAAAATACGCTCTATGATTTTTTAAGGAGCAATATCATGAAATCCAAGCAATTTATTCTTGCCACTGTTTTGGGCGCGACAGCCTTTTCCGCTTGGGCAGACGATTCATACCAACATATCCGTAATGCTACCGCCAAGGTCGAATATGCAGGACAGACGTTTTTGGTTGACCCGTTTTTCGCCCCCAAGCATTCCATGAACGGCTTTCCCGGCACGTTCAATAACCAAGCCAAAATGCCGCTGGTCGGGCTGCCGATGAGCGTGAATAAAATTTTGGACGGTGTGGATGCAGTTATCGTTACCCATACTCACGAAGACCATTGGGACGAAACCGCCGCACGTTCTATTCCGAAGAACCTGCCCGTATATGTGCAGCACCAAGCTGACGCGGCAAAAATCCGCAGCCAAGGCTTTACTGATGTACGCGTGTTGAACGGCAGCACTGTCTTCAACGGCGTAACCATCAGCAAAACCGGCGGCGTACATGGTACAGAAGCCATGTATGCCAACCCTCAGCTAGCCGAAATCTTAGGTGATGCAATGGGTGTGGTATTCCAAAGCAACGGACATAAAACCGCTTATATTATGGGTGATACTGTGTGGACGGCAGATGTAAACAAAGCATTGAACCGCTACAAACCCGATTATCTGATTATGAACACGGGCTACGCGCTGATTTCAGGCATTTCAGACGGCATTATTATGGGGACGGCTGATGTATTAAAAGCCAGCCAAGTCATGCCTAAGGCCAAAATCATCACCGTACACATGGATACCGTGAATCATACCGCCGTCAGCCGCGCCGATATGCGTAAATTTATACGCGGTCAAGGCATTGAAAGCCGTGTGAACGTTCCGGAAGACGGGGAGACTGTGAGGCTAGATTGATAAGCGGCTCATTACCCTAAAGCAGCCTGTACCTTGTTTTCAAAAGTGCAGGTTGTTTTATTTTTTCGCAGCTTTTGTTAAACCGTCTAACCATGCTTAATGGCCGTTTACCATTGGATTTGGCACAGTTTCTGCCAAGCCTTTGGCGAGTTTGCCGATTTGGCTTTCTTCGGTTAATACACGCACGCGGTTGTTAGGCAGGCTTTCTAAAATCCAAGCGCCGAAAATTAAAGTGGTGGTGCTGGCGATTAACGAAAGCATCGTACAAAATCAGCTTGAACAGCAGTAAATTGACTTTGCGGTGGTTACACTAGACTTCCAAGCACAGGATATTCACGCAAAAAATTTGTATGACGAACGCTATATTTGTGCCGTTCGCCACGATCACCCAATAGCCCAACAAACAGAACTTACCCTTGAGCAATTTTGCCAGTTAGAGCAAGCCTTAATTTCCTATCATGGCGGCAGCTTCAGTGGTGTTACCGACCAAGCGCTGCAATCGATGGGGCTACAAAGAAATGTCAACCTATCGGTACAAAACTTTATTGTTTTGCCTGAATTACTAGAACAAAGCGATTTATTGGCAGTCCTGCCTGAACGTTTGATTGGCAACTTGCCCAATCTCAAACGCTTTGAACCCCTTCTTAAAATTCAAGGTTTTACCAAAACACTGATTTGGCACGAACGGACACATAAAGATCCTGCTTATAAATGGATCAGAGAGTTGATAGAAAAGGCTTGTTTGATTGAAGAGGAATAATGAATGCTAATGATAGGTACGAGAAATTTCCCTTTATGGTCTGTAAATAGCGTATAAGCGAATGCACTTTTAAAAGATGCAGTAAAAAGGCATAATTGAAGCCCTCATTTTTCAGAATTATTTGTTGTAGGAGCAGAAGATGAATATTTTATTATTAGACGGTGGTAAAGATTTCGGACATTCACATGGCGAGTTGAACCACACGCTTCATAAAAAAGCGAAAGAAGTTTTGACCGCACTTGGACATGATGTAAAAGAAACCGTGATTGATGCCGGCTATGATGTTGAGGCAGAAATCGAAAAATTCTTATGGATGGATACAGTGATTTGGCAGATGCCAGGCTGGTGGATGCACGAACCTTGGACAGTGAAAAAATACATAGACGAAGTATTAACCGCTGGACACGGCAAGCTTTACCACAGTGATGGTCGCCATCGTGTTAATCCAAGCGAAGGCTATGGCACAGGTGGCTTGTTGCAAGGCAAAAAACACATGCTTTCGCTTACTTGGAATGCCCCGATTGAAGCGTTCACTCGTGAAGGAGACTTCTTTGAAGGAAAAGGCGTGGATGCTTTATACATGCACTTCCACAAACTCAACGAATTCATCGGCTTGACCCGTCTGCCGACATTCTTATGTAACGATGTGATTAAAAATCCACAAGTAGCACGATACTTAGCAGACTACCAAGCACACTTGGAAAAAGTATTTGGTTAATGGCAAAAAAGGTGGGTAAAAATGTCCACCTTTTTTATTATTGATGAATAGTTGTGATCATTGTAAATGAGCCACATCGTTAAGCTGCTCAATATGGAAACCGCTTTCACTATCGTATTTCACAATACTGATCGAAGTATTCAACAATGACACGGATTTACCCTCATCACGATGGTTTTCCCAAGTCGCTCCGCCTAGTAAGGACAATAAGAGACGCAAGGTGTGGCCATGCGATACCACTAAAATATTGGCTCCCGATTGATGTACTTTAATGATATCGTAAAGGGCGGCCATTGTACGTACTGCTAATTGTTCAAAGGTTTCGCCACCATTGCTTAATGCTTTATAAGCTGCCGGGTCATTGGTTAATTGTTTGAATTCGGTTAGCTTCCGCAGATCAGCGATCTGCATACCTTCCCAACTTCCAAAAGATTGCTCATTTAGTCCACAGTGCTGAAAAAGAGGAATAGGACGCTGACCGATAATATGGCCAGCCGTATCAATGGCGCGTTGTAAAATACTGGAATAAGCAGCGGTAAATTCTACTTGTTGTAGCGCCGCCCCGGTTTTCTGAGCTCCTGCAATCCCTTGTTTGGTCAGTGGTGAATTGCCGGATCCCTGCAAAAGCCCTTGTTCGTTCCATTGGGTACGGCCATGGCGAATAAAATAAACAGTGAGTTGTTTTGACATCATAGTTCCTTGGAGACCTGGAAGTATAGGGTATAACTAACTTATGATGCAAAGGCCATCTGAAACGATAATTTCAGACGGCCTTTTTACTTTAACGTGTGCCGTTTAGATACGGTCGTGCCTGGAGGATAACAAGCTTACCATTGTCAAACGCCCATTCGATGTCCTGCTCACCATTAGCAAATAGCTGTTTGATTTGTTGGCCGGTTTGGTCAAGGCAACGGATTTGTTCTTGATTCATCACATTGCCATTGGTTACAGGAACTTCCCGTACTCCACCGTTTTTATCCAGTTGCAGCGCTGTGGTTTCATTAGAGGAGCTGAGACGTTGTACAGAATCATTGCGACGGTTATAGACTACCTGTTCGGCTACCCGTTTGCCCTCAACGACACGAATACCCAACCCGTGTTTGGCGGCAATGTAGGCGCTGTTTTTCTGAGCAATATCATAAGGATTGATGGTAACCAGTACGCCGGAGAGATCTGCATTAATGCTTTGTTGCACAAAGACACTCATTTTCACGCTATCGTGAGGCAATCCGGCAATACGGCGGGCTTCGTATGCGCTGTAATTGAAAACGGAGGCCCAAGATTGCTTCACTGCTTCGGCCAACGCGTTTTCATCGGTAACATTTGGCACGGTGGTGTACAGTCCTGCGCCGCTGAAATTGGGCAGGTCTTCGGAATTAGAGGAGCTGCGGACAAACACGCCTTTGCTGTTTAATTGATTGCGCCATTGTTCAACCCATTTGTGTTTCCATTCTGACGGGATTTCGGCATCGGTAATTTTTTTCTGCAGTGTGAGTAAGGCAGTGCGTCGCTTGCGGTTGTCCCCATCACTTTGTGTTTCGATTTGTGCCAGTGTTGTCGCGTTAATACCCAGCCTATCCATCATGGCTTGATAGTAGGCAAACGGAATGCAGAATCCATCAGGTACATTACTGCCTGCAATATGGGCGCGGATATGGCCGAGGTTGGCAGCCTTACTGCCGCAGTAATAGCTGTCATCACGGCGCAGGTTTGCCAAAGCCCGAAGGTTGTAATTGGAAACATCAGGTTGGGGCAGGGTAAGGCCGTCTGAAAAGCTTTTGCTGGTAGTGTTCCGGTTGGTTTGGACAATTCGGTATTGCTTAGCAGTCGCTTCAAATTCAATACGACGGCCAATATATGGGGCTAGGATTTTTTCTGCGTCTTTAAGGTAAATATTGGGAATCCCCCAGCCGCGTGCCAATACATTCACATGGGACAATGCAGTGGATGGTTTCTCACTAATAATCCCCGCCACAGGTGGCAGCTCTAGGGGAACCTCTTTCAAAATAATAATATCGTCGGAGCCGACATTATAAAGATCATCTTCTTTAGCAATAACGCGTAATGTACCTATCGCTTTACCTTGGTTTAGAGGCAGGTAGGGAAAATTTTTAATCAAACTTTCTTGGGTAATAAAAGGAACTTTACTTTGCTCGGCAACGGTTTCCTGCCATAAAGAATTGGTTTTATAACGCAACGGAGCGTAGAAACTGTCTTTCAGACGGCCTGCTGCCAATTTCAATAATTCAGGCGTGATTTTGTCTCCTTCCCAAAACTCATAAACATATTCCTGAGTACTATTCTGCCAACTAATAGTACCAAACAGATAACGCCGGTTGGGACTACGGTATTGTTGATTCAATTCAGTTTTTGACAGCATGGATTTCAAGATAGTAGCTAAATAGCGTTCATGTAGCCGAAATTTGGGAGTATTGATGTAGTCGGTACGGCCATCGTCTTCGCGATCGATGAGGAAAAGGATATGAGGAATTTCATATTCGCTCCCTTGCTCATAAATACGCGAAAGCAAGTCAAAATCGGCTTGGCTTTTGATTACAGATAATGCAGGAATTTGTGTTTTAACTGGAGTGACTGCAGTTTGACGCTTTTCAGACTCGTAATAAGAAGGCTTACGTGCCGTTGGTGCAGCCGTATCGGCTGTTTCAGCTTCAGGACGGCACGCTGAAAGTAAAAACAATATTGGGAGGTAAAAAGCAGGTTTCATGATGTTGTCGGTTATCTAAATCAGATGAAAAGCAATATATTTATGGTAAAAATATGTATTGTGTTCTTTCCGTAGGTAGGACATGTGCTGCCTACGCGTCTTGTGTTCCCAAACAGCCTGAAACCGCAAGGATGGAGGCATTTGCGTTTTTCAGGCTGTCCCAATTTACCGCTGAATCTGCGAGGTAATCGTGCTGTCGGTAATCTTGTCGTCTTCCGCCAGCAGCATGGCTTTGGAGAGGACGACCGAGAGCGTGTTGTCGCCCTCAAACGGGATAAACAGTTTGTCGGATGCGTCTTTTTTGCGGCTGTCGGGTACAATGCAGAGGTATTGGTCGTCCGGCAGCATCAGGATGTTGCTGCTGCCGATGTGGATTTTGTAGGTACGCAACTTGCCCTGTACGATGAGGAAGTTGCCGTCTATGTGGGCAACCTTGGCGATTTTCAGGCGCGGCAGCAGGGTTTCCAGTACGGCTTTGCGGGTTTTGGCGACTTCGCCCAAATCGCCGAAGGAATAGCTCTGCCAGTAGCTGTAAAAACGTGCCTCTCCGCCGTTGTCTTCCCAAGTCGGATCGTTGCCTACGCTTGCCACGCCGACAAACAAATCCACGTCGCGCAATACTTCGGAAAACACGCGCGGCGGAATATCAATTAAGTCCAGCGCGGTGGCATGGTAATCGTCGTCCAACCGGTGAAAGCGCACTTGGTCGGTACTGACATACTGCCAGATATAGCTTTCCGTCCATGCTTCTTCGCTGTCCACCGCGTTTGCCCAAAATTGGGCGAGCAGGTTGTATTCAGGCAATTCCAACGAGACGGTTGCGTCGTCGCCGCCGTCCCACGCGCCGGCCAGCGAGCCTCTCCAGCCGCGCCCTTTGGCCAGCGTCATGTATTGGTGTTGTTTCAGGATGTGGGCGGCAAAACGGTTGCTGTATGTTTTGGTGTTGATTTCGGCTTCGGTGAGCAGATAGATTTCACGGTATGCCTGTTTCAGCGGCTGGCGGATTTCTTTGTCCAGCAGCAGTTTGCGCCATTGGGCGATGCTTTGCTGCGTAGCGAGCGCAGGATGCCACAAGCTGACTTGCAGGCAGTCCGAAACATCGGTTTGCGCGCCCATTTCGTCCACCCATGTTCCGTTCAGCCACAGCGCGGATTTGCCCTGCGTGTCGTTTTCGTCGCGGAAAAACTGCCATACCAGCGAGCGTGTGAGGCAGGACATCAGCCCGTGTTGCCAGTAATACTGTTCGGCGTGTTCCAGCGGTACGCGGTGTTCGGAGCGCATCATTTGGTCCAAGCGGTCGCGTTGGGCGGTGAGCGTGGCGTTAAGGGTTTTCTGTGTAGCTTTAATCTTTTTCAGTTTGTCAGCATGGTCGGTTTTTACGAAGGCGGGCACGGTTTTCTGCGGCGAGCCGTCGGGTTTGAACCAGCGCAGTTCGGACTTGCCTACGCCCGTTACCGCCAGACGGCAGGTGTAGCCGCCAAAGTCGTAGTCACGGCAGCCTTCCTGCAAGCCGAAGCTGTCCACCGCCATGTCTTCGATTTCGTTGCGGGATACGCCCCGCTGCGCAGCGGCTTCGTCCAAATATTTGGCAATCGCGCTTTGCACGTTGCTGAACTTAATCCGCAGGCGCAGGCGTGAAAGGCAGGCGATGCCGTCCAGCCCTTTGGAGCGGAACAGCGCGTAGAAGCAGGCGTTGCCCATAGCAGCATAGCGCGCGCCGAGATTGGGGATTTTGTCGTATGAATGCAGCGCAAGCTGGGTAAGAGCGGACAGGGTGGCGCTGTCGTGGAAATGGCTGCACATCCACACCAGCCCTTTGAGCACGGTCTGGTTGATGCTGCAAACGGGCAGGACATGGGTGTCGTAGTTGTATGAGCCGCCTCTGTATTCGTGGGTAAAGGTTTCAATACGTACTTCTTCATTACCGTAGACAAATTCTATCCAGCCGTGCAGCATCTTTTTGAACCTGTCCGCCCCCAGCGTGTCAATTAGCGTTTTGGCTTCTTTCAGGTATTTTTCGCTTGGCTTGCCCGCATTGGCGGATAGGGCAAGCGCAATGATCTTGCTCCATACGTCCTGCTGTTCCGGTGGCAGCACGGCAAGTTGCGGATTGGCGTATCGGGCAAACTCGTCATCTTGGGCGGGGAAGCAGGCTTCGGCGGAACCGCCTGCCAGTTCTGCCAGGGTGGCAAGGTTGGCGGTAGCGGCTTTCTTGTCCCACAGGTTTTCCGCAAAGACGCGGTAACGGTCGCAGGCGTTTTTCAGGCCGTCTGAAAGCGTTTCGCTCGGATTGGGAAACTGTTTTTTGATTTGGTTTATCAGATATTTGAGCGGATAGTAATCTGCCTCCTGCTCGGACAGCCCGTTATCGTCCAGCATGGCGGCAAAAATACGCTGCACATCCTGCTCAGTCATCGGCAACGTTTTACGCGCCAGAGCCATCGCTACCGCTACACGGATGGTGCCGTAATTGTGTATCCTGTCCTCGCCTTTGTTTTTAAAAATTTTATTCCGTCCCCAGCCGCGTATCAAATCAATGCAGTGGATCAGCAAATCGACGCGGTATCCGGGTGCGGCTTTCTCCACTTCGGCAAAACTAGGGCAGAGCTTCAGGTTTATCGTGTCGTATTCGTGTGAACGGCTTTGGAGCCATTCTTTTTCCAGTGTGTTGAGAAGCTGATTGAACTTGGCACGGCGGCTGTCGGAAATCTGCACGGTTTGGTTTTGGCTCATAGGACTGTCCTTGCGTATCAATGTGTTGGTTATTTCGCTGCAAAGGTGGATAACGTCGGTAAGGGTTTTCTTGTCCGCACTATTCAGGCTGTATGGGGCATCTTCTACAAAGGTGAGGTAGCGTTGCGCGGCGGTTTTCAGGCTGCTTATCCGCCTACTAGCGGCGTGAGTTTGATGAAATTGACGACCAGCCCGTCATGCAGGCACACCATATCGTCCAGCGTTTCCAGTTGGCGATTGTCGGCAAGAATGAAAAACGAATTTTGCTCAAAAGCTTTCAAAGCGACGGCGATTTGCTTTTCCACGTCCACAGGTTGCGGGGGCGTGCCTTTTTTGCCGTGCGTTTCCCGAATCACGATGTCGCCGAGATCGGTGGGGATAACGAGGCTGTGGCGTAAGAGGAAATCGGCGGCGCGGTTGTTGTAGGCTGCAACTTCCTGCCGCACGCGTTCGGCAATCAGATCCGCCGCGCTGATGTGCTTGGTTCGGAACTTTAAAAACAGCTCGTGCAACACTTTGCCGGCGAGGTTTTGGTCTTGGATCGTGATGGTAGCAGCGATCATGGATGACTCCTCCAAACAGAAAATAGACAAATCATACTGTTTTTTGATCGTTTCAGACAGGCTGAAAACAAAGTAGCCTTCACGTTGATAGATGCGAGTGCAGGCTGCCCTTTACATTTTAGTTCTGTAGGAACTTTGTGAGACCTTTGCAAAATTCCCCAAATCCCCTAAATGTCTTCATGGGAATTTTGCAAAGGTCTTGACTTGAGTTGAAACCCAAGCCGATGACTTTGTTCCGGAAATATTGTGATGAAGAGCGAAAAAAGGTTGTCTGAAAAACCAAATTTAGGTTTTCAGACGACCTTTTCGTTTAAGGCTTTACCGTTTATTCGATGACAACGCGCGCATTAAGCGGCTGGATGGGGCGGTTGTTATGCGAGCCGATGGCGCGGGTGAATTTTTCTGCCTGCGCCTGATCGATGTGGTCGTAGGTTTTCAACAGCAGCCACGATACGCCTTCGCTGCACGGCGGCGTAGTCAGCGAACCTGCAAAGCGGTAGTATTTCAGTCGTTTCGGCAGCAGGGTGCTGGCGTCGAAAGCTTTGTCGAGGTTTACCTTTCCTTCCTTCATCGGCATCACGTTCCATATCGGAGCCAGGCGGTCGTTGGTTTTGCCAGGTTCGTACAATACTGCCAATACCAAAGGCTGGCGGTTTTCGTCCAAGTGGACGAAGTGGGCTTCCATCGGGAAGGTGCGGCCTTTGATTTGGTTTTCACTGGGTACGTGGAAATGGAATTGTTTCAGGGTGTAGGTACGTCCGTTCACGCTGAGGGTATTGCCGCCTTCCGGGTAGTTGACTTGGATGGTGTGGCCGTTGTTTTCCACGTTAACCTCGCTCGGTTTGTAATTGACTTTGAGGGCGGGCAGTCTGCCGGAGACGGTTTCGGTAATGTTGACGGGGGATTGGTTTTTGCCTGTAGAGCACAAACGGAACTCTTCAGAAAGCTCGCCCCAGCTTTCGGGGGAGTCGTGTCCGGTGTAACCCCAATGTGTGTGGTTTCCGTGTGCAGCTGCGGAGAATGCCGCGAAGGTGGACAGCAGGAAGACAGTCAGACGAGGCAACGTACGGGTCAAGCAGGGCATTGCAATATCCTTTCTATAAGGAGGAGGGAAAAAGCATTGCGGTGCGTGTATAGAATATTGTTATTTTTTATTGAACCATAGCCATATTAAATCATTAGGTCAAGCCTTCTTTGGGTAATTAATTTAAGGCTATGAAGTTAAAGCGAATTCATTTTTTTAAAAACGATATTATCGTTTGGAAAATTGATAATAATTTGAAATAGAAAACTTCCGTTTTTCACACCTTAAAAATTTAAGGAAGCCGACTCATGAAAAAGGTCGTCTGAAAACATCAATTTAGGTTTTCAGACGACCTTTTTGCTTTGCCTGCCAAGGGTTATTTGTGCAGCACTCATTCTTTGCTGTCCTTGCTTTCCCACCACTAGCAAGCCGTAGCCCATATGAAACCTAAACTCAACAAGGATGTGTGAGAAACGCACGTATGCGGTTCTCAAGGTTTGAGCTAAGAGTCCGTCTGAAAACAGAAAAAACGTTTCAGACGTCCTTTCTTTCGACAAGTTGCCACAGCAATCAGAAAAAGTAGCCTGCATCACCTTATGCACTGAAACCGCCCAATCAAACTCAGTTCGACAAATATGCCAATGATCTCAAGCGCGAAGTTGAAAAACGCGAAGGCAGAAAAATCAGCAGCCAAGAAGCGGCAATGAGAATCCGCAGGCAGATACTGCGCTGGGTGGATAAAGGTTCCCAAGACGGCTATACCGACCAAACGGTTATTTCCACAATCGGCATGAAAGGCGAAGACAAAGCCTTGGGTTATACTTGGGACTACCGCGACTACGGCGCAAGAAATCCGCAAGCCTACAACGATCCGAAGCTGTTTGAGGAATACCGCCGACAGGACAAACCCGAATACCTCAACCTGACCTGGCTGCACAGCGGGACGAAAGATACCAAAATCAGGCAGGGAGAGCGGAAAAACGAAGAACTTGCGCTGAACGTTGCCGACGGACTGATGAGCTTTGTCAACCCCAATCCGAGGACAAAGGCAGCGGTTCGTGCAGGCATCCGTAATCTGGAAAACATCAGGCCGACCGTTACCGGCAGAGATCCCTTATTGGCGGGTGCGGGGAATATCCGTATTCCTGTAAACGGCAATGTTGCGAAGGGGGATAGGATTCCGGATACGGCATTGGCAACGACGGAACATAAGTACAAAGGAGGGGCGCATTCGGAAACCAAAAAACCGACCAATGACGGTTTGGATTCGCATCATTGTCCTGCGAAGGATTGCTATAAAGGAGCCCCCATTAGTAGTGAACAAGGTCCTGCTATTAAGATGGATCCGAAGGATCATCGGCTTACTGAAAGTTATGGACGCTCTCCTTATGCTATCCAATATAGGGCTAAGCAAAAAGAGTTACTGGAACAAGGTAAATTGAAAGAGGCTATTGAAATGGATGTGAGGGATATCAGATCTAAGTTCGGATCCAAATATGATAAGGCAATCGAGGAGATGCTTGAGTATTCGGGAAAACTAGACCCAAATTCTTTTAAAACTAAAAAATAGGCAAAAAATTATGAAAATTTTTTATTTTAGTTCAAAAAAAATAGAAAATTGTGTAAACATTATCTCATCAAATCTGAATCGAAAACAAGTTCGTGCAATATTTAGTTCTGATGTACAAGAAATTTATAAGTCATCATACTCTCGAGTTCCTATGGATGTTTTTCCCGAGTTGAATATCCATTGTTTTTATGATGATAAAAATCAGCTTCAAGCGATAGAGATATTTGAACCAAATAAGTTTTTTTTAGAAGATATTTCTTTTAATTGGCTTGGAAAAATTAATGATGAAATAATAAGCTACCTTTATAAGAGTGGAATTAATGATTTTGAAATTGATGATTTGGGTATTAGGCTTCTTAATATTCCTGTTTCAACTATAATCAATTCAATAGGTAAAGTAGAATGTTGTTATTTAGATTTTTCAAACAGAGACACAAAATTTTATGTAAAACAAGTGTAGGTTGAGGTCAAGACCCAATCTACGCTTACTCCGGTATCAGCGTCTCCATCATCTACGACGAACAAAAAATCCGCCATCTGACCAAGTAAACGCCTACCTTGCCGAAAACCAAAGCCGCGACCACACCTGGAAAGAAGACGGCATAGCAAGCCGTAGCCCATATAAAACTTAAACTCAATAAGTAGTATGTGTGCGGAACGCACATATGCAGTTCTCAAGGTTTGAGCCAAGAGGCCGTCTGAAACAATAAATACGTTTCAGACGGCCTTTCTTCCAACAAGCCATCACAGCAATCAGACAAAAGCAACCCGCCGCCACAGCCATATCGGCAGCCCGGCCGGCAAAACCACCATCCGAAGCGGTGTAGATACAACTCTAAAACGGCAAATTTTGAACGTCATAGCCTTTTGGGTATGACATTAAGGGCCGACATGATCAAACAGCGCGAAATCCATCTGGCCATACCCGCACAAACTAATAAAGAGCAAAGATTGCAGTTACAACGTGTGATAGAGTATGGCAAAAGTCAAAACATTACAGTCAAAATTACGGAGATCGAATAAATGACTTTCAATCAAGAACAAGATTATTGGGCTGGCTATAAGGCAAATGAAAGAGCCTTGATTATTCAAACATGGTCAGGATTTGGGCGATATGCTCCAGACCACCTATATCCCCCCCATATCCTGCCATTGGATACCGACAATGGAACTTTAGGCACGACGGTCTTGCAAGCGTTGACAAACAGCAGGACTTTCGTTTATGACAGTCCAGAAGACCAAGATTTTTTTGATACCGAAAAATTTCGGCAACGCTATGAGGATTGGGTTGCCAATCTATGCGGGAACTTGGGCTATAAAACCAGACGCGCCCTATTTAAAAACATGATGAGCGTGGATATTTGGCTGCACAACGGCTGCCTGAAAATCAGCCCGAGCCGCCATGTCAAGCTGGAAGCGTGGGATGCCATTGATGCAGACAATGTAATTTTATCATTGGATAACAGTCCTGAAGAAATCGGAGCAGGTTTAAAGTTGGCATTGAGCCGCTGCCGATAATATTTGGCAAAAGGTCGTCTGAAAGCTGGAAACTTTTTTCAGACGATCTTTTTTATCACACTCAAGGCCAGCGTGCGTACCGCACACACCTTACCTGCATAGGTTTAATGCGGGCTACGGCTTGCTTGGAAGGATACGTGAATTAAAATTTAAAAAAGTTGACTTTCCCGTTCCTAATACTAATTGGAAAAATTCTATTGATGTCTTGAATGAATCAGGTAATGTTAATAGACCTCGTTATAGGAGTAAATAAAAATGGCAATTTGGAATTATCGGTACTACCTTATCCCATCAGCTGCTATCAGAAATAAATTTAATGCAAATAAAGATATCATACTTGATGAGTATCGATCTAATGGTTTTCAGAATTTTAATGAGAATAAAAGTTTTGAAAATTACTTTATCGATAATGATTTTATATTATTATCAATAATAAATGAAGCAAAAAAAAGCTTAAATCGAAAGAGTCTTGGGATAAAGATGCAATCATGTTTTGTGATAATTTTGGTAATAGTCTTACCGTTTGGCCAGATGATATAGAGTGTGAACTTGATTTAAGATTTGATTATACTAAATTTATTCAGAAAACCATTGACTGGGCAATAAAATATAATTGTCTACTTGTAATCGAAAAAACAGGAAATGTAGTTTCCCCTAATATAAATAATCTAATTTATGAAATAAAAGCATATTTGGAAAGCAAGCCGTGGCCCATATGAAACCTAAACTCAACAAGTAGGATGTGTGCGGAACGCACGCATGCGGTTCTCACGGTTTGAGCCAAGAGGCCGTCTGCAAACAGAAAAACCGTTTCAGACGGCCTTTATTTAATGTGCCGATCTTGCGCGGGCTATAAAGCGCAGTTGTCCAAAAAGGTATATTAATAGGCAAATACAAAAAGGAGGCGAAGTCAATTTTACTACCTTCAAACATTTTCAATTTGGAGTATTGCCATGATAATTAATTATCAAGAAGCAAAGAAAATCGCAGTATCTTTTTTCAGTCAAATAGAGCAAGAAATGGGAATTTCATTGTTAATAGTTGAATCTCATGTATGAGAAAATGATGATAGGTGGTTTTCCCATATCATTCAAAAGAATATTTAGAAACATTTGCAAAGGTCTCTATCAGCCTCAACAATCACTATTAAAATGTGCTCCGATGTTCTCTCTCCGCCTGTATGCGGCTTGGGCAAGGGCGAGGCTGCATTCGAGTAGGTTGCGGTTTTCGTATTCGGACGCGGTGTATGGCTCGGCTTGGTTTTGCTTCCAAAACTGCAGTTGGGCGATGGCGCGGCGCAGGTCGGTATCGTTGCGTATGATGCCCAGATGGCGTTGGTTGAAAGCTTGCAGGGTGGGTCGGCTGAATACGTTTTGGAGGCCGTCTGAAAAGATGTCTGTTTCGGCGGAGGGGCTTTCAGACGGCCTTTGGAATGGTTCGGTTTGGAACGCTTGTCTGTCCGCGATGGTTTGGGCGGCAAGTCTGGCGGTAACGACACATTCGAGCAGGGAGTTGCTGGCAAGGCGGTTGGCTCCGTGCAGTCCGGTACAGGCGGTTTCGCCTAAGGCGTAGAGCTGCGGCAGGGAGGTTCTGCCGCTGGGGTCGGTTTGAATACCGCCGCAGGTGTAGTGCTGCACGGGGCGGACGGGGATGGCTTGGCGCGTGATGTCCAAATCGCATTGGGACAGGCAGTGCCGATGGATGGACGGGAAATGCTGACGGACGAACTCTGCAGGTTGATGGCTGATGTCGAGTGAGACGAAGTCTTGCGTTTGCTTGGTGATTTCGGCGGCGATGGCGCGGGCAACGATGTCGCGCGGCGCGAGTTCGGCGCGGCGGTCGTAATGTGGCATAAACCGTTCGCCCGCTTGGTTGGTCAGGATGCCACCTTCGCCGCGCACGGCTTCGGAAATCAGGAAGGTGCGGCCGTTTTCAGACGGCCTTGCCAAGCCTGTGGGGTGGAATTGGATAAATTCGAGGTTTTCGACTGCGCAGCCTGCGCGTATCGCCATGGCGATGGCGTCGCCCGTGCATTCGGGCGGCGTGGTGGTGGCGGCGTAAATCTGTCCCAAGCCGCCGCCTGCGAGTACGGTATGGCGGGCGCGGATGCGGTAGGTTTCTTGCGTTCGACAGTCGAGGACGGTCAGTCCGCACGCTGCGCCTGATTCGGTTTGAACGTCCAATGCCATCTGCCGCTCGCAAACGCGGATGTTCGGGCGGCGGCGTATTTGGGCAATCAAGCTCTGCATGACGGCTTCGCCCGTGTAGTCGGCGACGTGGGCGATTCGGCGGCAGGTATGCCCGCCTTCGCGCGTCAGGTGCAGGCCGTTATTATTTTGGTCGAACGCCACGCCCTGCGCCAGCAGCCATTCGATTGCCGGTTTGCCCTGCGACAGGATGGTGCGGACGGCGGCTTCGTCGCACAAGCCCGCTCCCGCTTCCAAGGTATCGGCAACGTGCTTTTCGATGTCGTCCTCTCCCGACCACGCCGCCGCAATCCCACCTTGCGCATGGCGGCTAGCGGTGTCCTCCAGCCGGTTTTTGCACAAAATGACGATGCGGAACGATTCAGGCAGCGACAGGGCGAGCGTCAGTGCTGCCAGCCCGTTTCCGGCAATCAATACGTCGCAATCGGTTTGCATGGTGTTGTCCTTGTTGGAGAGGTCGTCTGAAACGGCAATATGGACGGCAAATCAGGCGGGGCCCATGCCGTTGAACACATCTTTTTTCTTCAGCCCTGCCGCGAAGTCGAGCATACGCTGCAAAGGCAGTTTGGCGGCTTCTCCCAGCTTTCTGTCCAACAGGATTTCGTTGTGCCCGCTCGTCAGGGCGTGTTTGATGCCGCCCAGCGAATTCATCGCCATCCACGGGCAGAACGCGCAGCTTTTGCAGCTTCCGCCGTTGCCCGCCGTCGGCGCGGCGATGAATTCTTTGTCGGGCGCCTGTTTTTGCATTTCGTGCAGGATGCCCAAATCGGTCGCCACGATGAATTTTTTTTCAGGACGCGATACGGCGGCTTTGAGCAGTTTGCTGGTCGAGCCGACCACATCGCCCAGCTCGATGACGCTTTGCGGCGATTCGGGATGAACCAGCACCACGGCGTCGGGATGTTCCGCTTTCAACGCCGCCAGCTCCTGCCCTTTGAATTCGTTATGGACGATGCATGAACCCTGCCACAACAGTATATCCGCGCCCGTTTCGCGGCGGATGTAGTCGCCGAGGTGGCGGTCGGGTCCCCAAATCAGGTTCTCACCGCGCGATTTCAGATACGACACGATTTCCAACGCCACCGAAGACGTTACCACCCAGTCGGCACGCGCTTTCACGGCGGCGGAAGTGTTGGCGTATACCACCACCGTACGGTCGGGGTGTTGGTCGCAAAAAGCTGAAAACGCTTCTTCCGGACAGCCCAAATCCAAAGAACATTCCGCTTCCAAATCAGGCATCAGCACTGTTTTTTCAGGGCAGAGGATTTTTGCGCTCTCACCCATGAAGCGTACGCCCGCCACCACCAGCGTACCGGCTTCGTGTTCCGCGCCGAAGCGCGCCATCTCTAAAGAATCGCCCACGCATCCACCCGTTTCCAAAGCCAAATCCTGAATCAGCGGATCGACATAATAATGCGCCACCAAGACCGCGTTTTTCTCCTTCAGCAAAGCCTTGATTTCGTCTTTCAGACGGCCTGCCGTCTCGCGGTCGGGCGTGTCGGCAACCTTTGCCCACGCCTGACGGATTTGGCAGGCGGAAGTCGGCGTTTGGATGAGTGGCATATCGTAATCGAACGAGCGGCGGGCGGCGGTTTGCATGATGTTTCCTTGTAGCTGGTTTTTCAGACGGCATAAAGGTTTGCCGTTTATATTTTGAAATAGTTTTTATATTATGCTCAATTTGAGTATAATAAGCAAGGTCGTCTGAAAACCGCTTTGGTTTACAATAAGGTTTTCTCTTGAATGAAAGCCACGCATGGATGCCTATCCTGAAACAGCAGCCAATACGCAAAGTATCGTCGAGCTGGTTCCTGTACTGATCGCCATTACAAACGGCAGCTTGAGAGTTTTGACAGTTGCCAAAGGAGAGCTATTACCCAATGGCCTGCTTGCACCGCTTCGCCACTCTCTACAAGCAGGAGTCAGGATGTGGGTTGCCAAACAGACATCACAGCCTATGGGCTATGTGGAACAGCTTTATACCTTTGTAGATACGCGCCGTCAAAACGAGCAAGGCCTACCTGTCTTGTACGTCAGCTATCTGGGGCTGGTGCGCGAGGCGGCCGACAACATCCTGCATCCTGACGCGAAATGGCAGGACTGCTACGGCTATTTTCCATGGGAAGATTTGCGCATCGACGGCGGGCAGCGCGCCGCCATCGTCAGCCACCTGCGCATTTGGGCAAACTCGGCGGATACGGAGGAAGTGCGCCAAAAACGGCTCAAGCGCATTCATTTGTGCTGGGGGGTAGAACCGGAAAACTGGTCGGAAGAATACGTTTTGCAACGCTATGAAATGCTGTATGAAAGCGGCCTGATAGCGGAAGCCGCCGAGCCGCAGGCAAACTTCGACTTCATGCTCACGGGGCAGCCTATGCGCCACGACCACCGCCGCGTGTTGGCGACTGCTCTGTCCCGCCTGCGCGCCAAAATCAAATACCGCCCCGTGATTTTCGAGCTGATGTCGCCCGAATTCACGCTGCTGCAACTGCAAAACAGCGTCGAAGCCATCAGCGGCAGATTGCTGCACAAGCAAAACTTCCGCCGCCAGATTCAGCAGCAAAACCTCATCGAGCCGTCGGATACCAGCGTATCGGGCAGCAAAGGCCGTCCCGCGCAGCTTTACCGCTTCCGCGACGACGTTCTGCCCGATCAGCTGATTTCTGATATCGGACTGCCGCTGGGTAGCCGCTAACTGATTTTCAGACGGCCTCAAATTAAATTTTGCCCCATCGGGCAATATCAATATTTTTCCAACAAAGGAACCTTCATGTCGTCTGAAAACAACCTTCTTCCTCTCCCCGATACCCTGTTGCGCCCCATGGTAGAACAAGCCTTAAGTGAAGATTTAGGCAGGCGAGGCGATGTTACGTCCGCAGCCGTTATCGCTCCCGACAAAACCGCCAAACTTTTCCTCGTCAGCCGCAAAGACGGCGTTATCGCCGGCATGGATTTGGCGCGTCTTGCCTTTCAGACGATGGATCCGTCCGTCCGTTTCCAAGCCGAAATCCAAGACGGGCAAGCCGTTTGCGCAGGTCAGACACTTGCCACCATCGCAGGAAACGCCCGCGCGCTGTTGGCCGCCGAACGCACCGCGCTCAACTATCTTACGCATTTGAGCGGCATCGCCACCGCTACCGCTCGCGCAGTAGCCGAAGTTGCCGGTTACAATGTGGACATCGTGTGCAGCCGCAAAACCATCCCCCTGTTGCGCGTCCTGCAAAAATACGCCGTCAGAGCAGGTGGCGGCGTAAACCACCGCATGGGCTTAGACGATGCCGTACTCATCAAAGACAACCACCTCGCCTATTGCAGCAGCATCGCCCAAGCCGTGCAGCAGGCAAAGCAGGCGGTCGGACCGTTGACCTGCGTGGAAATCGAAGTGGACACATTGGCACAACTGGACGAAGCCATCGCGGCGGGCGCGGAACGGATTTTGCTGGATAACATGGACGACGAAACCCTGAAAGAAGCGGCAAACCGCTGCCACACGCAAACCGCCTACCCCCACACCGTCTATTGCGAAGCATCGGGCGGCATCGGCTTCGACCGCCTGAAGCGCGTGGCGCAAACCGGAGTGGACGGCATCGCCCTCGGCTATCTGACCCACAGCAGCCGCTCGTTGGACATAGGCTTGGATTTCGTGGCTTAAATTTCGAGTTTGCTATAAAGCAAAGGCCGTCTGAAATATAGACCTTTTATTTTCAAGCAGCCTTTTTGCTTCCAAAGTAGAAGATATAAAAATTATGCAGGTTAGCTTCAACTTTCATATAATATGAAAGAGTAGGGCATAACTAAGCCATCATGTAAAAAGCCGTCTGAAACCCAATGTTCAGACGGCTTTTTACTCCCAAAATGATTAATTGATCATTACCATTTTCCAGTTATCACAATGCGGATTGTCCTACCTGGTGCAGGCATGTAAGAGCGGCTCATCGGGTCGAGGTAGTAGCGGTTGGTCAGGTTGCTGCCCACCAGCTCGGCAGTCAGGTTTTTGCCGATTTTGTAGCGCAGGTAGGCATCCCATACTGCAACAGGCTGCCAGCGCATATAGTCGGGGTCTGCCTGTTTTCCATTACCTGCTTGGTCGTAATATACCTGAAAAATCGCCCTGCGGTATTATTCAGCTTAATAATCAAGTAAGTCTTTCGCGGCTTATCGTATGTAGGAAAACTGCTACAATAATAACCATCAATAAACCATCCCTTGAATCTATTCAGTCTACCTGAAACTCAAAAAGCAGCATGCACATGGTTTTACAGAAACCCTGTAAACGGCAAAGCTATCTCTTTAGAAAACGCATAAGGAAAACAACATGAATCTAGCCATCACTGGCTCCAGCGGCAACATCGGCGGTATGGTCGCCCGTCATCTGAACACACGCGGTCTGCCGCTTATTCTGCCGCTGCGCAATCCTGCCAAAGCGACCGATTTGCCGAACTGCGAGGCGCGACGGTTTGCCTATGGTGATTTAGAGCTTGCTAAGCAGGTATTAAACGGTGTGGACGTGCTGTTTATGGTGTCCGCCGCCGAAAGTCCGATGCGCGAACAGGAGCATTTGACTTTGGTGCAGGCTGCTTCGGAAGCGGGTGTGAAGCATATTGTCTATCTCTCTTTTGCACAGGCGGCGTTGGATAGCACCTTCACGCTGGCGCGTACCCATGCGGTTACCGAAAATGCAATCCGGCAAACAAATATGCGCTACACCTTTCTGCGCGACAATTTTTACAGTGAGATGATGGCAACAATTGCTAACGCAGACGGCATCATCGCAGGCCCAGCCGACGATGGGCGCGTTGCCTGCGTTTCGCAGCGCGATGTCGCCCAAGCAGCGGCAAACATCATCGCCGACATCGCTTGCGACAATCACCACCACGATAATCAGACCTACACACTGACCGGTTCCCAATCATTAAGTTTTGTTGAAATAGCCGCCGTCTTAACCGAAATCACCGGCAAACCGCATTGCTACCACAATGAAACTGTGGAAGAAGCCTTCGCCAGCCGCAAAGCTGAGTATCCTGACACTCCCGATTGGCAGATTGAAGCCTGGGTTTCTACCTACACTGCCATTGCCAAAGGCGAGCTTGCTACCGTTTCAGACGACCTGTCGCAGTTGTTGGGACGTGCACCACTTAGTTTTGAAGACGTAGTAAAGGCGCAATATGCAAAATAATCTTGTCCCATTTATCGAGTTTCGTAGCGTAGGCAAGCAATATGACGGCAAATATGCTGTGCACGATTTGGATTTGACCATTTATCAGGGTGAATTTTTCGTGTTGGTGGGTGGCTCGGGTAGCGGCAAATCCACCACTTTACGCATGATTAACGCGCTAATTGAACCGACCGATGGCAACGTTTATCTGCACGGGAAACGGATTAAAGACTACGACATCCGTCAGCTTCGCCACCAAATTGGTTACGTATTGCAGCAAATCGCGCTTTTTCCCACCATGACCGTCGCGGAAAATATCGAACTCATGCCTGACGTACTGGGCTGGCCGAAAGCCGAACGCAAAACGCGTGTGAATGAATTATTGGAGCTGGTGGAACTTGACCCTGCGCACTACCGCGACCGCTATCCGCACGAACTTTCCGGCGGTGAACAGCAGCGCATCGGCATTTTGCGAGCCATTGCAGCCAAGCCCCAAGTTCTGCTGATGGACGAACCGTTTTCAGCACTTGACCCGCTGGTGCGCACCGTGCTGCAAGACCAAATTGCTATGATTCACCAAAAATTTGGCACCACTATCGTTTTCGTTACCCATGATATGCAGGAAGCCGCCAAACTCGCTTGCCGTATCGGTGTAATGCATAATGGCAAACTGGTACAAATCGACACACCTGAAGAAATCAAAAAGCAGCCGGCAAATGATTATGTGCAATCGCTGTTTTCCACCGCCGATGCACCCGATGCCGAACGCATCATCCACCAATTCTTACGGTTGGATAAACAGGGACAGGAAGCTGTGAGAAGGGCAGTGTTATGATGGTGAAGGCCGTCTGAAACCTTTTTCACGGCGCTAACACCTTTGCTGTAAAGCAAACATAAACATCTATTATTCAACATACTAACCATAACAATTAAAACTATGTTCTCATCCCTAAACGTTACCCCAGCAGAACTCTGGCAAATGTTGCTTACGCATTTATGGCTTTCCGGACTGGCTTTGCTCGCGGCAGTAGCGATTGCGGTGCCTGCCGCCGTGTTGTTTGCGCGCAGACAGCGGGCAGCGGAAGCGGTATTGCAGTTCACCAATATATTGCAAACCATTCCGTCTTTGGCGCTGCTGGGTTTGCTGATTCCGTTTGTCGGTATCGGTTCGCCGCCCGTCTTGATTGCGCTCACGCTATACGCGCTGTTGCCTATTTTTCAAAATACCTATTTGGGGCTGACCCAAATCGACCAATCGATTCAAGATGCGTACACCGCATTCGGACTATCGCGCTGGCAATCATTGTGTCGGATTGAGCTGCCGATGGCTTTGCCTGCCATGATTTCGGGCATTCGCACGGCGGCAGTGCTGATTGTCGGCACGGCAACACTGGCGGCATTAATTGGCGCAGGCGGCTTGGGCAACCTGATTCTGCTCGGCATTGACCGCAACAACATGACAATGACGTTTACCGGCGCATTGTTCTCTGCGTTATTGGCTGTCGGTGTAAGCGGCATTATCGGGCTGTTGCAGAAATCGCGACGCAAGTTGCCGATTATTCTTGTATTGGCGGTGGGCTTCGGCGCACTCGGTCTGTCGCAGATTTCATTTACACCTGCTACAAAAAACGTGGTGGTTGCCGGCAAAATGGGGAGTGAGCCGGATATTCTGATTAACATGTATAAATTATTGATTGAACGTGAGAATTCGAACGTGAAAGTCACAGTCAAACCTAATTTTGGCAAAACTACTTTCCTGTTTAGCGCACTGAATAGTGGCGAAATCGATATTTATCCTGAATTCACCGGCACAGTGCTGGAAGCCTTAGTACAAGTACCAACTGAACAGAAGAACCGCCATCTGTCGCCAGATGAAACCTATCAACGGGGCAAACAATTATTGGCGGAACAATATCAGTTAGAGTTTCTGCCACCAATGTCTTATCAGAACACTTATGCGTTGGCAGTCAAAGAAAGCTACGGCGCGGAGCACCAACTGAATGCCATCAGCGACTTGAAGCAGGCTGTGCCCGATATCCGAGCAGGTTTCTCACTGGAATTTACCGACCGAGCGGACGGCTACAAAGGCATGCAGGCAGCCGGTATCATGCTAAAACACATTGTCAGCTTGGAACCTGCCTTACGCTATACGGCATTGTTGAATGACAAAATCGACCTAGTCGAAGCCTTCTCCACCGATGCAGAATTGAAACAATATCAATTGCACCTACTGAAAGATGATATTTCCCTGTTTCCTGCTTACCAGGGGGCACCATTGATGAAAGCAGAATTTGCCGAAAAAAATCCGCAAATTGTGACCGCACTTAACCGACTGGCGGGAAAAATTAGCGAAGAGGAAATGAGCGAGATGAACTACCGCGTAAAAGTGCAAGGTGAAAGCGCAGAAAACGTGGCTCGGGATTATTTAGAGAAAAATGGGTTGTTAGGAAAGTAAAATTGGCAGTAGGCTACCTGAAAGCATCAGATTCTTAGGGAGGTATTATGAAAGCCGTAAAAATCTATCAAGCCGGCGGTCCAGAGCAACTGATTTATCAAGACGTGCCAACACCTGATATCAAAGAGAGTTGGTCACTGGTAAAAATCAAAGGCTTCGGCATCAACCATTCCGAGATTTTCACACGCGAAGGCAAATCGCTGTCTGTCCAGTTTCCGCGTATCTTGGGCATTAAATGTGTAGGCCAAGTGACGCCTTTAGAATAAAACAGTGGTCTGAATTGGTTTCATGGATATTGATAAAGAGAAGGTCGTCTGAAATTCTTCAGACGGCCTTTTATATTTGAATCATCATTGACTTTAAATACATTGAATATCAACGGCAGCTTTATTGAAACTAGGCTACGACTGCTGAAATTCCTTGCGAAATGCCAACGGTGTTTTCTGCATTTCTTTCTTAAAAAATTTGCCGAAATGCGTAGCCTCTTCAAAGCCGAGTTGCCACGCGATTTCTTTGACGGACACTTTCGTATAAGCCAACAATCGCTTGCTTTCCAATAAAATTCTTTGATTAATGAACTGTTTTGCTGTTAGCCCCGCATATTGTCGGCAGGTTTGGTTCAGTGTTTTTTCGTGACATGAAAGCGCATCAGCGTAAAACGCCAGTTGGTGCTGTGTGGAAAAATGCGTTTCCAGCAACGCACAAAATGCCTGCCAACGCTGCTTTGGGAGGTCGGGCAGGGCGTTTTGCGGCGAATACACCGACGACAGCCAAGTTAAAAATACACCGAGTTGCTGCTGTACCAGCTCGGCTTTTGCCGATTGCGCCAAATCGTCCGCATAGCGTAAATCAGAGAGGGTATGCATCATCTGGGTGAGCAAAGGCACGTGTTGCGGCGCCACCTTGCCTTGGGATGGCAGTTGTCTCAACTTGTCCGAAATATTGGAGGTCAGTATTTGTGGCGCAAAGGACATTCCCCATCCGTCCCAGTCTGCCACACCTGTAAAATGGTGAATTTGCTTAGGGCGAATCAGCAGCCATTCGCCTGTTTGCTGTACCATCTCGGCAAAGTCCAAAATGTGCCGACATTCTCCCTGTTGCACCCAAATCCACACAAAATATTCAAAGCGGTGTTGTTGCTCAAGTTGGGTTTTAATGGCTGCATCTGCTGCTGTTTCACTTTGGTAAAACACTTGTGCAGTGCAAATTTCCAGACCGATTTCGTCTTCCGATGTGATATTTTGGATAAAAGGTTTGTTTTTTACCATAAATAAGCCATTTTTTACTTTTAATTCAACACAATTATACCATAAAATACCACCATAAATTAAACAAGAGGTAAACAAAATGGTAAAAACAGCACTCATTACAGGCGCATCGAGCGGCATTGGTTTGGAATTGGCAAAAATTCACGCACAGCAAGGCGACAATGTGGTTTTGGTCGCACGCTCCCAAGACAAGTTAAATAAAATTGCCGAAGAATTGACCGCACAATTCGGTATTAAAGCGTACGTTATTGCTATCGATTTAGCAGAATCTAATGCTGCCGAACGCATTTTTGAGCAAACCCAGGCGTTAGGTATTCAAGTCGATTATCTGATCAACAATGCAGGTTTGGGCGGGCATGGCAAGTTTGCCGAGCGGGATTTGGCAGATGAAATGCATATGGTGCAAGTGAATATTATCGCGCTGATGTCGTTAACCCGACTGTATCTGCCGTCCATGTTAGCGCAACAGTCAGGCAGAATTTTGAATGTTTCGTCCACCGCATCATTTATGCCCGTCCCTAATCAGGCAGTGTACTATGCCACCAAAGCTTTCGTAACTTCATTCAGTCAAGCCGTAGCACAGGAAGTGTCTGTAAGTGGTGTGACAGTTACGGCACTTTGCCCGGGCGCAGTGGCAACGGGCTTTGTGGCTGCAGGCAATTTGCAGGGTGTGGCCGCCTGGGATAACGCAAAATCTGCGCAATCCGTGGCACAGTATGGCCACAAGGCGATAATGCGCGGCGAATTGGTGGCATTTAACGAAGGAAAACTGCGTTTTATGTTGGATTGGATCATTCCGTTCCTACCACGCCATTTGGTACTAAAAATGTCGCAAATGGCGATGGAGAAGAAATAATTTCTTTATCATAAAAAATCCCCTAACGCTTTATGCCAGGGGATTTTTGTTTTTAAAGATGTGATATTTATTTCAATCCTTTTTTCACCAAATCTTCATATCCACCATGGTTGGTCACATTGGTGTAGCCAGCATTTTTCAACTCGGTCAATGCGGTTTCTACACGACGACCACTGCGGCAATAGAGATTAACGGGCGCAGTTTTATCTGGGCTAACCGCTTGAATACGTGCAAGGATTTGATCGTGCGGAATATTCACGGCATCTTGTAAATGACCTGCGTTAAATTCCTCGGCTGAACGTACATCAATCCAAACACTTTTTGCTTTTTCTGGTTGTACTGCGCTTTGTTCTGTTTGTGGTGCAGTATTCGCAGAAGCCAAAAACGGTACAGCAATCGCTGCCGCAGAAAGTACTGCTGTAAATAATTTTTTCATCATTCAATCTCCAATTAGATAGAAAATAATCGTCTTATAGGTTTAGGAATCTTATTAAATTAACAATCATGAAAAATATCTAAAATTTTGACCGCACTTTTACACGAAAAAGCCATCTGAAATTTAGTATTCAGACGGCCTTCCATATAAAGTTAGCTGCACAAACGCCTAGATATCCCTAATTCATCATAAATGCATATCTAATCGATGCTCATTATCCCACATTTCAGCTTCATTTTTATAAGACTTAGCCAACTGACCAAGTAACTCATCGGCCACAAACGGATGAGTAATAGCTAATTGTCTACGCCAATCTTGATATTGTTCGAATATTCTCCATTCTTGAGCACCACCATCACCAAATGAACGACTTGTAACTCCCCTGCTATTACGTTTTTCTATATACATTCCTTCAATCATATTTTTAGAATGTATATCTTCAACTAAATCACGTACACCTTCACAAGGCCAAATCCCATCTTCTCCATTTTGGCAATGGCCTAATAACTTACCAATAAAATATTCAACGATATTTCTACGTCCATGCTTTTCAGCAAGGTTAATTGCTTGTTTTACCCATCCTTCAAGCTTTTCGGGATTAATTTTTCCTAAATTATCTTCGCCCGGTATGTGGCTTAAGGCATTTAAAGTATACCGGTAATATTTAACTAATTGCGTGTTAACAGCCTCATTTTCATCTTCTAATCCATCATCTCTTTTATAAAGTTTTGAGATAAGTTGAACGAAAAATTCAGGATGTTCTTCTAAATATCTTTCTAAACTTTTGATTGAACAATTTTCACTTTTTCTTCCATAAGGTGCTAAAGCCACTATGTAGGAAAATTCTAAATTCGCCTTTTGTTCTAAGCTCAAAGTTTCACAATCAGAAATTTGAGAAAATGCATCTCCTAACCGATAACTATCTGGTGGATTATTTTCATTTTTTGCTGTTGGTAAAAGCATTGCTGTTAAAATCTCAAAAATAACTTTAGGAGATATTTTTTTTAGATTAAAACTAATATATAAAAAAGCAGTTTGAGGTCTGTTTGCTGACAGCAGACATCTTACGGCATTTTCAGCTTCATTTATATTCTGACAATATGATGGAACAATTTGCTCCCAATATTCTTGTTGGTAATGTTTCTCTAGAGACTCAACCAAGCTCCATACCTGTGAATCAAAAGGTGCCTGTAAGTATACTTGTACTTTACCAGAATCATCTAAATACCCAGAAAGGGTTTCAAATAAAGAGGTGTTATCATCACTTTCGGATAACAATCCCCGAATAATGTTCTTATAATTAATGTGAGCATCTTTTTTAAAAGACTCCAGAGCCAATTTAATTAATTGTACTGACTCCTCATCTGATGAAAATACAAAACGTCTTAGAAGAAAACCTATCGTACTTGCGCAATCTCCTTTTAAAGATAATTCTAGAATTCCTGAAAGTCCTTTTTCTTGTAAAATTTCTTTTAACGCGACAACACGATTTTGGTTAATAATTCCTTCTCTTTCTTCAAAATTCATATTTGGATCATCTTCTATCTCATCAGTAGAGTAATCTACCCAATGAGATCTAAATAACCAGAAATATTTATCTATTAGTTCTTTGGGTTCTAATGCTGCATATGTCTGCTTGCCCAATTCCGTAAACATAATTCTATTAGAATCTCTTTTAGCTCTTTTAGATAAAATAGTCGTGCGAAGTTTTTCTCGCATGGTAATTTTCTCAGATTCTGTAGCTTGGTTTAATGCCCAATCTTTAATAAGAAACCAAATTTTATTTTGCTGTTTAGGTGTTAAACCATGAATATGATTGACTAAATCAAGTAATTGTTCAAATGTATGACTTGCCCAAGTTAATGCTATTTCTACTGAGGCATTCCAGAAATCATAAACATCTTGTTCAGTTACTGTATTTTGAGCACAATTATTCCTCCAAATACATTTACTAGCTGGAAATGCTGTTTGAGCAGATGTACTTGGAAATTGGCTAATACAAATTCGCCAACCGATATCTGGAAATTTTCTAACTAACTCTTTTAATAATTGAATACGTTCTTGCGTATTGATATTTGTAGCAGGTAACCAAGCTCTAAAAACTCCAGATAATGAATTAAAAGGTTTGTTGCTATAATTATCAGTGATTTCCTCTTGACTTAATTGAGCCAAAATTTTTACCACTCTAGCAACTGTTAATTTATCCCAAGCTAATTTCTCTAATGCCCACAACAAATCAGTATACTTAGGTGAAGAGAAAATATCAGTAGAAACAGGTTGCATTAGCTCTAAGAATTGCTTATCAGTTTTCAAATCGTTTTCTATAATACTTAAAAATACTTTTGGGCTCGCTTCTGCATACACTGAGAAATCAGATGCTTGTGCAAGCAATACTCTTAAGTTAAGTGGAGAGAATAATTCTTCCACGAGTTTATTTACTGCTTCCTCACAATTAAAAGCTAATCTACTTTTAAATAATTCATTACCATGAACAGCCAATAAAATAAGCATCTCCCCTATACTATCTCTCAAGCCTTTAGAATGCTGACGCTTTTTATCATATATATTAGCTTGCCATTGCTGATCTTTAGGCAAATCTAAGGCAGGATTATCTTCTCCTAAAACTAATTTAGCGCTGTCAAAGAAGCGCTCTAAATCTGCTTTAGTAATGTAGGGTGCAATAGCAAATAACAAATCGATTTTTGATACTACTCCTCTATGTGAGTCTACTGCCCAAACAGGAGAGTCATTAAGAAGCAAGCTTACTTGAAACTCTTGTTCTAAAGACTCATACGGTAAATTTTTTGATAAAGCTTCTAGGATAGAAATGTCATATTGATTAGAACTGTCCCATCCTCCAGCAAATAGAAATGGAATAAGAACTTGATTATGACTATCTACCCATTCAGGCTTATGAATAGCCTCATTCTTTGACAGCTGTCGTCGCAGGACTGTTAATGAATAACCGGATTTTTTTGCCAATTCTTGTGCTGTATCATAGGAATACCCCATTTCTTCTAATGAATGAAGAAAAGTTACTGAATCTAAAATTTCAAGTTTTAGATCAATATTTTGTATTAGAGTATTTTTAGGGTAAACAACAAAGGCATGAATCTTTTGCGAATATTGAGCCAGCTCTTTTTCGACGTTTTTATTATCAGTAATTGCAATAAAACTCTTAGAGCCTTGAGCAAGACGAGAAAGGACATTCTCTTCTTTAAATACTAGACAATTATCTCTATAAGAAATAAATTTTTTATCTGAAAACAGGGCGGACAAAAATGCCATTGCTTCGATTTTAGAATCAGCTGCAATGTAAAAAGGTTTTTGGGGCGGTTTGGATAAATAATCCAAAATCTTTTCTTCATATACTTTAATTAATTTGTTAAAGAAAGACGTATTTAAACTTGGATTACACACATTTGCCCATTCTTGACATACACTATCTAAGGAATCTACATTTTGTGTAGGCAATTTTGCTTCATTTGCCAGCCAACTTTGTGCTGGTAATGACTGAGCTAGCCACTGTTCAAGATCGCTTGCATCATATGCTCTGACATCTTTCCATTTATTAAGAGCTTTCTTTTGCTGAACCCATTTATTTTTTCCAGGCCAGCGACGAGGTGTTACAAAAATAAATGTTATATTTTTAGAATCTGAAAGGTGAGCCTTAAGGCTTTTATCAAAATCACTATCAGCTTTGGCCTTAATATCTTTATTAACACCAAATTCCCAGCCTGAATTACCATCAGGAATCCACGGAGTTGCTTCATTTGACTCAATCCAACCATCCCAGCCAGGTCGTTGTGAATCATCATTTCCAGGAAAATCAATTTGAGTTATTTTTTCGCTCGTTGAGTGGATCAGTGTTCTCAAAAAAACAGATAAACGTGATCTTGATGAAATTTCGCAAGTATTGACCCAATTTTCAATATCATTTGCTTTTATATCTAAAAAAGGAGGAGCATAAATATGAGTTGCAGGAGCTTCAGTTTGTTGAATTAGAGCATCTTCATACTCAGCCTGCCATTGCATTAATTGATCTAATGGGAAGTTAAAGGTCTTTGATAACCGCTGAGCCATGTTAGGTGACAACATTGCTTTACCATTCAAGAAATTAGATAGTGCAGGTCGACCAATTGCTAGCAATTTTGCAGCTTCTGTTACCGTCATTCCTTTAGGTAATAACTCTTCTTTGATTCTTAAGCCAGGATGTTTTACAATCATTTTTAGTTCCTTATTTAAGGGTTTATCAAATGCATTTCTGCGTATATTTTGTAACACTAACGATACGCCAATACTGTGTAGCGTTACACAATACAGATTAACTCTGAGGAATTAAAAGGTCAAGCATCTGAGTCTGCTTGACTTTTTCTTTTTCAAAAAATAGCACTTGTAAGTCTTTAGATATCTCTTAGGTTTACGATTACAACCCAATTCATAGACTGAGACCTTTGCAAAAACTCCCTTTTACCCGACGGCCGAAACCTAAACACAGGTTTTCGGCTGTTTTTGTTTCGAATATCCACTGATTCTACTCAAATACCCCCCTTAATCCCCCTTGGATACCCGATAATCAGGCATCCGGCCGCCTTTTAGGCGGCAACAGGCACACTTAGCCTGTTAGCCGCTTTCAAAAGGTTCAAACACATCGCCTTCAGATGGCTTTGTGCACTTACTTTGAGCAGACCAAAATAGACTGCCCGGGCATAGCGGAATTTACGGTGCAGCGTACCGAAGCTCTGTTCGACCACATAACGGGTTTTTGATAAATATCGGTTACGTTTGGTTTGTGCTTCCGACAGCGGATGTTTGCGGTGGGCTTTGCGCATAATGCCGTCCTGCAGCCGATGCTCTTTCAGATGTTGCCGGTTTTCCTTACTGTCGTAGCCTTTGTCGGCATAGACGGTCGTACCTTTGGATAGGCCTTCCAACAAAGGCAACAGGTGTTTGCATTCATGGGCATTGGCAGGGGTAATGTGCAGTTTCTCAATATAGCCTTCCGCATCGGTACGGGTATGTTGTTTGTAACCGAGTTTGTAGAGGCCGCTTTTCTTTATCCAACGGGCATCGCTGTCTTTAC
>NZ_JBQCWN010000003.1:0-188098 GCF_051957355.1 Neisseria sp. P0018.S001 | reverse complement strand
ATATATTGTTTTTAAAAGAAATTAAATTTAATATGTAAATGAAAAAAGTGTATTGGGCCTGATGTTTTTCATTTGATAAAAAATATAGGGTTGTTTGAAAGTTTCAATCACGCTGAAAAAAGTTGTTTTTAAAGCATTTAAAGCGGAATATTATTTGATTGTTTGGAATCGAACATGAGTTTCGGTTTGATTTCAATTAAAATGAAAAAGCGGCGAAAGAAGGATTTCGCCGCTTTTTGCATATTCAAATTGTAATTTAATGTAGTCAATAAAAGCTGTTTTCGCCTTCGGGACGGGTTTTGAAGCGTTTGTGCAGCCAGAAATATTGTTCGGGATGCTCGCGTACCCGCTCTTCGATGAAGTCGTTCATGCGCTGGGTATCGGCTTCGACATTTTCGGTCGGAAAATTGTCCCAAGCCGGATAGAAGCGCAGGGTTACGGTATTGTCGGCTTCGCGCGTGGGGATGGCGGGAATGATTTTGGCTTTAGTCATGCCGGCGATACGACTGAGGCCGGTAATCGTGGCCGTCTGAATGCCGAAGAAATTGACGAAAATGGAATCGTTGCGGCCGAAGTCTTGGTCGGGCAGATAAAGAAAGGGCGCATCGCTTTTGCGCAGGTGTTTGATGATGGCGCGCAGGCCTTCTGTGCGGCCGATCAGGAACACATTGTTGTAGCGATGGCGGCCTTTCAGGATTTGCTCGTCCAGTGCTTTGTTTTTTTGGTGCGAATACATGCTGGTCAGCGGCACATCCTGATTGAGCGTGTAAACCGCCATTTCAAATGCGGTAAAGTGCGGATAGAGGATGATGACTTTTTCGCCGGCGGCGAGGGCTTCGTCAAGATGGTGCTTGTCTTGATAGCGTACCAACGAGCGCAGCTTGTCCGCAGGCGCGTACCAGTAGAGGCCGTATTCGAGCATCAGCTTCGCCATGTGTTGGAAATGGCGTTTGAGCAGGACGGTGCGCTGGCTGTCGTTTAGCTCGGGAAAACATTTTTTGAGGTTTACCTCGCCGACTTTGTGGCGCGGTTTGACTGCGTAATAGGCGAGAATACCGATCGCATCGGCAATCTTGTGCAACACGCAAAAAGGCAGCAGGCGGATGAGGTAGAGAAAAAGGAAGGCGGCTTTCATGAAGGCTCGCTGTATGTAGGCAAAGGGTTATTATAACCGAAAGGCCGTCTGAAAACGGGCTGGAACATATTTCAGACGGCCTGAATGTCGGCTTACCATTGGAAACGGCCGCGCTTGACCTGTAGGCCGTCAGGGTTGAGTTGCGAAGCCAATCCGTGATTGCGCAGGGCGTGGGTGAGGGCGACGGCGAGTCCGTCGGCGGCATCGGCTTGCGGCGTGCCGGAAAGTGCGAGCATTTGGACAACCATATGCTGCACCTGCTCTTTGGCGGCCTTGCCCTTGCCAACCACAGCCTGCTTGACCTGAAGCGCGGTGTATTCAAATACGGGCAAATCGTGCATGACCAAAGCGGCAATCGCCGCACCGCGTGCCTGACCGAGCATTAACGTCGCGGCCGGATTGACGTTAACGAACACTTGCTCGATGGCCGCCTGATGCGGCTGATAGTGGCGGATGATTTCGTCGATATGGCGGACAATCACGGCGATGCGTTCGGAAAGCGACGCGCCGGTCGGCGTTTTGATACAGCCGGAAGCAACATAATGATGTTCGCGGCCGTGGACATCAATCACGCCGAAGCCGGTCACGCGGCTGCCGGGGTCAATGCCGAGAATGCGTGTGGGTTGGAACTGGGACATAGTGCGTGTTTAAAGTAATCGGTGTTTCAGGGCAGGCAGGCGCGTGCGCACGCTTTGCAGACGCGCAGTATCCAAATCAGCACAAATTACGCCTTCGCCTTCCGGCAGCGTAGCCAATACGTCGCCCCAAGGGTCGATAATCATACTGTGGCCGAATGTGCGGCGGCCGCTTTCATGCAGTCCGCCTTGTGCCGACGCGATGACGTAGCATTGGTTTTCCACCGCACGGGCGCGTAGCAGCAATTCCCAATGCGCCTTGCCGGTCGTATAGGTAAACGCAGCCGGTAATAGCAAAACATCAAACGGCTGCTGGGCGCGGAAAAATTCAGGAAAGCGCAAATCGTAGCAGACGCCGGCTGCCAGCGGAACATCGTCCACGCTTAACTTCGGCACATCGCTTCCTGCCAGTATCGTATCGGCTTCAGCGTAGCGTTCGCCCAAACCGGAAAAGCCGAAAAGGTGCATTTTGTGGTAAAGCCCGATTCGATTGCCGTCGCGGTCATACACCAGCATCGTGTTCATCACCTTGCCAGCGTCTGGGCTTTGCAGCGGAACCGTACCGCCAAACAACACCACGCCGCATTCCCTTGCCGTTTCGCTTAAGGCCATCTGAAAACGGGTGTGGCAGGTTTCGCCAACTCGTCCATCGTCCAAAGGCTCGGCAAATGCCAGCTTGTCCGTATCGTTTTTGCCCATCAGCGGCCAATATTCGGGCAGCAACACCCAATCCGCCCCTTGTTCGGCAGCCTCGCAGACAAGGCGCTTCATGGTGGCAATATTGGTTTCTGGGTCGGTGGACGACACCATTTGCACAGCGGCGGCGTGTAAAGAGCGCATCATCAAAACTCCTGTCAGATTTTGCAAGAATTGTAACTTGTTTACGCACAAGGCCGATACAATCGTCACACAATTCCTCTCCAAAAAAGGATAAACCATGAACTTAAAACTTCTCCTCACTGCCGCACTTTCCACCGCCGCACTTGCCGCACATGCCGACGTACAGCTTTACGGCAGCATCAAAAGCGGCATCGAAACCTCGCAAACCCGTTTCGGCGGCCAAACATACAGCCGAACCGCCGTTGCCGACCAAGGCAGCCACATCGGTTTACGCGGCTCGCATCCGATTGGCGGCGGAACGAATTTTATTTGGGAAGTCGAACAAGACACACCGGTCGGTAAAAGCGGCTCCATCCGCCAAGACTGGCGCGAACGCCGCGAGAATTTTGGCCGTTAAAGGAAAGATTGAATAGTACAGACCGTCTGAAAGATTTTCAGACGGCCTGTTTTTTATAGTGAGGTCGATTGATTTAAAGAATACACTTAAAAGGCGGTAATCAATAATATCTTAATATTTTCAAAATTTAACAGTTTTGTGTAACTTATTGATTAATTAATAGATTAATAAGATATTGGTTGATTGATTAGAAAACCAGCATTGTCTTTGCTTGAAAATTAATAAATTATCAAGTAAGGTTAAATGCAAGCGGTTTTATCCGTGAGTTAAATATTAATCAATAAGATAGGATGGTATAACCATGAACGAAGATATTATCAAAGGAAAATGGGAGCAGCTTAAAGGTAAAGCCAAAGAAAAATGGGGCGAGTTGACAAACGACGATTTGGACATCATCGAAGGCAAGCGCGATCAGTTGGCTGGTAAAATCCAAGAGCGTTACGGTCGCACTAAAGATGAAGCTGAAAAAGAAATTGATGATTGGTTGAACAACTAAGACCGTTGAATTTCACCATAAACGGTCGTCTCTCCCTCGACCGTTTTTATATTAAACCGAAAGGAAAAAATCATGCTTCATTATTCGATCGTTTTCTTTATAATCGCTATTATTGCAGCTGTATTAGGTTTCGGTGGCATTGCAGGTAGTGCGGCAGGCATAGCCAAAATTTTATTTGCCGGTTTCTTGATCTTGTCGGTGATATCACTGATTTTTGGCAGGAAGAAATAATACCTGTAGACCAATAAGGTTGTATCAAGCCACTACTCCGTCAAATAGGCCGTCTGAAAAATCAGGATAACTGGTTTTCAGACGGCCTTTGTTCTTATAATAGCGGTTTATTTTTTACACACCCAGCAACGGAGTTTCCATGCAGTTTTCAGCATTCGGCGAAAAATTCACACAACACAGCGGTATTTTGCAGTTGATGGACGATTTGGGCGACGCGCTCAAAAGCGACAAGCCCGTCAATATGCTTGGCGGTGGTAATCCGGCGAAGATTGCTGAAGTCAATGCGGTGTTCGCCGATGTGTTTTCCAAGTTGGCAGCGGAACACGCTGTTGAGAATATCGGCAATTATTCCAATCCGCAGGGCGATGCGGCGCTGATTGCGGCTTTGACTGAGTTTCTCAACCGCGAATACGGTTGGAATCTGACGGCGGACAATATCGCGCTGACCAACGGTTCGCAAAACGCGTTTTTCTATTTGTTCAACCTATTTGGCGGCAAATTCAATCTTTCAGACGGCCAAACGGCTGAGAAAGCCATTTTGTTGCCGCTTGCGCCTGAATATATCGGTTATGCCGACGTGCATGTCGAAGGGCAGCATTTTATTTCGGTAAAACCAAAAATCGAAAATGTCGAACACGAAGGCGAAGCGGGATTTTTCAAATACCGCGTGGACTTTGACGCGCTGGAGAGCTTGCCTGAATTGAAAGAGGGCAAAATCGGTGCGATTTGCTGTTCGCGCCCGACCAACCCGACCGGCAATGTGTTGACTGACGGCGAGATGGCGCGTTTGGACGCTTTGGCGCAAGAACACGGGATTCCGCTGATTATCGACAACGCTTACGGAATGCCGTTTCCAAATATTATTTACAGCGATGTGACGCTCAACTGGCACGAAAACATCATCCTCTGCTTCAGCCTTTCTAAAATCGGCCTGCCCGGCGTGCGTACCGGCATTATTGTCGCTGCGCCGGAAGTGGTCAAAGCCGTCAGCAGTTTGAATGCGATTGTGAACCTGTCGCCAACCCGTTTTGGCGCGGCGATTGCGGCTCCGCTGTTAAACGACGGCCGTCTGAAACAGCTGGCCGACCAAGTGATTCAGCCGTTTTACCGTCAGCAGGCGCAAACGGCGGTTTCCCTGCTCAAACGCGAATTGGGCGCGTATCCGTTGAAAATCCACAAGCCTGAAGGTGCGATTTTCTTATGGCTTTGGTTTGAAAACCTGCCTGTTTCGTCGCAAACCTTGTACGAAATGCTCAAGGCCGAAGGCACGCTGATTATTCCGGGCGAGCATTTCTTTGTCGGTATTGATAGGCAAGACTATCCGCACGCGCACGAGTGCATACGCATGAGCATTGCGCAGGACGCGGAAACGCTGGAAAAAGGCATTGCCGCAATCGGTCGCGTGGTGCGCGGTTTGTATGATAAAAAATAAACGCTTTGAATAGACAAAGGCCGTCTGAAACCTAAACAATCGGGTTTCAGACGGCCTTTTTGTCGGACTTAGATATGGTGGATAACCAGTTTTTTGCCTTCGTAATCGAGGACGTTGACGTCCATATCGAATAAGGTTTTGATGTTTTCGGCGGTGAAAATATCGTTGGGCTTGCCCTGCATGGCGACTTGGCCGTTTTTCATGGCGACGACGTAATCGGCGTAGGCTGCTGCCTGGTTGATGTCGTGCAGGACGACGACGGTGGTGCGTTTGTGTTCGTCGGTCAGCCGGCGCAGGATTTGCATGAGGGAGCGGGCATGATACATGTCGAGGTTGTTCAGCGGTTCGTCCAGCAAAACGTAGTCGGTGCGCTGACAGAACACCATGGCAATCATGGCACGCTGGCGTTGGCCGCCGGAAAGCTCGGTCAGGTAACGGTCGGCAAAGTCTTGCAGGTGGAACTCGGCAAGCGCTTCTTCGACGATGGTTTTGTCGTTTTCAGACGGCCTGCCTTGGTGGTAGGGATAGCGGCCGAACATGAGCAGGTCGCGCACGGTAATGCGGCTCATGATGCTGTTTTCTTGGGTAAGGATGGAGAGCGTGCGGGCGAGTTCGGCGGTGGGGGTGGTTTTGATGTCTTTGCCTGCGTAGCTGATGTCGCCGTGTACCAAGGGCTGCAGGCGTGCCATAAAGGAGAGGAGGGTGGACTTGCCTGCGCCGTTCGGGCCGATTAGCGCGGTAATGCCGCCTTCGGGGATGTCGAGGCTGACGTCGTTGAGGATGGGGTTGTTGCCGATGGTGTGGCTGACGTTGCGGATGGTAATCATAGGCGGGTCCGAAAATGGGAAGTTGGGGTTTCAGACGGCCTTTCAGCATGAGGCCGTCTGAATTTTATTCCTGTATGGTGTGGTTAGATTTCGCTGACGGTAACAAATTCGGGATTGTCGGCTTGGTCGATCAGGAAGGCGCGGACGCGTTCTTGCCAAAGCTCGCCGAATTGTTTGAGTTCGTCGGCACTTGCGCTGCCGCTGACGGCTTTGGGCATGATGTCGCGCATTTGCGGCGCAAAGGGTTGAAGCGCGGCATTGAGGCTGACGGCAACGGTTTTGCCGGTATCGCGGCGGCGGAGTGCGAGTGTGCCGTTGATTTCGCCTGCACCAAAGGACAATAGGTGGCGGCGGGCAAAGCGTCCGGCAGGGCCTACGCCGCCAAAGCCGGTTTCAGGTGCCGCGCCGGTAAGGAGTTGGACGACGGAAGCGGTAACGCCGGTTGTACCTTCGTCACGCTCGCCCTGCATAAAGGCTTCAATGTCGCCGCGTTGCGGCAGCTCTGCGCCGTAAAGGGCTTTCAGGCCTTTGACCACCATCAGGTAGGCTCCGGCAACGGTTGGGCAGGAATGGCCGCACAGGCGCACGGCATCGGCGTAGTGGTAAGTGAGGATGCCGTTTTCGGCTGCGCCGAGGAAGTCGGCCAATGCGTCTTGGACGGTAATGGTCGGTGCATTATCGAAGAATGAAGGGAGGTGTTCTTGTGTCATGAGGGTTGTCCTTTATAGGTTTGCTTAGGCCGTCTGAAGGTTTCAGACGGCCTGAGTTTATTTTTGCGAGCGGTTGGGCACGTTTAATTTATTTCTTTTTCAACACCAAATATAAAAATACCAATCCGCCTGCAAATTCGACGACCACGCTCAATACAGCCTGCATGCCGAGGAAGTGTTCGAAGATGGTTTGCCCGCCGACCAACAGGATGCCGCCGACACAAAAAGTCATGGGCAGGCGGACGGAATGTTTGACCGACGGGGAAAAATGGTTGGCCAGCGCGGCAACCAGCAGGCCGAAAAAGCTTACCGGGCCGACAACGGCGGTCGCGGTCGCAACCAATGCAGCGATCCACAACAGCAGCCATAAGGTATTGCGCGTGTAGTTGATGCCCAAATTGATGGCCTGATTGCGGCCGAGTAGGTAAACATCGAGGCGGTGGCGTTCGCGCCAGATTACGGCGGCGCTGATGAGCAACACGACTGCGCCGATGCCCAACAATTCCGAGTGGACGGTATTGAAGGTGGCAAACATATTCGCCTGCGCGGCGGTAAATTCTTCGGGGTCAATCATGCGCGAAAGCAGCGATGACAGGCTGCGGAACAAAATCCCGAAAATCACGCCGATTAAAATCATGCGCGACAAATCGCGTCCGCCCTGTTTGATGAGCGTGTAGAACAGCAGCAGCGAGCCGCCCATCATGACGACCAGTTCAAAGCCGAATTTTCCCGTCAACGGCAGGGAAGCATAGCCCACGCCGCCGAGCGTAAACACCAGCAAGGTCTGCAAAAACACATACAGCGAATCGAAACCCAAAATCGAAGGGGTCAGAATCGGATTGTTGGTCAGCGTTTGGAAGAGTTGCGTGGACACGCCGACCGCATAGGCGACCATCAGCAGCGCGGCAAGCTTGGTCAGGCGTAGGTGCAAGACAAAGTCCCAATCGCCTTTGACGTTGAGCGTCATAAACAGGACGCAGGAAACCAGCAACAGTGCAAAGGCGACCCACAACGGACGGCTGCTTCCTGCCATAAAACCGATATTTTTTTCAGACGGCATGAGCAGGTTTCCTTAATAAAAGCCACAAAAACAAAGCCGTCCCCATCACGCCAAAAACCGTAGAGACCGGAATTTCAAACGGAAACACAATCACGCGTCCGACAATATCGCACAGCAATACCAAAGACGCGCCCAGCAAGGCCACTGCAGGCAGGCTTTGGCGCAGCTTGTCGCCCATCAGGCGGCTGATGATGTTCGGCACGACTAGGCCGATAAACGGAATATTGCCGACCGTCACGACCACCAAAGACGTAATCAGCGCCACAATAATCAGCCCCGACCACAGAATCGCCGTCCGGTTCAGCCCCAAGTTCACGCTTACCGTTTCGCCCAAACCCAAAATTGTCAGCTGGTCGGCAATCAAATAGGCAAACAAAGCCAAAATCCCCGTTGCCCACAACAGCTCATACCGCCCGAGCAACACGCCGGAAAAATCGCCCTGTTGCCACACGCCGAGCATTTGCAGCATTTCGTTTTCATACGCGATAAAGGTGGCCACCGCCTCAATCACCCCGCCGAAAATAATCCCGACCAAAGGCACCATCAGTTGCGCGGTCGGTGGCAGGCGGCGGATCAGCAGCATAAAGACCAACATCCCGATCAGTGCGGAAACGGCGGCAACCGACATTTTTGCCAGCAGCGGCGCGGCCGGTAGCAGCAGGGTCATCAACAGCAAACCCAAAGCCGCGCTTTGGCTTGCGCCCACCATCGACGGTTCGACAAAACGATTGCGCATCAAAATCTGCATAATCATGCCGGCTACCGCCATCGACGCACCTGTCAGCACAATCGCAAACGTGCGCGGCAGGCGGCTGATGAACATGACTTGCTGGCTGTCGGATAGCGAAAACAGGGCGGACCATTTGAATTCGGCCACGCCGACCGACAGGCTGACGACAAACAATATCAGCAGCGCCACACCGTTGATCGCATTTAAAAATGAAGGTTTGTGAAACATAAAATGGTTCGGAAAAAAATAAGGCCGTCTGAAAGAGGGGTTAAGGTGTTTGGCAAAAAAGGCAGGTTTGCCCATCATAAAAACAGATGCAAACAGGCAAAACTTGTCCATTTGCACCATGTATTTTCAGACGGCCTAAATCCAATGACTTCAGATCAAGCAACTTGACCATGTGAGTCATCAAATCCTTCAGGCCGTCTGAAAGAAACGGGCGGCTATGCCCGCGCCGAATTACTTGGCGGCATTAAACGCATCGCTTACCTGTTTGGAAGCATTCAGCAATTCTTGCGCGCCGCCGGCCGCCAGATAGGTTTCCGGCACGAGGTACACGACTTGGCCTTTTTTCCAGGCGGTTGTTTCGGCAACCAGTGGATTGTTCAACACATCTTTTGCCGCCTGACCTTCTTCGCCGATGGCCGCGCCGCGGTCCAAAACAAACAGCCAATCAGGGTTTTTCTCTTTCAGGTATTCAAAGCTGATAGGCTGGCCGTGGCTGCCTTCTTTAATCGATTCATCGACAGCGGGAACACCGATGTCTTTATGCAACCAACCGCCCAAACGTGAGGAAGGGCCGAAAGCCGACATCTTACCGCCGTTGACCAATACCACCAAACCCTTGCCTTTGCCTTGCGCAGCAGTTTTCGCCGCTTCAAACGAAGCATCGATTTCCGCTTTCAGCTTGTCCGCTTCGGCCTGTTTGCCGAAGATTTGCGCCAGCGCGTCGATGCGCTCTTTGGAGCTTTCTTTCAGATTGGCGGTTTCGGCGGTCATCTCGATGGTCGGTGCGATCTCGTTCAACTTGTCAAACGCTTTGGCTGCACGGCTGCCGATGATGATGAGCTGCGGTTTGTAAGCGTTGAGTGCTTCGTAGTCAGGCTCAAACTGCGTGCCGGCAGGTTTCGTGGTTTTGAAATATTCGTCCAAGTAGGGCAGGCGGTTTTTGTCGATGGACAAACCGGTTTTCACGCCCAGTTTGTTTAAAGTATCGAGCATGCCCAAATCGTAAACGGCGATACGCTCCGGATTTTGCGGCACTTTCGCATCGCCGCGCGTGGTTTTCACCGTCAGGCTTGCGCCTTCGGTTTGGGCGGCAGAAGCGGAAGCAGTTTGGGCCTGATTGGAAGCAGAATCTTTTGGTGAACACGCACCCAAAGCGAGGGCGCAGCATACGGCTAAAGCGGTCAAACGTAACATAGAGTTTCTCCGTAGTCGGAAATAAAGTAAATCGAAATGATAACTTGTATCGGATTATAAAGCTAGATGCCGTCTGAAAACTTTTGTTTTCAGACGGCTTTTTCAAGCTGATTGCTTAGAAGCGGTAGTTCACGCCCAAGCGTACATCACGTCCGGTACCTGGTAGGGTATTGGTCCAGCGTTGGCTGTGCGGATAGTAGAACTTGTTAAACACGTTGTTGACTGAAAGATTGACATTGAGCGTGTCTTTGCCCAGCGGTTTCCAGTTGGCGAAGACATCGTTCACACCGAAACCTTGGCGTACAACGTTTTCCAGTTTGCCGTCGCGACCTTTTTGACCCGCCACCAATATCGAACCCACGGCTTTTTGAACATAGCGTCCGCGCCAGCCGATTTCCAGATTCGGATTTTGGAAGCGGTAGGCAAGGGAGGCCGTCCAAGTGCGGCCGGTTTGTGCGCCAAACTCGGGGTTCGCGCTTAACAATTTATCTTTGTGCGTATCGTAAAAACGCGGTTTGCTGTGGCTTACGCCGACTTTGGCAGTCAGGCCGCCTGTACGGTAGGATGCGCCTAATTCGTAACCGTGGTTTTTGACGTAGCCGGCGTTGACGGCTTCACGGATGGCGACAGAGTCGTGGCGGTTTTGCGGATTGGCAAGCGCGTCTTTGATGGTCTGCCAGAAGTAGCTGCCGTTTGCGGCAAACGTGCCGTCGTTGTAGTTGAAGCCGATTTCGGTATTGCGCGCGCGTTCAGCTTTAGTGCCGTCGGCAATCGAGATGATGCCGCGTTTGCCGTGGGTTTGCAGCGCGTCATACAGGCGCGGGCTGCGGCTGGCGTAGTTGTGGCTTACGCTGAAGCTCAAGTTTTCGACAGGTTGGTAAATTACGCCCAGACTCGGGTTGACTTTGCCGTCTGAAACCGATTTGCCGTCATGGGTTTTGATATCGAAATGGTCGTAACGCAGACCGCCGGTCAGGGTAACATCGCCGATATCTTGGATGGCTTCGACATACACGCCGTAATCGGTTTTGGTCGGGTTGGTCAGGCTGTATCCGCGTACCAGACTTTGCAGGGCGGCATTGGTGCTGGTGTATTGCGAATTCAGGAAGGTATGAGGTTTGATTTCCTGATGGCGGTAGTTGACACCGTATTTCAACAGGGTTTTTTCGGCAAGGCGGCTGTCGAAGTTGATATTTGCACCTTTGGTGGTGATTTTGGTTGTGGTCGGACCTGCCACATTGCCTGCGTAACCGCTGCCGCTGTCATCGGCGGAATAGCGTTCGTTTTCCAACACATAGGCGTTGGCGTTCAGTTTTTCGACAAAGCCCAGGTTTTTACCCGTGTACTCCAAGTTGGTGTTGGATTGGGTAGTTTCACGGTATGAGGGTTTCTGCCTGTCTTTTGCAGGGTCGGACTCGAAGATTGTAAACTCTTCACGCACAGTACGGATGCCCCGGTGCTGGTCTTTCATGTGGCTCAACACGATGCGGTGGTCGCCGTCGCCGAAGGTTGTTCCGATTTTGGCCAGGTAGCTGCGTTTGTCCAGTGCGCTGTAAGGTACGGTTTTGCCGCCGTTGGGACTTTTGTAGCCTTTACCTGCTTCGTAATCTTTTTCATCGTTGCGGTTGTAAGAGAATAAGCCGTCGAAGTTGCCGGCTTTTCCGAACACGCTGGCGCCGTAGTTTACGCCGTCATTGCTGGCATAGCCGCTGCTGAGGCGCACGCCCCAGTTTTTGTCCAAACCTTTTAGCAAGTCTTCGGCATCGACTGTTTTAGTAATAATCGCGCCGTTGGTCGCGCCAATACCGGCAGATGCCGAGCCCGCGCCTTTCTGTACGGAGACGATTTTGACCAGCGCAGGGTCGATGATGAAACGGCCTTGGTGATACAGTATTTGGCTGTCGGAATAGGCGTTGTCCACCTTGATGTCGACAGAGTTCTGACCCATGCCGCGCAAGGTCATGTGTTGGGATGTGCCGTTACCGCCGCCGAAATCGATGGCAGGTTCTTCTTTTAATAATTCGCGCAAATCGGTTGATGTGCTTTCGTCTTTTTGACGAAGGGTGACGATATTGGTTTTGATTTTGCTGCCTTGGCGGTCACCTTTAACGGTAACGGTATCAAGCACAACATTGTCTTTGGCTTCATTTTCTGCGTGTGCAAAACCGGCCGCCAGTGTCAGTGACAGCAGGCTCAGTCGAAACAGGGGCGTATTCATTGAGAAATGTCCTTAATAAAATGACAGTAATAAAAAATAAAAGCAAATAAAGAGAAATTATCTTTAAAATATGCAATTAAGAATAATCATCATTTATAATAATGCATTAAAAAGAAATAGTTGTAAAGAGTTGTGTTGCATTTGTAAAGAAATTGTGTTGTTTTTAAACGAATTTTGCAGTTTGTATGTCAGGCCGTCTGAAAAATAAGTGATCGGGCATTTTTGCGTATGAAAATATTTGGAAAGACTGCATAGAATTTTTTACTTTTTCCCTTGAATTTGTCGCAAACAACCCAAATCTACCCGCCATTACGGCAGGCTTTCTACTAAGTGTGCCGCTATTTTCAAGCAAACCGTGTCTGTCATGTCCGACAGACAATTGTTTTCAATCTATTTATTTATCGGAGCATTAAGACATGACCATCCGCCCTTTACACGACCGCGTAGTCGTCAAACGCTTAGAAGCTGAAGAAAAAACCGCCTCCGGCATCGTTTTGCCGGGTGCGGCTGCTGAAAAACCCGACATGGGCGAAGTAATCGCCGTGGGTGCGGGCAAAATCGGTAAAGACGGCGAGCGCCGTCCGCTGGATGTCAAAGTCGGCGACAAAGTGATCTTCGGCAAATACAGCGGCCAAACAGTAAAAGCCGACGGCGAAGAGCTGTTGGTAATGCGTGAAGAAGACATCTTCGGTATCGTTGAATAATTGTTGAATTAAGTTTCAGAACTAAAGGCCATCTGAATCAAACATGAAGTTTTCAGACGGCCTCGAACAGATTTTTAATATTGATTTGGAGAATTTAAATGGCAGCAAAAGACGTACAATTCGGCAATGAAGTTCGCCAAAAAATGGTAAACGGCGTCAACGTATTGGCAAACGCCGTACGCGTAACTTTGGGTCCTAAAGGCCGCAACGTGGTGCTCGACCGCGCTTTCGGCGGCCCGCACATCACTAAAGACGGTGTGTCTGTTGCAAAAGAAATCGAATTGAAAGACAAATTCGAAAACATGGGCGCGCAAATGGTGAAAGAAGTGGCGTCTAAAACCAACGACGTAGCTGGCGACGGTACCACTACTGCAACCGTATTGGCGCAATCCATCGTTGCCGAAGGCATGAAATACGTTACCGCCGGCATGAACCCGACAGACCTGAAACGCGGTATCGACAAAGCCGTTGCCGCTTTGGTTGACGAGCTGAAAAACATCGCCAAACCTTGCGATACTTCTAAAGAAATCGCCCAAGTCGGCTCTATTTCCGCCAACTCTGACGAACAAGTCGGCGCGATTATTGCCGAAGCGATGGAAAAAGTCGGCAAAGAAGGCGTGATTACCGTTGAAGACGGCAAATCTTTGGAAAACGAGCTGGACGTGGTTGAAGGTATGCAATTCGACCGCGGCTACCTGTCTCCTTACTTCATCAACGACGCTGAAAAACAAATCGCTGCTTTGGACAATCCGTTTGTATTGTTGTTCGACAAAAAAATCAGCAATATCCGCGACCTGTTGCCTGTTTTGGAACAAGTGGCCAAAGCCAGCCGTCCGCTCTTAATTATCGCTGAAGACGTAGAAGGCGAAGCCTTGGCGACTTTGGTGGTAAACAACATCCGCGGTATTCTGAAAACCGTTGCCGTTAAAGCCCCTGGCTTCGGCGACCGCCGCAAAGCCATGTTGCAAGACATCGCCATCCTGACCGGCGGCGTGGTCATTTCCGAAGAAGTCGGCCTGTCTCTGGAAAAAGCGACTTTGGACGATTTGGGTCAAGCCAAACGCATCGAAATCGGTAAAGAAAACACCACCATCATCGACGGCTTCGGCGACGCTGCCCAAATCGAAGCGCGTGTTGCCGAAATCCGCCAACAAATCGAAACCGCGACCAGCGAATACGACAAAGAAAAACTGCAAGAGCGCGTGGCCAAACTGGCAGGCGGTGTGGCAGTGATCAAAGTCGGTGCCGCTACTGAAGTCGAAATGAAAGAGAAAAAAGACCGCGTAGAAGACGCGTTGCACGCTACCCGCGCAGCCGTTGAAGAAGGCGTGGTTGCAGGCGGCGGCGTAGCCCTGTTGCGCGCACGTGCTGCTTTGGAAAACCTGCACACCGGCAATGCCGATCAAGACGCAGGCGTACAAATCGTATTGCGCGCCGTTGAGTCTCCGCTGCGCCAAATCGTTGCCAACGCAGGCGGCGAGCCTAGCGTGGTGGTGAACAAAGTGTTGGAAGGCAAAGGCAACTACGGTTACAACGCAGGCTCCGGCGAATACGGCGACATGATCGAAATGGGCGTACTCGACCCTGCCAAAGTAACCCGTTCTGCGCTGCAACACGCCGCATCTATTGCCGGCCTGATGCTGACCACAGACTGCATGATTGCCGAAATCCCTGAAGAAAAACCTGCTATGCCTGATATGGGCGGCATGGGTGGTATGGGCGGCATGATGTAAGGCCGTCTGAAACCTTCAGACAAAAAGCAAAACCGCACGGTAATCAGCCGTGCGGTTTTTTTATTTGCCAGTAGAGGCGTGAGATGGTGCAGAGGGCATGCCATGATTTACAGAGAAATAAGGGTAGCCATTTCCATTGAATCAGAAGCAGTTAAATAAACTTCATCATCAAAAAAGGCCGTCTGAAACTTTATTTTGCGTTTCAGACGGCCTGCTTAATGATCTAAACAGTTACTTTTTGCTTGAACGGCTGTATCGGACGGCTTGAGACAAGATTTCTTCAATTTCTATCCACATAATGCCTCCTTACAGTAAACCAGGTTGACCTAAAGCCGGGTCGTTGGCTCGGGCGGCTTGTGCGTCTTCGACAGTCAGCCCCAAGGCTTTCGCCACGCCTTCACCGTATGCCGGATCGCAACGGTAGCAGTTGCGGATATGGCGGTATTTGATGAAGTCAGGCGCATCGCCCATGGCTGAGGCGGTGTTGTCGAACAAAGCCTGTTTCTGTGCGTCGCTCATCAGATTGAACAAAGCACGCGGTTGACTGAAATAGTCGTCATCGTCTTGTCGGTAGTCCCAGTGCGCCGCGTCGCCGCTGATTTTCAAAGGCGGTTCGGCGAAGTCGGGCTGTTGCTGCCATTGGCCGAAGCTGTTGGGTTCGTAGTGCGGCAGGCTGCCGTAGTTGCCGTCGGCGCGTCCTTGTCCGTCGCGCTGGTTGCTGTGAACAGGGCAACGCGGGCGGTTGACGGGAATTTGGCGGAAGTTTACGCCCAAACGGTAGCGCTGCGCGTCGGCGTAATTGAATAGACGGGCTTGCAGCATTTTGTCGGGGCTGGCGCCGATACCGGGAACGAGGTTGCTCGGTGCGAAGGCGGATTGTTCCACATCGGCGAAGAAGTTTTCGGGATTGCGGTTCAACTCAAATTCGCCCACTTCAATCAGTGGATAGTCTTTTTTCGGCCAAACTTTGGTCAGGTCGAAAGGATGATACGGCACTTTTTCCGCATCGGCTTCAGGCATGATTTGGATGTACATCGTCCATTTCGGAAACTCGCCGCGTTCGATGGCTTCGTACAGGTCGCGCTGGTGGCTTTCGCGGTCGTCGGCGATGATTTTTGCGGCTTCTTCGTTGGTTAGGTTTTTAATGCCTTGCTGGCTGTGGAAGTGGAATTTCACCCAAAAACGCTCGCCCGCTTCGTTCCAGAAGCTGTATGTATGCGAACCGAAGCCGTGCATATGGCGGTAGCTGGCGGGGATGCCGCGGTCGCTCATGACGATGGTGACTTGGTGTAGGGCTTCGGGCAGCAGCGTCCAGAAATCCCAGTTGTTCGTGGCGGAGCGCATATTGGTGCGCGGGTCGCGTTTGACGGCTTTGTTCAGGTCGGGGAATTTACGCGGGTCGCGCAGGAAGAACACGGGCGTGTTGTTGCCGACCATATCCCAGTTGCCTTCTTCGGTATAAAACTTCAAGGCAAAGCCGCGGATGTCGCGTTCCGCATCGGCAGCGCCGCGCTCGCCTGCCACGGTGGTGAAACGGGCGAACATCTCGGTTTTTTTGCCGACTTCGCTGAAGATTTTGGCGCGGGTGTATTTTGTGATGTCGTGTGTCACGGTAAACGTACCGAACGCGCCCGAACCTTTGGCGTGCATACGGCGTTCGGGGATGACTTCGCGCACGAAGTCGGCAAGTTTTTCATTCAGCCACAAATCCTGCGCCAGCAGAGGGCCGCGCGGACCGGCGGTCAGGCTGTTTTGATTGTCGGCAACAGGCGCGCCGTTGTTCATGGTCAGGTGGGTAACTGGGCATTTGGAGATGGACATAGTTATTTCCTTTGTGAAATGGTCAGTGGTTTATAAAACGATTTGCCGGAAGGCATATTCGTAGCCGGTTTCTTGATCCTCATAAATTTCTTGTATCGACATTTTATTTCCTTTTGCTGTTAACTATTAAAAGAACTATACAGAAAGGTTTTAACTATTGGAACTATGAAATCGATTTAGAATTAATATTAATAATCAGAAATTAAATTTCATTAGTTTTTATTAATAATTAAGCTATAAAAAAGGCCGTCTGAAACTTTATTTTGCGTTTCAGACGGCCTTATTTTTAGTCAAAACAAAGGATTATTTATCCAGTTTGGCTTTGCGTTCTTCCAACCAATGTTCCAAGTAGTGGATGCTGACGCCACCTTTTTGGAAACCTGGGTCGCTGAACAAGTCGCGGTGCAGCGGCGTATTGGTTTTGATGCCGGTAATCGCCAGCTCGGCAAGGGCTACGCGCATTTTTGCCATGGCTTGGTCGCGGTCTTTACCGACGACGCAGATTTTGCCAATCAGGCTGTCGTAGTAAGGAGGGATGCGGTAGCCTTGGTAAATATGGCTGTCAACGCGGACGCCGAAGCCGCCGGGCAGGTGGCAGCTTTCAATCAGGCCGGGGCTTGGAATGAAGTTGTACGGGTCTTCGGCGTTGATACGGCACTCAAACGCGTGGCCTTCGACTTGAATGTCTTCCTGTTTGTATTGCAAAGGCAGGCCGGATGCGATGCGTAATTGCTCTTGGACGATGTCTACGCCGGTGATGAGCTCGGTAACCGGATGCTCAACCTGAACGCGTGTGTTCATCTCGATAAAGAAGAATTCGCCGTCTTCGTACAGGAATTCAAACGTACCTGCGCCGCGATAGCCGATGCGTTTGCAAGCGTCGGCACAGGCTTTGCCGATTTTGGCGCGTTCTTCTTCAGTGATGAACGGAGCCGGTGCTTCTTCGATGACTTTTTGGTGGCGGCGCTGCATGGAGCAGTCGCGCTCGGCGAGGTAGATGGCGTTGCCGTGTTCGTCGGCAATCACTTGGATTTCGACGTGGCGCGGACGTTGCAGATAGCGTTCCATGTAAACCATCGGGTTGCCGAATGCCGCGCCTGCTTCGGCTTTGGTCATTTCGACAGACTGGAGGAGGTCTTCTTTTTTCTCGACGACGCGCATACCGCGACCGCCGCCGCCGCCGGAGGCTTTGATAATGACGGGATAACCGACTTTATCGGCGATTTTGAGGATTTCTTCGCCATCGTCCGGCAATGCGCCGTCAGAACCGGGAACGCAAGGCACGCCGGCTTCGATCATGGCGTGTTTGGCGGATACTTTGTCGCCCATCAGACGGATGGTGTCGGCTTTAGGGCCGATGAAGACAAAGCCGGATTGTTCGACTTGTTCGGCAAAATTGGCGTTTTCGGCGAGGAAGCCGTAACCTGGGTGGATGCCGTCGGCTTCGGTTACTTCGGCGGCAGCAATGAGGGCGGGAATGTTGAGGTAGCTTTGTGCAGATGCGGCAGGGCCGATGCACACGGATTCGTCGGCGAGTTTGACGTGCAGGCTGTCTTTGTCGGCTTCGGAATGGACGGCGACGGTGGCGATGCCCATTTCACGGCAGGCACGCAGGACGCGCAGGGCGATTTCGCCCCGGTTGGCGATCAATACTTTTTTCAGCATGATAATCTTTCCGGATGGTTCAGACGGCCTCAGCGGCCGCCTAATGCGTTGCGGATTTTCTGGTCGGTTTTGTATTGGCTCAAGGCGTAAACCGACCACATGGCTGCCGGTATCCAGCCAACCAGCGTACACTGCAGAATCAGACAGATGATGCCTGCAAACGGACGGCCGATGGTGAAAAACTGAAGCCATGGCAAGAAAATAGCCAAAATCAGACGCATGGTTTGTCCTTAATGAACAGAAAAAGGAATTTCAGACGGCCTTGAAGATAAAGGCCGTCTGAAAAAGCGGATTATTCAATGATAAAGAGCGGCTCGCCGTATTCGACTGGGGTACCGTTTTCAACCAGAATTTCTTTAACGACACCGGATTTCTCGGCTTCGATTTCATTCATCAGCTTCATGGCTTCGATAATGCACAAAGTATCGCCGGCTTTTACTTGTTTACCTACTTCAACGAAAGCTGCGGCGTTCGGGCCGGGAGCGCGATAGAACGTACCTACCATAGGCGATTTTTGCGCGTTGGACAAATCGCGAGCGGCAGGGGCGGCGGCCGGAGCGGCTGCGGCCGGAGCAGCAGGGGCGGCAACCGGAGCGGCTGCGGCAGGTGCCGGAGCAGCATAAATAGGCGCTGCGGCGGCAGTGGTACGCGTAATGCGGACTTTTTCTTCGCCTTCGGTAACTTCAATTTCTGCAATGCCTGATTCTTCGACCAAATCAATCAGTTTTTTTAATTTACGCAAATCCATTGCTTTTCCTTTTTAGCGCGGCATAAAGTGCATATTGGGTATGCGCCGCTGTGGTTTTAGATGATTTCCTGAGACGTCGGAAGGTAGGTTTGCCATCCGGCGTTTAAATAATGTCGGAACAGGGCGGAGCCTGAGAAATGAATCTGGTTATTTTCCCGAACTTGTCGGTAAATGTCCAGTAAAAGATAGAAAAAAGGCGTTTTTCGGCGAAAAAAGAAAGGAACGCTGATTTTCGTTAAAAAGTGATTTTTTCAAGAGCGTTTATTCTAATTTATTGGTTTTTCGACAAAACATGCCGTCTGAAAACCAACTTTGCGCGTATAATGGCGCCTGTTTTTTTAAAGTATGCACGACAATGGATATTTCCGATTTTGATTTTGAATTGCCCGAAAAACTGATTGCTCAGCATCCTCCGGAAGTGCGCGGCAGTAGCAGGCTTCTGGTTGCCTTGCCTACATTGCCGATTGAAGACAAACATTTCGGCGATTTACCCGATTATGTCGCTCCGGGCGATGTGCTGGTGTTTAACAATACCAAAGTGATGAAGGCACGCCTGTTCGGTCAAAAAGCCAGTGGGGGCAAAATCGAAGCCCTGATTGAACGGGTATTGGACGCGCATACCGCATTGGCGCATATCCGCTCGTCCAAATCGCCGAAACCGGGTACAGAATTGATTTTTGAAGGCGATATCCGTGCCGTCATGATGGAGCGCGCGGAAGAATTGTTTTGCCTGAAATTTAAAGGCGAGCAAACCGTTTACGAACTTTTAGAGCAAAACGGCCATCTGCCCTTGCCGCCTTATATCGAACGCGCGGCCGATGATGAAGACGACAGCCGCTATCAGACCGTGTACGCCAAGTATCAAGGCGCAGTGGCCGCGCCGACGGCAGGTTTGCACTTTACCGATGAGTTGTTGGGCCGTCTGAAAGCCAAAGGCGTAGAAACCGCGGAAGTAACCCTGCACGTCGGTGCCGGAACATTCCAACCCGTGCGCGTTGATAAAATTGAAGAACACAAAATGCACAGCGAGTGGTTTGACGTACCGGCCGAGACCGTTGCCGCCGTTGAGGCCGCCAAAGCGCGCGGTAATAAAGTGTGGGCTGTGGGCACAACCTCTATGCGCGCCTTGGAATCCGCCGCACGCGAGACAGGCCGTCTGAAAGCCGGTCGCGGCGATACCGATATTTTCATTACGCCGGGTTACCGCTTCAATGTTGCCGACCGCTTGATTACCAACTTCCACCTGCCCAAATCAACCTTGCTGATGCTCGTCAGTGCGTTTTCGGGCATGGAGCATATCCGCAGCGTTTACCGTCATGCGGTGGAACAGGAATACCGCTTTTTCAGCTATGGCGATGCGATGATTTTAGGGAAAGTGGAATAAATCGGAAGCGGATTGGAGCGTTTCAAACGGGGTATTTGGGTTGTCCCGAATCCGAATCAGTTGGAACGCTCTATTAAAACACGCGAAGTTGTTGGGATTTGAGTTGTAAAAAATAAAGTACAAAAACAAAAAGGCCGTCTGAAAATGGATTTTCAGACGGCCTTTTATCTTTCCATGCTTAGGCGTCGATGTTTTGTGCCAGCAGGGCGTTGTTTTCGATGAAGGCGCGGCGCGGTTCGACTTCGTCGCCCATCAGGGTGACGAACACTTCGTCGGCGGCGATGGCGTCTTCGATGCGGACTTTCAGGAGGCGGCGGACGGTAGGATCCATCGTGGTTTCCCAAAGTTGTTCCGGGTTCATCTCGCCCAAGCCTTTGTATCGTTGGATGGACATGCCTTTTTGGGCAACGCTCATCAAGATGTCCAAAGCGGCTTCAAAGCTGTCGATGTCGTATTCGTTGTCGCCTTTGTAGAGCTTCGCCCCTTTGCCGACCATGCCTTTGAGTGCGGCGGCGGTTTGGGTAAGGGTTTGGTAGGCTTTGCTGTTGAGGAACTTAGGCTCTAGGTAGCTTACCATCACATTGCCGTGCAGCTTGCGTGTGATTTTGATGAACTGGTGTCCTTCGTGGCCTTCGATGCGTTCGAGTGCGACTTCTTTTTCGTCCAAGAGGCCGCTCAATTCAGCAACGGCGCGGTCTGCGCTTTCTGCTGTGCTGAGATCGACCGGCGAAGCATGCAGCATGGCATGCAGGACGAGTTCGTCAATGATGCGGCTTTCTTGCTCGATGACGGTTTTGGCCAACAGGAATTGTTTGGCGGTATTGGCAAGCTCTTCGCCTTCGATGGTGCGGCCGTCTGAAACGATTTTGGCTTTTTCCAAGGCCAAGCCGAGCAGCCATTGGTCTTTTTCCAATTCGTCTTTGAGATAGCGCTCTTGTTTGCCGTATTTGGCTTTGTACAAAGGCGGCTGGGCGATGTAGATGTAGCCGCGTTCGACCAGCTCGGGCATTTGGCGGTAGAAGAAGGTCAGGAGCAGGGTGCGGATGTGCGCGCCGTCCACGTCGGCATCGGTCATGATGATGATGCGGTGGTAGCGCAGTTTTTCGGCATTGAATTCTTCTTTGCCGATGCCTGCGCCTAGAGCGGTGATCAGCGTGGCGACTTCTTGGCTGGCCAGCATTTTTTCAAAACGTGCTTTTTCGACGTTCAAAATTTTACCTTTGAGCGGCAAAATCGCTTGGAATTTGCGGTCGCGGCCTTGCATGGCGGAACCGCCTGCAGAGTCGCCCTCGACGAGGTAGAGTTCGGACAGGGCAGGGTCTTTTTCTTGGCAGTCGGCAAGTTTGCCCGGCAGGCCCAAACCGTCCATCACACCTTTGCGGCGGGTAATTTCGCGTGCTTTGCGGGCGGCTTCGCGCGCGCGCGCGGCATCGACGATTTTGCTGGTGATGATTTTGGCTTCGGTCGGGTTTTCTTCAAGGAAGTCGGTCAAGGCTTGGTTGATGACTTCGTTGACAACGGGGCCGATTTCGCTGGAAACCAGTTTGTCTTTAGTTTGCGATGAGAATTTCGGGTCGGGCAGTTTGACGGACAAAACGCAGGTCAGGCCTTCACGCATATCGTCGCCGGCGGTTTCCACTTTGGCTTTTTTGGCCACTTCGTTGGCTTCGATATAGTTGTTGATGGTGCGGGTCATCACTTGGCGCAGCGCGGTCAAGTGCGTACCGCCATCGCGTTGCGGAATGTTGTTGGTAAAACATTGCACGCTTTCTTGGTAGCTGTCGTTCCATTGCATCGCGCATTCGACGCTCATGCCGTCTTTTTCGCCGAACGCGTAGAAGATTTTTTCGTGCAACGGCGTTTTTTTGCGGTTCATGTATTGCACGAAGCCGGCCACGCCGCCGGAGAGGGCGAAGCTTTCGTGTTTGCCGTCGCGTTCGTCGGTCAATTCAATGTCCACGCCGTTGTTCAGGAACGAAAGTTCGCGGATGCGTTTGGCGAGGATGTCGAAGCTGTATTCGACATTGCCGAAGGTTTCGCTACTGGCGAGGAAGCGTACGGTTGTGCCTTTTTTGTCGGAATCGCCGACAACCTTCAACGGCTCTTCGGTTTCGCCGCGTACGAAGCGGACGAAGTGTTCTTTGCCGTCGCGGTAGATGGTCAGCGTTACCCAGTCGGACAGCGCGTTGACGACGGACACGCCCACGCCGTGCAGGCCGCCGGAGATTTTGTAGCTGTTGTTGTCGAACTTGCCGCCCGCGTGCAATACGGTCATGATGACTTCGGCGGCAGAGCGTCCTTCTTTCGGGTGGATGCCGGTCGGCATACCGCGCCCGTTGTCGGCCACGCTGACGGAATTGTCGGCATGGATGGTTACGGTGATTTTGTCGCAATGTCCGGCGAGCGCTTCGTCAATGGCGTTGTCGAGCACCTCGAACACCATGTGGTGCAGGCCGCTGCCGTCCTGCGTGTCGCCGATATACATACCGGGGCGTTTGCGTACCGCTTCCAAGCCTTCCAGCACTTGTATGCTGTCGGCGCCGTATTCTTCGTGTTTTTGGTCAGTCATGGTCTTTTCTTGCTGAATTTCAAGGAATTTTTCCGTGCGCGCAATGAAATGTCAAACGGGCGCGGCGGATGTGTTCCGAAAGGTCAAAATAATAGGCAATTATACCTGATTTTGCTGGAATATTCAGCGTTTTAAGTGCAAAAAGGCCGTCTGAAAGATTAAATTTCAGACGGCCTTTGTATCGGAAAACGGGTTTAGCGTTTGACACCGCTCAATCGCGCCCAGCCTTCTTCGATTTCGGCAGGCTCAATGTCGAACCATTGACTGTAAATGCCGCTGAGTTCTTCGACTTGTTCGTCCAAAAGGCCGGACAAGACAATGCGGCCGCCTTGTTTGGTACGCGCGGCAAGCATTTCGCCGAGCATACGCAACGGATTTGCCAGAATGTTGGCGACAACGACATCAAATTGGCCTTGCGGCAAGCCGTCCGGCAGGTAGAACTGCGCATCGACGTTGTTTTGCGCGGCATTGTCTTTACTGGCGCGGATGGCTTGTTCGTCAATGTCTACGCCGATGGCGGAGCCTGCGCCGAGTTTGAGGGCGGCAATGGCCAAAATGCCTGAGCCGCAGCCGTAGTCCAATACGCTTTCGCCGCCTTTGAGCTGCGTGTCCAGCCATTTGAGGCAGAGGCGGGTGGTTGGATGGCTGCCGGTGCCGAAGGCAAGGCCCGGGTCGAGTTGCAGGTTGACGGCGTCGCCGTTGGGCGCTTCGTGCCAAGACGGGGTAATCCACAGGCGGTCGGAAATTTGAATTGGGTCGAATTGCGCTTGGGTCAGGCGCACCCAGTCTTGATCTTCAAGGATTTCGCCGGTGTATTTCAAATCGTTCAAACTGCATTCCTGCGCGGCGGCTTCGATAATGGAAGCGGCATCGTCGCTTTCGCCGAAAAGGGCGATGACTTTGCTTTGTTGCCAGATTTGTTCGGTCGGCATGCCCGGCTCGCCGAAAATGGCCTGCTCGTTTTCTGTACCGGCGTAGGCATCTTCAATGGCGGCGGACAATGCGCCGTGTTCCATCAGCGCGTCGGCAAGGCGTTCGGCGACAGCATCGTTGACGTTGATGGTGATTTGTTGATAGGACATAGTGGGGCTTTCTTTTTTAATAAGGCCGTCTGAAAATCGACGTTGTGCTTTCAGACGGCCTTGTAAGGTATGAAACCTGATGATGCGGGTTTATCGGTTTTTCAAACCCAGTACGTCTTGCATATCGTACAGACCTTTTTTGCCGTTTGCCCAAACTGCGGCGCGTACAGCACCGGCGGCAAAGGTCATGCGGCTGCTGGCCTTGTGGGTGATTTCCACGCGCTCGCCGTCGGTGGCGAAGAGGGCGGTGTGGTCGCCGACGATGTCGCCTGCACGGACGGTGGCAAAACCGATGGTGGACGGATCGCGTGGGCCGGTGTGGCCTTCGCGGCCGTAAACGGCGCATTCTTTGAGGTCGCGGCCGAGTGCGTCGGCAATGACTTCACCCATGCGTAACGCGGTGCCGCTTGGGGCATCGACTTTGTGGCGGTGGTGGCCTTCGATGATTTCGATGTCGTAGCCTTCGTTTAATACGCGGGCGACGGTGTCGAGGATATGGAAGGTCAGATTGACGCCGACGCTGAAGTTGGCTGCGAAGACAACGCCTGTTTTCTCGCCTGCGGCTTGGATGGCGGCTTTGCCTGCGTCGTCGAAACCGGTGGTGCCGATGATGATGTTGACGCCTTTTTCCACGCATTTTTGCAGGTGTTTCAGGGTTGGCTCGGGACGGGTAAAGTCGATGAGGACATCGCTTTGAGCCAGTACGGCATCCACGTCGTCTGAAATGGCAACGCCGGTTTTGAGGCCGGAGGCGAAGCCTGCATCCAAACCCAATACTTCCGAACCGGAATGTTCGAGTGCGCCGGAGAGGACAGTATCGGGATGGTTGTTGACCGCTTCAACCAAAACGCGACCCATGCGGCCGTTGACGCCGGCAATGGCGATTTTCAATGCGCTCATGGGGCTTCCTTATTGCGGCTTGGTTTCGGTGGTCGGAACGACGTTTTGTCCGGCTTGAACCGCTTCGATGGATTTTTGAATGGCATCGCCTTCGGCGCGTGCGAGGACGTCGTTTTCAAAGTACAGGGTCAGGTTGCTTTGTTCTTTGATGATGCCGTTGCGGCTGGTGTTGAAAGTGTAATCCCAGCGGTCGGCATGGAAGGCGTCGCGCAGGAGCGGCGTACCGAGCAGCAGTTGGACTTGGTCGCGGGTCATACCTTGGCGCAGGGAAACCACGGCGCGGGGATTGAGCTCGTTACCTTGAATGATTTTGAGTTTGTAGGATGGAAAGTTGGATACGCGCTCGGCACTGCATGAGGCCAGACCTAAAATAGCGGCGATGGCAAGGCATAAGGCTTTATTCACGGGCTTACCTTTCTGTGTCATTTCGGGAAAGATGTTTATCATCGCTTGAATATTTTTAAAAAGCAAACGATAATCATCTTCTTAATTTTTCTTTTCGCCGATTTTCAATTGCAAGACCGGCGGCAGATTGCCGCCCTTTAACGGCCCAATAGTGGGCAAACGGGCGGAAAGTGCGTATTATAACGGTTATTACCTTACAGGGATATTGAATATTATGGAAAAATTCAGCAACATTGCGCAATTGAAAGACAGCGGTTTGAAAGTTACTGGTCCACGTTTGAAAATTTTGGACTTGTTCGAGACTCATGCCGAGGAGCATTTGAGTGCGGAAGATGTGTACCGTATCCTGTTGGAAGAGGGCGTGGAAATCGGCGTGGCGACGATTTACCGTGTGCTGACCCAGTTTGAACAGGCCGGCATTTTGCAACGCCACCATTTTGAAACCGGCAAAGCGGTTTACGAATTGGACAAAGGTGACCACCACGACCACATCGTCTGCGTGAAATGCGGCGAAGTAACCGAATTCCACAATCCGGAAATCGAAGCGCTGCAAGACAAAATCGCCGAAGAAAACGGCTACCGCATCGTCGATCACGCGCTGTATATGTACGGCGTATGCGGCGAATGCCAAACCAAAACCAAACGTTAATCAGTTTGTATGTTGATTTTTCAGACGGCCTTGGGCATTTTCAGCCTGAGGCCGTCTGAAACTTTATGGGCTTTGCGATGAAGATTCCTTTTCTTGCGCCACGGGATTATCGTTTCCCCGACCCGTCTTATGCTTTGGCAGAATGTGACGGCTTGGTCGGCGTCAGCGGCGATTTGGATACGGGGCGGCTGTTGTCGGCGTATGGGCAGGGGATTTTTCCGTGGTTTAGCCGCTACGGTTGGTTTTTCTGGTATGCGGTTGCGCCGCGAGCCGTGATTGTGCCGGGAAGCCTGCATATCGGCCGATCGCTCGCTAAAACTTTGTGCCACAAGCCGTATCGGGTAACGGTCAACCGCTGTTTTGAAAAAGTGATTGCCCATTGCGCCAATGTGCCGCGTCCGGAACAGGACGGAACGTGGATAGAACCTGCGTTTCAGACGGCCTATTTGAAGCTGCACCATCAGGGGCATGCGCATTCGTTTGAATGCTGGTTGCCGGACGAACAAGGAGAAATGCAGTTGGCAGGCGGGTTTTACGGCGTGCAAATCGGCTGCGTGTTTTATGGTGAATCGATGTTTGCTTTGCGTCCCGATGCGTCAAAGATTGCGTTTGCCTGCGCCGTACCGTTTCTGGCGGATTTGGGCGTTGCGCTGATAGACTGTCAGCAGGATACCGAACATATGCGCCGTTTCGGTTCGCAGTTGATGGATTTTGCCGACTTTCAGACGGCCTTGAAGGATTGGAACGCGAAACCGTTAAAGCGGAATATCGAATGCAGCGTGGTGGCTGAAAATCTTCTGTAAAAGAATTGGCGGCAAAGATTGATTTATCGGCACGGCGTGTCGGCAGAATGGGCAGCTTGCATATCGTAGCTGGAAAATTAGTTAGAAAACAATTCACTTGAATAGGCCGTCTGAAAATCTTGGCTTAGCCGAAATCCGGCCGTGTAACGCTCGGCGCTAATCATGTTAATAGCTGACGAAATCGCTTTTACATGGCAAAATAACGAGTTAAATATTTGTAATAGGGTGGCCTGAATAGGTTTCAGACGGCCCTGATCTCTTGAAGGAATCAACATGTCTTTGCAAAACATCATTGAAACGGCTTTTGAAAACCGTGCCGAAATCAATCCGAATACCGTTACCCCGGAAGTGCGTGAAGCGGTTTTGGAAACCATTCATCAACTCGACTCCGGCAAACTGCGCGTTGCCGAGCGTCTGGGCGTGGGCGAATGGAAAGTCAACGAATGGGCGAAAAAAGCCGTATTGCTGTCTTTCCGCATTCAGGACAATGAAATCCTCAACGACGGTGTAAACAAATACTTCGACAAAGTACCGACTAAATTTGCCGATTGGTCTGAAGACGAATTCCGCAGCGCAGGTTTCCGCGCAGTTCCGGGTGCCGTTGCCCGCCGCGGCAGCTTTGTGGCGAAAAATGTCGTGTTGATGCCTTCTTATGTCAATATCGGCGCATACGTTGACGAAGGTGCGATGGTCGATACTTGGGCGACTGTCGGCTCTTGCGCGCAAATCGGTAAAAATGTGCATTTGAGCGGCGGCGTCGGCATCGGCGGAGTCCTCGAGCCTCTGCAAGCCAGCCCTACCATTATTGAAGACAACTGCTTCATCGGCGCGCGTTCTGAAATTGTTGAAGGCGTGATTGTCGAAGAAGGCAGCGTGATTTCTATGGGCGTGTTCATCGGTCAATCTACTAAAATCTTTGACCGTACTACCGGCGAAATCTATCAAGGCCGCGTACCGGCTGGCTCTGTTGTCGTATCCGGCAGCATGCCTTCCAAAGACGGCAGCCACAGCCTCTACTGCGCGGTTATCGTTAAACGCGTGGACGCGCAAACCCGTGCGAAAACCAGCGTGAACGAATTGTTGCGCGGTATCTAATCGGATAACGATAACGCTGATTGAAGGTGGTATGCTCACTCTATGGTTAGTTTTGAACAAAAAAACAGGCAGAATGTTCTGCCTGTTTTTTTATGGCTTAAAGGCCGTCTGAAACGATTTCAGACGGCCTTTTGTTTTTGATGATGGGTTCTTTAAGAGTAATCGAAGGGAGAGGGGTCCCTTGCCTGAAATTACGCTTTCGGCCAGTCGGCGCAATAGTATTGCCAATAGACTTCGATAAAAGGAATTTCGCCGTAATCGCACAACCACGGTTTGGCGCGTGTGGTGTAGTGGATAACGGGCGGGACGGTGTCAGGTTTGGGGAATACTTCGCCGAGATTTCGTTTTTGGAAATATTGGACTGCGCCTGTTTGGAAATTCCAAGATTCTTCTAGTTGCAGCCAGTTTTTTTGAAATACGGTGTTTAGAAAGCATTGGTCGCCGTAGGGAACGGATTTGTCAATGGTGGTAGCAGTTTGCAGCAGTTGCGCCGCGATATTGTGTTCCCGCCATTGCGCCAGGTCGACCAACAACATACCGGAATTGAAATAGGGCGTAGTGTGCAGGCCGGTTGGGTGATTCCATTCGGTACGGGCAAGAAAGGAGTCTTGTACCGCTGCAACGGGATAACCGCACATATCGAGGCTGAACAAATCGTGTAGGGATTGGGTAATCACCATATCGCTGTCGAGATAAAGGGCGCGATCGACAGGCAGGTGCTGCATCATCAGGCGGAAAAATGCGGCATCCGAAATATGGGGCAGGCGGCGATATTGGCTGAAGTCGACTTCGATTTTGACATCATTCAGACGGCTGCCGCTGGCTGCGAGCTTTTGGTTGGTATAGTCGATCCATTCCCGCCTGAAGGTATTGTGCATGATGTAGAAATTGACATTTTTGTTGTGGGTACAGACGGACTTCATCAGTGTATGAACCTGCTCGGCATAGCCGGTATCGGCGGCAAGGACGATGGTGATGTTGCTCATTGGTTAAATTCCCTTTATTTGCAATATCTTAAATTTTGTCAGTTATCTTCTTGGTCTTGTGCGGTTGGTAAGGCTGCATGATCTTCGTTTTCTGACATGGCTTTTTCTAATAAATCGCGTTGTAGCTGTTTGCCGGCTTTGATGCCCAATTTGCGCAGTTTTTCGGTGCTGCTGATGAGGTTGCCCCTGCCGGAAACCAAGCGGCCATAGGCCGTCTGAAACTGGGATTGAGCCTGAACAAGTGCTTTATTGATGCCGTCCATGCTTTCGACAAAGCCGACAAATTTGTCATAGAGTTTGCTGCCTGCCTCGGCAATCGCCAGCGCGTTTTGATTTTGCTGCTCGTTGCGCCAGATGTTGGCAACGGTGCGCAGGGTGGCGAGCAGGGTGCTGGGGCCGGTCAGCATGATGCGTTTGTCGAAACACTCTTGGAAGAGGTTTGGATCATGTTGCAGGGCGAGGAGATAGGCCGGTTCGACAGGGACGAACATAAAGACGAAGTCCAACGTTTTGACGCCCTCAAGGTCGGTGTAATCCTTCGCTGCCAAGCTTTTGATGTGGGCGCGGATGCTGGCGACGTGGTTGGCAAGCTCGCGTTCTGCTTCTGCACCGGTGCTTTGCGTATAGCGGACGTAGGCGGTCAGCGATACTTTGGAGTCGATGACGATTTGTTTGTTGTCGGGCAGATTGATGAGGACGTCGGGCTGGAGGCGGCGTTGGGTGCCGTCTGCTTCGTGGCGGACGCTGGAAGCTTGGACGATGTATTCGCGGCCTTTTTGCAGGCCGGAATTTTCCAATACGCTTTCCAAAATCATCTCGCCCCAGTTGCCTTGGGTTTTGTTTTGCGTGCCGGTCAGCGCGGTGGTCAGCGCTTTGGCATCGTGGTGGAGCTGGGTGTTGAGGGTTTGCAGGCGTTTGAGCTCGTTTTCGATGGTCAGGCGTTCTTTGGCTTCTTTTTCATAAGTCTGCTGAACCAGCTCGCTGAAGCCGTGTATGCGTTCGTTGAGCGGATTGAGGAGTTGCTGGAGATGGTCGTGGTTTTGTTCGGTAAAGCGGCGGCTTTTCTCTTCCAGAATAGTGTTGGCGAGGTTTTGGAACTGGTCGCTCAGGTTTTTACGCGCATCTGCCAGCAGGGTCAGTTTTTCTTCGGCAGCCTGACGGTCTTTTTCCGATTGGGTGTTGAGGCGCTCGTTTTGGACTTGAAGCGCGTGGTTTTGCTCCAAAAGGGCGGCGTATTCTTGTTTCAGACGGCCTTTTTCGGCTTCCTGTTGCTGTAAAAGGCTGTTTTTATCGTCGATATTGGCTTTTTCTTGGGTCAGTTGTGTGGAGAGGCGTTCGTTTTGGACTTGCAGCGCATGGTTTTGCTCCAAAAGCGTGTCGTAGTCTTGTTTCAGACGGCCTTTTTCCGTTTCCTGCTGTTGTAAAAGCGTATTTTTATCCGCACTCAATGCCTGTTCTTGAACCAGCTGCGTGTTTAGGCGTTCATTGTTGATTTGCAGGTTTTGCGCGCTTTGCTGCCATTTTGCACATTCGTGTTTTAAAGCTTCGGCTTCGGCCTCGCAATCTTGCAGATAGGCAATCTGTTTTTCGGCTGCGGCAAAGCGGTTGCCCGTCTCCTGCAATTCGTCTTGCAATTCCTGCACGGTATGGCGGCTTTGCGCCAAGGCCGCCGCAGTTTGAGCCTGCACCTGTTCGGCAAACTCATGTAGGCGGCGGCTTTCGGCCAATTCTTGCAAAACAATAAAGTGTCGGCTTTGGGCTTGGTAGCGTGTTATCAGCCAAGCAAACAGCGCGCCGATAAAAAATGCGGCCGCGCCGGTCAGGATTAGGGTGTTGTTCATGCTGGAAATAGTCAATATGCAGAATGTTTCACTATATCATATATTTGCAGCGCATTTTATGGTCGGATATGCGCTAGAAACGTATGTTTTCTTTAAAAGAAGCTATCAAAGGTATTGGTTTTGACTAAATGAATATTTGGTTTGCAAAAAATATAATTTTGTAACATTTTGAATTTAAAAATATATTTAATTTAGAGTGCAATTTTGCAACAAAAAAGGAGGGATTTTATGGGCGCAGAAAGATACGTTTGTAGTGTGTATGTAATTAAGACATCGGTGTCATTGAGAAAGACATCGGTGTCATTTTCAAAACAAAATATAAATTAACTATAACCATCATTATGTATATTTTTAATATTTTATCTTTACGGAGAAGTTGTATTAATTAACGATTAACACGGTATGATTCGTCCTGTCGGCAGCGCAGATGTCGGCGAAAAAATGTGTATGTTGTTAAATAACATTTTGTATCCATGAAAAAGGACTACTTAAAATGGGATATTTAATAACGCTTGCTGCCGCTTCTTTAATCGGTATGTCCGGAATATTGGCTTCTACCATCGGCATCTCCCGTAATATCGAAACGGTAGTACAAAATAATTCAATCATAAACGAATTAATTACAATACTTCAGAAAACGCAACTTAGGCCGTTTTTCGGCCGACAGACAAGAAAGTGAGACAAACAATGAAAACTTTAATCAAACTGGCTGCAGCCTCTTTAATCGGTATGTCCGGCCTGACCGTCGGTGCAACCAATATCGCCCACAATATGGCTGATGCCGATAAATAAAAAATACACAACACACCCTTAAATACACAGAAAAGAGTTAAAATGAAAACATTAATCAAATTGGCCGCAGCTTCTTTGATCGGCATGTCCGGTTTGACAGTTGGCGCAACCAAAATCGCAAAAAATATGGCAGAAGCTGCCAATAAATAAACACAAGTGAAATTAAGCTTGTTTTGGTGATAAAAAAGGCCGTCTGAACATTCAGACGGCCTTTGTATTTGATGGCAAACCGTTTTATTTGCCGATGCAGAAGCGCGAGAAAATCACGCCCAGCAAATCGTCGGCGGTAAATTCGCCGGTGATTTCGCTGCACGCGTTTTGGGCGAGGCGCAGGTGTTCGGCGAAAAGCTCGATTTGGTTGTTGTCGCAGAGGGCGGCGTTTTCCAGCTCGGCTTCGGCTTCATGCAGGGCGTTGAGGTGGCGACTGCGGGCGAGGAACAGGCTTTCACTTTCGCCCTGCCAACCAACTTCCTGCAATAGGGCGTGTTTGAGCAAATCGAGACCGGCGCCGGTTTTGGCAGACAGGCTAATGACGCTTTCCGCGCCGGTTTGCGCGAGGCCGTCTGAACGGACGGCGACGGGTTCGCCGGTCAGGTCGGCTTTGTTGTGGATTTCGATTTTTTTCAAACCTTCGGGCAGGCTGTTCAAAATCGCTTGGGTTTTGGCATTCACGCCTTCACGCGGGTCAATCAGAATCAGGGCGACATCGGCTTCGGAAACGGCTTTGCGGCTGCGCTCGATGCCGATTTGTTCGACTACGTCGTCGGTTTCGCGCAGGCCGGCGGTGTCGATGATGTGGACGGGCACGCCGTCGAGGGTAATTTGTTCGCGCACGGTGTCGCGGGTGGTGCCGGCGATGTCGGTTACGATGGCGATGTCGTCGCCAGCCAAGGCGTTGAGCAGGCTGGATTTGCCGACGTTGGGTGCGCCAACGAGGACAACGTTCATGCCTTCGCGCAAAATCGCGCCTTGTTCCGCACTGGCAAGCACGGTTTTCAGACGACCTTGCAGGGCTTGGAGCTTGCCGCGCGCGTCGGCGGCTTCGAGAAAGTCGATGTCTTCTTCGGGGAAGTCCAGCGTGGCTTCGACCAGCATCCGCAAAGTAATAAGGTCGTCCACCAGCTCGTGTATGTGTTGGGAAAATGCGCCTTTGAGCGAACGCAACGCCATGCGTGCGGCGGACTTGCTGGAGGCATCGATGAGGTCGGCGACGCTTTCGGCTTGGGCAAGGTCGAGTTTGTTGTTGAGGAAGGCGCGTTTGGTAAATTCGCCCGGCTCTGCCATGCGCGCGCCCAGTTCGAGGCAGCGCGAAAGCAGCATGTCCATCACGACGGGGCCGCCGTGTCCCTGCAATTCAATCACGTCTTCACCGGTAAAGCTGGCGGGAGCGGCGAAGTAGAGCAGGATGCCGTTGTCTATCGGCTGTCCGTCACTGCCGAGAAAGTCGGTGTAAAGCGCGGTGCGCGGTTTGGGTGTTTTACCGCCGCTGAGGGTTTGCGCCAAAGGCAGCAGGTTTTTGCCGGAAAGACGGATAACGCCGACGCCGCCGCGTCCGGGTGCGGTAGCGATGGCGGCAATGGTAGGTTGTGATGAGGACATGGCTGGCTCGTATCGGGAATTTAATAGACGGTATTATATAGTGATTTCACGATGATGCAGGCCGTCTGAAAACCTTGATTTCGGTTTCAGACGGCCTTTGACTTTGATGGAATTAAAACGATGAACCTTCCTGCTTCAGAAATTCTGCCTCTTCTTCCGTAGTTTTACGCCCCAATACGGCGTTACGGTGCGGATAGCGTCCGAAGCGGTCGATGATGACTTTGTGTTTGATTTCAAAGGCCAATGCGTTTTCATTGGTATAGCGTTCAAACAGCGGTACGGCTTGTTCATGGATAACTTGGCTTTCGCTGTGCATCAACGGCATCAGCATGAAATGGCGTTCATGCGGGAGGAGATCGGCGAAGCCAGGTCGGCGAACGGCTTCTTGGGCAAGAATGAGTGCAGCAGTATCTTGGGCAAACGCTTGAGGGCTGTCGCGGAACAGATTGCGCGAGAATTGGTCAAGAATAATGATTTCGGCGAGCCTGCCTTGCAGGGTATCGCGCCAGTGTGAAAGTTCGCCGCGAGCTGCCTGCTGCCAGATATCGAAAAATTGAGCGCGAATTTGGGCATCGAATCCATCGTTGCGGGCAAATTGGAAAGGGTGGTTTTCTTCGGTAAACCAGAAATCTAAGACAGTTTGAGGTGTCATGAAAACTCCTTGAAATAGAGTACAGGGAAAATTGAGGCCGTCTGAAAAATTAGAGAGATGCTTTCAGATCATCTTAACCATCAGCGCTTGCGTGAGAAAAGATCGGTAGCGGAGCGGATTGTTGCTCACAATATGCAATTTATGATCTACATCTTTTCAGGATGGGCTCCGTACTACTCTGGTACAGTTCCTTCACTTTGTTCAAAATATTTTTGTAATTTTGATATAAATTGCCGACAGATTTTATTCGTATGTGGAGACGACGACAATATTTTGCACTTGGAAAACTTTACTTGCGTTGCCGACATAAGCTGTTGCACCAATCACTGCGATTTTCATGTGTGACTTCTTGTTGAGATTCGATTGATGAGATGAGCGCATGCAAAGGCCGTCTGAAACTTTTAGTTTCAGACGGCCTTTAAATTAAGATGATTAAACAGCGGCGACGGTAAAACGTTCAAACAAATGCGCTTTGTTTTCCGCATCGTCGGCGATGGCGACTGCCAAATCGGCCACGCTGATGCCTGCCGGAATTTCACCGTCCATCAGCAAATCGTCTTTGCCCAAGTGGTATTTGCCGGTTTTGTCTTCGCTGAAACCGCCGTCTGCGCCCAGTCGTGCCGGAGGGGAAACGAAAGACCAGTTCACGTCGCGGCGCGGCAGGAGTTCTGCCAAGAAATGGCGTGCGGCATTGGCGCCGTCGAAAATTTCTTTCGGGAAGTCGGGCGTATCGATAACTTGCAAACCGGGTGCCACATACAGGCTGCCCGCGCCGCCGACGACCAACAAATAAGGCACCTGTGCTGCTTTTGCCGCTTCGACGATGCTGTTTGCGCCGCGTGTGAAATCCGCGCCGATGTTGGGATTGGTCCAGCCCGGGTTGAAGGCGCTGACCACGGCATCAAAACCGGCCAGTTTGTCGGCAAAATCGGCTGCATTGACATCTGCGGAGACTGCGGTAACATTTTGCGCTTGGAACACTTTGTCTGTATTGCGGGTGAAAGCGGTCACTTCATGACCGCGGCCTGCCAATTCTTGCACGACTGCGTTGCCGACATAACCAGTTGCACCGATAACTGCGATTTTCATGTTTGACTCCTTGTGGGGATGTGATTGATTAGATGAGTGCATTGTAAGGCCGTCTGAAACGCTTGATAATCCTTGTTTTGCTGTTATGATTGTGAAGTTAAACTACATAATCAGTCAAAATGCAAGACATCAAACCCCTGCTCGTTTTCGCCGCCGTCCTCGAACACGGCAGCATGAACGCCGCTGCTGCCGTGCTGGGCATGACCCCGTCGGCGATCAGCCAGCACATCAACCGCCTCGAAACCCTGCACGGCATCAAGCTGTTAAACCGCAGCACGCGCAGCCTTGCGCCGACCGATGCCGGCCGTGCCTTGGGCGAATACTGCCGCCGCCTCGCCGCTACCTTGTCCGATACGCGTACCGTTATCGACAATCTGAAAACCGAACCCGTCGGCGAATTGCGGATTTCCCTGACTTCTACAGTTATTGAATCCCGCGCTTTTCAGACGGCGTTTGCAAGATTGCAAACCGAGTTCCCGAAAATCCGCCCTATCCTTAATTTCAGCGATACTTTGGACGACCTGCAACACAATCAGACCGACATTGCCATACGCGGCGGCGACCGTGCTTTGGACGATGCTAATCTGGTTGCGCGCCATCTCGTTACCTGGCCGTACATCATTTGTGCCGCGCCCGATTATCTCGACCGGCATCCGCCCATTACCCATCCCTCTCAGCTTCATGCGCACCGCTGGCTGCATTTTTTACCTGTCCGCACCACCTTGCAAAATGGTGAAGAAAGCTATTTCCTCGACGTTGCCGACAGCATTGCCTGCACGCATCTTGCCGCCGTGTGCAGCCTGACCGAAAGCGGTTTCGGTTTGTCTTTGCAAGTGGGCGGCGAAGTGAGGGAGAAAATCGCCCAAGGCCGTCTGAAAGCGGTTTTGCCCGAATGGACATTGCCGCCGCTCAGCCTTTATTTGGTGACGCCTTATCGTGTGCAGTCTGCCAAAACTGAGGCTGCCGTGCGCATTTTTACTGAGAGTTTTGCCAAGGAAGGGGATTTATGAACGCGGAAAATTGGATCGTTTATCTGATTTTGTGCGAAAACGGCGCGTTTTATTGCGGCATCAGCAACCGTCCGCAAGAGCGGTTTGCGGCGCATTTGTTAGGAAAAGGCGCGAAATACACGCGTTTGAACAAGCCTGTTGAGATGCGCATTGTTTCAGACGGTCTGAGCAAAAGTGAAGCGCTGAAACGGGAAATCGGGATTAAGAAATTGACGGCAGAGCAGAAGCGGGGATTGTGGGCTGAAGCTGAAATAATGATAAAAGACTAATGGCGGCAATGGATTAAATTGTCGTCGGGATATGAATAACCACATAAATAGGTAAGTCTGCTGGTATCTTTTGCATAGCCAAGCGGCAAATGTTTATTAACATGATTCAAAAAGGCCGTCTGAAACCTGATTGGGATTCAGACGGCCTTTTTAGGATAAGAAGCGGTTTAATGCTTATGGTATTATCTGGAAAGTTTGTAAAAAGTTGAATTTAAAAAGAAACTTTACAAAATTAAGAGGATAACTGTTTGAACAATAAAATGAAAATTATTACGTTAAATGACAAATGGGCGTAAATTTCTATCTGAGTAGAGGTGTGGTGTCAATATGTTTTTCCTGTTTTTGTGACAAAATCTGATTTATGCCAATATTTATTATAGTGTAGGTCGAAGGTATTAGTTTCTATGCTAAAATTTTTAAGCTGTTTATATAAAACAGTGATTTAAACTAAAACTAAGGAAAGACAGAACATGAACAAATTACTGATTGCCGTAATGATGATGGCTGGTTTGACAGCTTGTTCCCAAGAGGCTAAACAGGAGACTCAAGAGGCTGCTCAAGCCGTTGCATCTGAAGTGAAAAACGAAGTTGCTTCTGCTGCCGATGCTGCTGCGTCTGCCGCTCAAGAAGCTGCCGATAAAGCCGAAGCCGCTGCCAGCAAAGCAGAGGAAGCCGCTAAACCTGAAGAAGCTGCCAAACCTGAAGAGAAAACCGAAGCGCCTGCCGCTGAGGCCAAGCCTGCTGAATCCGCCAAAGTGGACGGCAAAGCTGTTTTTGAAGCGAACTGTAAAGCATGTCACAGCGGCTTGATTCCCGGCGCTCCTGCAGTAGGCAAAAAAGAAGACTGGGCGCCTCGCATTAAACAAGGCCAAGACACTCTGCACAAACACGCAATCGAAGGCTTCCAAGCCATGCCTGCCAAAGGCGGCAACGGCAGCTTGAGCGATGATGAAGTGAAAGCCGCAGTTGACTACATGGCCAACGAATCCGGAGCTAAATTCTAAATCGTACCGATTGAAACGCACCTTGCCACAAGGTGCGTTTTTTATGGGCAGGAGGATGAAAGTTGAAATAGTGCCGATAAACAGGCAAAGGCCGTCTGAAACATTTTATTTTGAAGCGCAATCGGCTAAAATCAGGCGAATTATTTTATGCAGGAGTAAACCATGAGCAATCAACACGACAACGTAGATGCCGGCGAAATCGCCAAGTTCAGCCAAATCGCCGATAAGTGGTGGGATAAAAACGGCGAATTCAAGCCCCTGCATGACATCAACCCCTTACGCCTCGACTATATCGACGGCTATGCCGGATTGGCAGGCAAACGCGTGCTGGATGTAGGCTGCGGCGGCGGTATTTTGTCAGAAAGCATGGCCAAACGCGGCGCAGAACACGTTACCGGCATCGATATGGCGGAAAAATCCCTGCAAACCGCCGCTGCCCATGCGGCCGCTCAACACGTTGCCAATATCGATTACCGCTGCATCCGCGTCGAAGACCTCGCTGCCGAGCAGCCGCACAGCTTTGACGTGGTAACGTGTATGGAAATGATGGAACACGTTCCTGATCCGTCTGCCATCGTTCAAGCCTGTGCGAAACTGGTCAAACCCGACGGCATGGTGTTTTTCTCCACCATCAACCGCAATCCCAAATCTTATCTGCATCTGATTGTCGGCGCAGAATATCTGTTGAAATTCGTCCCCAAAGGCACGCACGACTGGAAAAAATTTATCACGCCGGCAGAACTCGCGCGTATGTGCCGCCAAGCCGGATTGGATACCGTCGGCAGCAAGGGCATGACCTACAATTTGTTGAGCGGCCGTTATTCTTTGTGTGACTCGACCGAGGTTAACTATATGGTTGCCTGCCGTCCGGCGTAAGGTTACACGGATAAAACACACGGGCTTGTCCGATATTTAAAACACTATGTCAAAAGCAGCTTAATTCAAATATCGGTAAGGTAAATCAGGCCGTCTGAAAGGAAAAAAGGCATGTGCGATACATGCCTTTTTTGTATGTGGGTTGTACTCGTTATTCCGTCCAAGATGAATACGGATGTTTGCTCAGATACGCATTGGTGAATCTACCGTCTGCCGTGATCTCCTTGCCCAGCCAAGACGGTTTGGGGAACTCGGTATCTTCAGACGGCAATTCGATTTCCGCCACAATCAAGGGCGCATTGTCGCCGAAATATTCGTCGATTTCATACACAAAGCCTTCAAATTCAACCCGATAGCGGTATTTTTCCATTTTAAACGGGCACATGTCCGCCATCATCGCCTGCGCGTGAGCCAGCGGAATTTCGTATTCAAACTCGCTGCGCGTCATGTCGGAAATATAGCCTTTCAGGGTCAGCCATGCTTGCGAACCGATAATCCGCACGCGGATGGTGCGCTCTTTTTCCACGCTCAAATAGCCCTGTTGCAACACCAGCGGCTCGCTTGCCGCTTCGCGCCAACTGTCATCCGCCAGCAAAAAGCGGCGTTCGATTTCGACCGTCATGAATTCTTTCCTTATTTACCAAACAGGCCGTCTGAAGATTAAAACGGCTTGAAAACCACCATATAAAGCGCGGCCACCATCATCAATACAGGGAGTTCGTTGAATACCCGATACCAGCGGTGCGAATACACATTGCTGCCGTTCTGGAAACGGCGCAGCAGCAGGCCGCAATAAAGCTGGTAGGCCAAGAGCAGCAGGCCGCACAATAATTTAACCGCCAGCCAGCCGTTGCCCCACCAATTGTTAACAAACCCGATGGCCGCGCCGAATATCAGCGTTCCCCAGCCCAAAGGCGACATAAAGCGGTACAGCCTGCGCGACATATCCGTCAGCCGTACATATTCCACGCTGCCGGGCTCTAATTGCGCCAGATTCACATAAATCCGCGGCAGATAAAACAGTCCGGCAAACCAAGAAATTACAAAAAACACATGCAGCAGCTTAAACCACAAATACATTTCAGACGGCCTCAACACCTAAAACCGTTATTTTATCCGCAATGCGGCCCAAGCCGAAACAAAATAGTCAAAACAATCCGACAGGGTGCGTCGCAACAATGTGTTGCAGGCATGATTTTACCCAAAAACCAAATTGTAAATTTCGCAACAATATGCAAGTTGAGATATGCACAATGCAAAAAACTTGTTAAAATCCTATGCTATTTAATTATAAAAACATTATGGACGGAAAACATGAAACAATTTGAAATCAGCAACAGCGTCAGGAAAGAGCTTAGCAACTACCTGAATACGCACAATCTAAGCCTCAAAGCCGCCATGGATAATGAAACAACCAATGGCGAAGTCGCCGCCATCGTTCATGCAGGATTGCCGGCGATGATTCGGAAAATCTATTCTTTGGAAAAAATGAAAACCTTTTTCTGGACGAAAAAAGATTTGATGATGGAATTTATCAATATGCGCTTGGACGCCGGCGATAAAAAGGGCAAAAACTAATTTTAGCGTTGGGCAGGAGGAGATAGGAGTTTGAAATGCGGACTTCTGTTTTCCTCGAAGTCTTGTTAGGGACAGGGTGTACTTATTGTTCCTAATAAGTTTTGACAACCGAAAGGCCGTCTGAAATTCAAATGATAGGGCATGGGAACATGCCCTATTTTTATGGGCGGTTTGTCTGCATTGGGGGAAATATTGAGCTTGGCAATCATTGCGGCGTTTCGCGCTGGGTGGTTTTATCGACTGAATGGTTTTATATTTGTTTTGCTGAACATATTGAATTGATTATAAAAAGGCCGTCTGAAACATTTCAGACGGCCTTTAGCTTTGAATCAGCAATTAAAACGGCGGATTTTCAAATCAAGCTGCGTTGTCGAAACCGCTGTGGCGGAGCAGGGCATCCAGGCTTGGTTCGCGGCCGCGGAAGGCTTTGAAGGATTCTGCTGCGCTGCGCGAACCGCCGACGGCCAGTATTTCTTTCCAGAAGCGGCGGCCGGTTTCGGCAACGTCGTCGCTTTCTTCAAAAGCGGCGTAAGCGTCTGCACTCAAAACTTCCGCCCATGCGTAGCTGTAATAGCCTGCGGAGTAGCCGCCGGCGAAGATGTGGCTGAAGCTCAAGGCAAAGCGGTTGTATGCCGGCGGTTGGGTTACGGCGACTTCTTGACGCACTTTGTCCAAGATTTGCGGCCATTCTTTCAGACGGCCTTCATCTTCCTGATGGTAGATTTCCATGTCAAAGAGGGCAAATTCCATTTGACGGACGAGGAACATACCGCGTTGGAAGTTTTTGGCCGCGTGCATTTTGTCGAACAGCTCTTTCGGCAATACCGCGCCGGTTTCTTCGTGCGAAGACATTTGCGCCAATACGTCGTATTCCCAAACGAAGTTTTCCATGAATTGGCTGGGCAGCTCGACCGCGTCCCATTCGACGCCGTTGATGCCGGATACGCCCACTTCGTCAACTTGGGTCAACAAGTGGTGAAGGCCGTGGCCGGTTTCGTGGAAGAGGGTGATGATTTCGTCGTGGCTCAAACGCGCTTCTTTGTCGCCAACCGGCGGGGTGAAGTTGCAGACGAGGTAGGCGGTCGGCAGTTGCAGCGTGCCGTCGGCGAAACGGCGGCGGCCTTTGTAGCCGTCCATCCATGCGCCGCCGCGTTTGCCTTCGCGTGCGTACAAATCCATGTAAACGCCGCCGATGGTTTGGCCATCTTGTTTCAGCTCGAAATAGCGCACGTCTTTGTGCCAAACGGGGACGGTTTTTTCAGCCAACTCGATGCCGTAGAGTTTTTTGATTTGGGCAAACAGGCCTGCCAATACTTTGCTGATAGGGAAGTATTTTTTCACTTCGGTCTCGCTGAAGGCGTATTTGGCTTGGCGCAGTTTTTCGGCGGCGTAGCTCAAATCCCAAGATTGCGGATCTTCGATATTCAGGTTTTCTCGCGCAAAGGCTTTGATTTCGGCAAAGTCTTTTTCGGCAAACGGTTTGGCGCGGCGGGCAAGGTCGTGCAGGAAGTTTAAAACCTGTTCGGGCGTATCCGCCATTTTGGTTGCCAGAGATAGCTCGGCGTAGTTTTTGAAGCCGAGCAGTTTGGCGGTTTTCAGCGCGTTTGCGAGGGTTTGTTCGACGTTGGCCGTGTTGTCGAATTTGCCTTCGTCAGACAATTCGCTGGCACGGGTAACGTAGGCGCGGTAGATTTGTTCGCGCAGTTCGCGGTTGTCGGCGTATTGGATAACGGCGAGGTAGTGCGGAATCTGCAGGCCGATTTTGTAGCCTGTTTTGCCTTCGCTTTGTGCGGCGGCGGCAAACATGGCGATGGAGTCTTCGGGGATGCCGGCAAGCGGCGCGGCATCGTCAAAGTAAATGCCGAAAGCGTCGGTCGCGTCTTGGACGTTTTGTGCGAATTTGGCACCCAGTTGCGCGCCTTCAGTTTGCAGTTGCGCCAGTTCTGCCTGCTGTTCGGGCGGTAATTCGGCACCGCTGAGGACGAAGTCACGCAAGTCGTGGTTGAGCTTGGTTTGCTGCGCAGGGGAGAGGGTGTTGAATTCGGCAGAATTTTTGATGATTTTGAAGCGGTTGTATAACTCAATGTCTTGACCGATTTCGGTGAAGAAAATGGTGATTTCAGGCATCAATTCGTTGTATACGGCACGTAGCTCGGGCGTATCGACCACGGAGTTGAGATGGGAAACCACGCTCCAAATGCGGCCGACACGTTCGGTAATGTCAGTTAGTTTTTCGACGGTGTTGGCCCAGTCGGTGTGCTTTTGTGCTTTGATGGCGGCGATTTGTTCGCGCGCTTCGGCAATGGCAGTTTGCAGGGCGGGTTTGATGTCTTCGGTTTTGATTTGGTCGAAACGGGGTTCTTCGCCCAAGTGGAGCAGGACGTTGTCGCTCATATGGTTTCTCCTGAATAAGATGGATTCAGACGGCCTTGTGGCCGTCTGAAAAGAAAACGATAGGCGTTATATGGTGGCAGACAGATAGAATTAAAGTGTCTTGTCTGCCTGTCGACCAATTTTATTCTGCGCCGCGCGGATTGGCGTGCAATGGCGCAGCCAGTTCGAGGCGCATTGGTGTGCCTTTCGGGGCAAATACTGCATTGGCAACATTGGTTTGCAGGGATTCGGCAAACGAGCCGCAATACACTTTTGCACCTTGGTGGGTCAGGTTGGATTGTACATCGACGTACACTTCGCCGCCGATTTGACGCCAGAGGTGGCAGAAGGTGTAATCTTCGGACAGGTAGCGTTTGCTTTTCGGATCAACCATGCAGTCGAAGAAGCGGTAGTGTAGGCCTTTGTCTTCTCGGTTGTAGTCACTGTCGGAGATGTAGTTCAACTCGGGGTAGGCTGCCATCATTTTTTCAAATACGCTGCGCTTGATAACCATAAAGCCGGTTGGCGCGTCATGGACTTTCATAAAACCGTCTTCATCGACTTTCAGTACGATTTCACCGTTTTCATTTTTTTCGCTGGTGTTGACGGTATAAGAAGTGTACATGCGCTCGAAGTCGGCTTGAGTCGTGCCGGCTGGAACGCCTTCTTCAGGCCAGTTGTCGCGTTTGAGCGGGTAAATGCCTGCCACAACGTCTTTATCGGCCAAAAGCAGACGGTAAAATGAATCGGGAGAGAAGCCGATGTCGGAGTCAATCCAAAATAAATGCGTCCATTCTTTGTTTTCTAAGAATGTGGCCACGCAGTTGTTGCGCGCGCGCGTAATCAGGCTTTCGCCGCGCTGCATCATCACTTGAAGCGGTAGGCCGTGTGCGGCATTGGTGTGGACGATGTTCAGAAGTGAGAGGGTGTAGTTGTGGAAATATTTGCCGTCATGGCTGGGGGTCATAATGACGGGATACATTTCGGCAAGGGCTGATTCGGGCAACATGACTTTTCCTTATTGTTTATTGTGAACCTCGATATTGTAAGGGATTTGATAGTATATATAAACTGGGCTATTTTAATTTATTGATTAATTGGCATTGCGTGCGCAAGAATTCGTCCAAAACCGCCTGTTGGATTTCCAAGCGTTTGGCCACGGGCGAGGCAAAGCGCACGATGATGTTGTACACCTTGTCATCATGTGGCACGCGGGATACACGCGGCTGGGCGGCGGGCGTGATAAACAATTTTTGGGTTTGCACGTTTTCCAAATGCTGCTTGATGGCAGGGACATAAGGCTCGCACAATGGCTCAAGAACATCTTTCAGACGGCCGATGATTTCGTCCGAATCCAAATGAATCGGTACGGGAATTTCTACCGTATGAATCACATAATCGCCCAAAATATTGTCGCGGCGCACGGTGTGGCTTAGAAGCAGGCTGTTGGGAAACGAGAGTGTTTTGCCGGAAAGCTGGCCAATCAACGGATTGGGGCCGATTTGCATCATCAGCGTGTTCAGCATATTGATATCGACCACCCGTCCGCGCAGGCCGTTGATTTCGATGTAGTCGCCGATGGAGTATTGTTTGGTTACCGAGCGCAGGATGCTGCCGGACAAACACATAATCAATTCTTTGGTCGCCACCACAATCGCCGCGGCTACCGCAAACATGGACAACGCCAAAGTTTGAATCTGAGCCGCCCAAATCATCGCCAGCCCGAGTAGGATCAGCAGCATGGTGATGTTGCGGCTGACCACCAGCGAGCGGCGTTTGTTTTCAATGCTCAAATCCGGATGGCTGCGAAAATGCGCCGAGAGCAAAATGCTGCGCCCGGCAATGACGGCCACAATCATCAATACCGACATCAATGCCGATTTGATGATCTCTTCACTGACAGGCAAAGCATTCAGCCATTCCTGTATGGTGTTCCACATAATCCTGTTTCCTTTCCCTTCTTAGGCAGTCTGAAAACCCACGCGTTCAAAAATTTCTGCCGCACACGCTTCCGATACCGCAAACAAAGTTGCCACGCTGCCCAAAGCCCGTTGTGCTGCCACGCTCAAATCATCGCGGCCTACTTCGCCCAGCCACTCAACCGGCCGCACCAGCGACATTTTTTCATCGTCCCATTGCGGACAATGCACCGCTGCGCCCGTAATCCTGCCGACCCGATAACGGCGCAGGGTAGGCGAGTAGGTCAATACGGCATCTCCATCAGCTAATTCGTTGACAAACCGCCACATCTGAGCCGCACCCGATTGCGCCGTTCTCAACTTCACATCCGGCACGGCCGAACGGTAAATATCCGTCAGTTCCTCACGGCCAAAACCCTTGGCCGCCGCTTCGGCCAGCATAGGCCAGGCCAATGCCGCCACACCGCGTTCAAAAAATACATCATAAAGTGCACCTTGCGTGCTGCGAACCATATAAAGTCTGGCTTGTTTTCCCATTGCAGTACCTGTTTGTTTGAAGGATTCATCCCTTGGTTTCAATATTACCCGTTACGGCTGAGAAATTCGATATTCAACATAGGCGGAAAGGGTTAAATTACCCGCTGAAAATGAATGAGTGATGAATAAAAAGCCGTCTGAAAAACAAAATAGTCTGATATATCAATAGATGATATATCGTAACAATATATTAATAACTGTAAATTTTTTTACGCTTGCATCAAAAAAAGATAAGATAAAAAAATCAATCGCGAAAGATTGCTATTCACTGAACATTAGGAGAGAAAAATGACCTGTAAAACCCACGAACATCATGACCACGTTCACGGCGCAAACTGCGGCCACACTGCCATCCAACACGAAGGCCACGTCGATTATCTGCACGACGGCCACCTGCACCATGAACACAACGGCCACTACGACGAGCATGCCCTGAGCGTCAATGAAACCAACCCTGACGGCTGCCATCCGGTTGGCACCTGCCACGGCCACGTTCACGGCGAAGGTTGCGGCCACGAAGCCGTACCGCACGGCGATCACGTTGACTACATCGTCAACGGCCGTCTGCACCACCAACACGGCGATCACTGCGACGACCACGGCCCGGTTGAAATCGTTAAATAAAACTGTTTTTCAGACGGCCTTTGATATGGGGCATCTGTAGGAAAAGGGGGTGTATTTTCACCCCCTTTTACTTGGTTACCCCCGTATTTCAAACTGCTGCGGCTTACCGCCTCAAAAACTGTACTGAACCAATGTATTTACTGGGTGCTTGGCATGGTTTCGGCAGTGTCGCTCCCCTTTGTTTTGGGCTATCTTTCCTTTATTGGTCAAAGGCTTTGTGCAATAAACTTTTCAGATAACCGCTCTATTCAATAAGGCCGTCTGAAAGCCTGAATCCGTATTTGATTTATGTTTTTAAAGCGCTTTTTAAATTAAAGGCCGTCTGAACGTGTAGTTTCAGACGGCCTTTAATTTTACCAATTCACGCGGACAGCCCTGCTGCCGAGCAATGTTTCCAGTTCGTCAAACAAGGCGGTGCTTGGCGTTACCATCCATTTTGGCGCAATTTTCAATTTGCCTGATGCTTTGCCGTTGCTGTACGACAGTTGCAGCGGGATGTGCGACGTGTCGGGCAGGCGGTGGGCGGTGAGGATGGCGGCGAGGCGTGCAATGTCGTGACCGGGGGCGAGGGCGAGGCTGAGGCTGCGGGCGTAGCGTTCGCGCGCCATTTGCAGGGTCATGACTTGGTTTGCCATGATTCGCAGTCCGTCGCCGCCGCCGTAGTCGTCGCGGCTGACTTTGGATTCGATAATCAGCACTTGGTCGGACTTGAGGTAGTCGGCGCAGTTTTCCAGCGTGTGGCCGCTGACCATGATTTCAATCTGCCCGCTCAAATCTTCAAGGCTGACAAAGGCGATTTTGCCGCGTTTGCCCATCATGGTGCGCACGGCGGTAACGAATCCGGCGAGGCGCACGCTGTCTTGCGGTTTCAGACGGCCTAATTTGGTCGGGGCGATTTGTCGCACTTCTTGCGCATACGGGCCGAACGGGTGGCCGGAGAGGTAGAAGCCGATGACGGTTTTTTCTTCGGCGAGTTTTTCCGATTCGCTCCACATGGGGGCATCGACGAGCTGCACCGGTTCGATGGCGTCTTCCATCATGTCGAAAAGCCCGCCCTGATTGGCGTTGGCGGCTTTTTGGTCGGCGTTGTTCATGGCAAGGTCGATGTTCGCCAAGAGCATGGCGCGGTTGGGTTCGATGCTGTCGAACGCGCCGCCGCGTATCAGGGCTTCGAGGGTGCGGCGGTTCATGTGTTCTTTGCCGACGCACTCGCAGAAGTCCAAGAGGCCGGTAAACTTGCCGCCGCTTTGCCGCGCGGCGATGATGGATTCGACGGCGGCTTCGCCCGTGCCTTTAATCGCGCCGAGTGCGTAGCGGATTTTCATGTTCGGATACGGCGTGAAGCGGTAGTCGGATTCGTTGATGTCGGGCGGCAGGAACTCGATGCCGTTGGCGCGGCAGTCGTCGTAGAAATGTTTGAGCTGGTCGGTGTTGTCCAATTCAGACGACATGGTTGCCGCCATAAATTCGGCAGGATAATGGGCTTTGAGCCATGCGGTCTGGTAGGAAATCAGGGCGTAGGCGGCGGCGTGGGATTTGTTGAAACCGTAGCCGGCGAATTTTTCCATGTAGTTAAAGATTTCGTCGGATTTTTCGCGCGAAATCCCTTGTTTGGCCGCGCCTTCAGCGAAGATTTCGCGGTGTTTCACCATTTCTTCGGGTTTTTTCTTACCCATGGCGCGGCGCAACAAGTCTGCACCACCGAGTGAGTAGCCGCCGATAATCTGCGCCGCCTGCATCACTTGTTCCTGATACACCATAATCCCGTAAGTCGGCGCAAGGATGCCTTCGAGCAGCGGGTGGATGTATTGGAATTCCTGTCCCTTCATACGCGCGACGAAGTCGGGGATGTTGTCCATCGGGCCGGGGCGGTAGAGCGATACGAAGGCGATGAGTTCTTCAAACTTGGTCGTGTGCGCCGTTTTCAGCATTTTTTTCATGCCGGTCGACTCGAACTGGAAGACGGCGGTGGTGTTCGCATCGCGGAAGATTTGGTAGGCGGCCTGGTCGTCAAGCGGAATCTTGCCAACATCGACGATATCGCCGGTGGTGTTTTTGATGTTGTTCTGCGCCATTTCGATAATGGTTAAGTTGCGCAGACCCAAAAAGTCGAATTTCACCAAACCCACGTCTTCCACGTCGCCCTTGTCGTACATGGATACGGGCGAGGCGGATTCGTCCGCTTGATACACGGGGCTGTAATCGGAAATCTTGCCCGGTGCAATCAACACGCCGCCTGCGTGCATACCCAAACCGCGTGTCAAATCTTCCAGCTTTTTCGCCAGCGTAATCAGTTCGTCTGCTTCTTCCGCTTCGATTAATTCCTGAATTTGCGGTTCGGCCTCCATGGCTTTTTCCAAACTCAGGGGTTTGTTGGCTTCTAACGGAATCAGCTTGGACAGTTTGTCGCACAGCATGAACGGCAGTTCCAGCACGCGTCCCACGTCGCGGATGACCGCTTTGGACGACATCGTGCCGAAGGTGACAATCTGGCTGACCGCCTCCGCGCCGTATTTCTCGCGCACATATTCAATCACACGGCCACGGTTTGCTTGACAGAAATCCACGTCGAAGTCGGGCATGGAGACGCGTTCAGGGTTTAAGAAACGCTCGAACAGCAGCGCGTATTTGAGCGGATCAAGGTCGGTAATCTTCAATGAATACGCCACCAGCGAACCTGCACCCGAGCCACGACCCGGTCCTACCGGACAGCCGTGTGTTTTCGCCCAGTTGATAAAGTCTTGTACGATAAGGAAATAGCCGGGGAATTTCATCTGGATGATGATGTTCAACTCAAAATCCAAACGTTCCTGATATTCCGGCATTTTTGCCGCACGCTCCGCCTCGTCGGGATAAAGCTGAACCATGCGTTCTTGCAAGCCTTCGTTGGAGAGCTTGATCAAATAATCATCCAGCGACAGGCCGTCTGGAGTAGGGAAGAGCGGCAGGAAGTTTTTGCCCAATGTGATGTGCAGATTGCAGCGTTTGGCAATTTCTACTGTGTTTTCGAGGGCTTCAGGCAAATCGGAGAAACGCTCCAGCATCGTTTCCGGCGGAATGAAAAACTGGCTCGGCGTGAAATCGCGCGGACGTTTCTTGTCCGTCAGCACCCAACCGCCCGCGATGCACACCCGCGCCTCGTGCGCGTTGAAATCGTCGCTGCTCATAAACTGGGTCGGATGCGTCGCCACTACCGGCAAACCCAGTTCCTCCGCCAGCTTCACGCTGCCGGAAACGCAAGCCTCCCATTCGGGGCGTTCGGGCAGGCGTTGCAACTCTAAATAAAACGCATCGGGAAACCACGCCGCATACTTCAACGCTGCCGCCCGCGCCGCTTCTTCATTGCCGTTCAATAGATTCACGCCCACTTCGCCGTAATGCGCGCCGCTCAAACAAATCAAGCCGCTGTTGTCGCCGTTTGCCAGCCATTCGGGGTTGAGTTCCGCATGATGGATATTGCGGTCTTTGCCGACATAGGCCTCCGTCAAAAGCTCGCTCAAGCGCAGATAGCCCGCATCGTTGCGGATAATCAGCATGGCGCGAAACGGCTTGTCGGGCGCATTCGGATTGCCTATCCACACGTCCGCCGCGCCGATGGGCTTAATCCCTGCACCGCGGCAGGCTTTATAGAATTTCACCAAGCCGAATTCGTTCATCAAATCGCTGATGCCCAAAGCAGGCAAACCGTATTCCTGCGCTTTGGCAATCAGTTTTTTAATCCGCACCATACCGTCGGTAATCGAGAATTCGGTATGCAGGCGCAGGGGGATGTAGGTCGGCTCGGTCATGGCAAAATCGGCGTGAACAATAAAAGGCGTATTGTAGCAGGGTTGGCAGCTAAAGGCCGTCTGAAAACCAAATGTAATGGGGTTGGATAAAGCAAATAAAACAGAAGGGGGCTTTCTTTCAGACGGCCATGTTAAAATATCGACATTATTGAAAAGGATTGAATGATGGAAGCAACCGTCTATCTTGAAGACAATGAATACATCGCTTTATGCGACCTGTTGAAACTGGCCGGCCTTGCCGAAAGCGGCGGACAGGCAAAAGCATTTATCGCCGAAGGGCTGGTGTTGCGCAACGGCGAAACCGAAACCCGTAAAACCGCCAAAATACGCGGCGGCGAAGTGATTGAATTTGACGGCGCACGCTTGGAAATTGCCGATGGATACGACCCTGAAGAATAAAGCCGAAGCCATCTTGGGCGAGCCGCTTTTAGACGAACCTGTCCGTCCCGAATCGTGGGAATGTTGCGGCAGCGAGTGTGGCGATGCCTGTATCCAGACAATGTATTGGGCGGAAAAAGCACGCTATGATGCGCAACAGCGGAAATTGAAAGAAGCGGGTTGGACTGATGGCGAAGATGAGGCAAAGGCCGTCTGAAAAAGGTTTAGTTGAATAAACCCATGCTTTTTAAGAATTTTTACTGATACGTCGTTGTTTTTAGTTTGCGATAAGAAAATAAAAAAACGCAATAAAAAAGGGCATGTGCATACATACCCTTTGGAAGAGAGATAAAAAACGGCATTGTGCAAAACAAATGACGGAATAAGATTTGCGGTTGGTCAACTCATCTCATTCCGCCTTGTTTTACAATCATTCAGGCGATGCTTCGCCTGCAAGATTCTCGATTTCTTCGCGATGCGCGTCAAACCATGAACCAACCACTTGATTGACTTCGTCCATGCCTTGTTTTTTCAGGCTGGAGAACAGTTGAACGCTGATTTTTTGACGCTCGGTGTAGGGTTTGAGTGATTTTTTTACCGCCGCCAAAGTTTTAATCTGGTCGTTTTTAGACAGCTTGTCTGCTTTTGACAGCAGGATATGCACAGGACGGCCGGTGATGTGGAAGAAGTCCAGCATTTGAATGTCTAAAGCCTTGAGCGGATGGCGCGAGTCCATAATCAGAATCAGGCCGATCAGTTGGCGGCGTTGTTGCAGGTAGTCGCCCAAGAGTTTGACCCAGTGCGCACGGATGGCCTCCGGTACTTGCGCGTAGCCGTAGCCGGGCAAATCGACCATGAAATTGCCGTTTTCCAGTTCAAAGAAATTGATGTGTTGGGTGCGGCCCGGTGTTTTGGAAACATAGGCAAGGCGCACATGATTAGTTAAAGTATTGATGGCGCTAGATTTGCCGGCATTGCTTCGGCCAACAAAGGCAATCTCGGCCGGCGTGTCGGGCAGGTCTTTCAAATGGTTGACCGTTGTAAAGAATTTGGCGTTTTGAAAAAGGTTCATCAGTATTTCCTTGCATGGAAACAAAACTGCAACATCATAATTTGTATCGGGCATTTATGTTGCAGCAGTTTGGTAATTTGAGTAGTAATTTAATGTAAACTTGGTATAGAATAGCACGTTTATAGAATTATCGGTTTTAATCGGGAAAATTCCCCGGTATTTGAGTATAAAAAAGGCATTGACGCGGTACGCAATGCTGTAATCAGGAGCACTCCATGAAACGATTGACTTTATTGGCCTTGGTATTGGCTGCCGGTGCGGTTTCCGCTGCCCCTAAAGCAGATGCTGAAAAAGGCAAACAGGTAGCGACTACTATCTGTGCGGCGTGTCACGCAGCCGATGGTAACAGCGGTATCGCAACTTATCCTAAACTGGCAGGTCAGGCTGCGGCCTACACCTACGGCCAAACCATGGCCATCAAAGACGGTACCCGTACCCACGGTGCTGCCGGTGTGATGAAACCGATGGTGATGAACTTGTCCGAACAAGACATCCGCGACGCTGCCGCCTACTACGCCAAACAACAAGGCAAACCGGGCGAAGCCAATCCTAAAGAAAACCCAGAGCTGGGCGCGAAAATCTATCGCGGCGGCCTGAGCGCTAAAAAACTGCCGGCATGTATGTCTTGCCACGGTCCTAGCGGCGCAGGTATCCCTGGCGGCGGTACTGAAATCCAAGCCTATCCTCGTCTGGGCGGCCAACACAAAGCTTACGTTGTCGAGCAAATGAAAGCTTACCAATCCGGCCAACGCAAAAACGCCATCATGGCCGATATTGCCAACCGTCTGAGCGAAGAAGAGTTGAACGCAGTAGCCAACTTCATCCAAGGTTTGCACTAATTTCGTTTTGAAACGAGCTTATTGATACAGGCCGTCTGAAAACCCTTCAGACGGCCTTAGCCAATATAGGCCGATAAGCCTGATTGTTTTTTTCAAATAGCGACAGAAAGATTTTTACTACAATATGCAGTATTCTTCCTTTCGCATCACACGTCATTGCAGTCCGTTCTACCGATCGGGTTGCCCCAAGCCGACATTTGAGACATGAGTAAATCTTCATCATCCGTCCCACTTATCCGTAGACCATGGTTTGCCTTTTTCAGCTCCATGCGCTTTGCCGTTGCCCTGCTTAGCCTGTTGGGCGTGGCTTCGATTATCGGTACGGTCTTGCAACAAAATCAGCCACAAGTTGATTATTTGGTGAAATTCGGCCCGTTTTGGTCGCAGATTTTCGGCTTTTTGGGCCTGTACGACGTGTATGCCTCGGCGTGGTTCGTTGTCATCATGATGTTTTTGGTGATTTCCACCGGATTGTGCCTGATTCGCAATGTTCCGCCGTTTTTGCGCGAGATTCGTTCCTTCCGTGAAAACGCGAAGGAAAAATCACTGGCGGCAATGCGCCATTCCATCGTTTTAGACGGACAGGTAACGCCCGAAGTTGCGCAACGTTATTTGGAAGTGCAGGGCTATGGCTGCAAAACCGTTACGCGTGAAGACGGTTCGGTTTTGGTGGCGGCGAAAAAAGGTGCGATGAACAAATGGGGCTATATCTTTGCCCATGCCGCGCTGATTGTAATTTGTTTGGGCGGTTTGATAGACAGCAATATCCTGCTGAAAATCGGCATGCTCACCGGCCAAGTCGTGCCGGACAATACGGCGGTTTACGCCAAAGACTTTAAGCCCGAAAGCGTGTTGGGAGAATCCAACCTGTCGTTTAGGGGCAATGTCAATATTGCGGAAGGGCAGAGTGCGGACGTGGTGTTTCTGAATGCGGATAACGGCATGCTGGTGCAAGACCTACCGTTTTCGGTCAAATTGAAGAAATTCCATATCGACTTTTACGATACCGGTATGCCCCGCGATTTTGCCAGCGACTTGGAAATAACGGACAAGGCGACCGGCAAAGTCAGCGAACACACCATCCGCGTCAACCATCCTTTGACGCTGCACGGTATTACGGTTTATCAGGCAAGTTTCGCCGACGGCGGCTCGGACTTGACGTTTAAAGCGTGGAATCTGGCTGATGCCGACCGCACTCCGGTCAAACTCAAAGCGACTTCCATGCGCGAGTTTCCGCTGGATTTGGGTAAGACCTCTTATAAACTGGAATTCGACCAGTTTACTTCGATGAACGTCGAAGACATGAGCGAACCGTCTGAAAAAGAGCAAAACCTGAAATCCGCCATCAATGATGTTCGCTCCGTCCGTCAAGAAGGCAAAAAATACACCAATATCGGCCCGTCTATCGTTTACCGCATCCGCGACAAAGCAGGGCAGGCGGTCGAATATAAAAACTATATGTTGCCGGTAAAGCAAGATGAAGACTATTTCTTCATTACCGGCACGCGCAGCGGCTTGGCGCAGCAATACCGCTGGTTGCGCATTCCGATGGATAAAAACGGCCAAATCGACACCTTTATGGCTTTGCGCCAATATTTGAAAGACGATGCGGCACGCCGTAAAACCGTTGCCAACGCCGTTAAAGGCGCGCCTGCCGAAATCCGCGAGCAATTCATGGCGGCGGCGGAAAATACTTTGTCGATTTTTGCCAAAGGCGGCTATTTAGCTTTGGACGAGTTTGTTACCACCAACATTCCGAGAGAGCAGCAGGAAAAAATGCAGGGCTATTTCTACGAGATGCTCTATGGCGTGATGAACGCCGCTTTGGAAGACACGATCAGTACATACAACCTGCCGGCTTGGCCGCAAGACGAAAAGCGCAACCGCTTCCTGCTGCATGCAATGGACGCGTACACCGGTTTGACCGAGTATCCTGCGCCGATGTTGCTGCAATTGGACGGCTATTCCGAAGTGCGCTCTTCCGGATTGCAGATGACCCGTTCTCCGGGGGAATTCTTGGTGTATTTGGGTTCGGTATTGCTGGTGTTGGGCACGGTGTTTATGTTCTATATCCGTGAAAAACGTGCTTGGCTGCTGTTTTCAGACGGCCGTATCCGTTTTGCCATGTCTTCCAGCCGCAACGAACGCGACTTGCAGAAAGAATTTCCGCAACACACACGGCAATTGCAGCAGCTTGCCAAGGATTTAAACCATGAATAACAAATATCAGGCCTTGCCCGAGCATGAGCTTCTGACACACAAATCATTTATCCGAAACCTCAACCTTTTCGACTGGGCATTTGCGCTGCTGATTGCAGTCGGTGCGTTTATTGCCCAAACCCAGGCCGGTCTGCACATGGACATCTACGAAATGGTGATTTTGTGGGTGAGTGCTGGTATTGCCGTTTTTCTGGGTTGGTTTTTCAAACCGATGCGCTGGTTTATCCCTTTGGGCGTGTGCTTGGCGTATTTGGCCGTTGATTTGTATGGCGGCAACATCAAACACGCAGACGGCTTCTTGCTCAAATACCTGTTAAGCAGCCAGTCGGCGATTATGTGGCAATGCGCGTTTGTGTTCTTTGCCTTGTTTGCCTATATAGTCGGCGCGATAGCGGCGGTGCGCAAAAATGTGCCGTCCAATACGCTTTTGGGCATGGGTACCGTGTTTGCGTGGGTCTCCGCGATGGCAGGCTTTGTCGGTTTGCTGGTACGCTGGCATGAAAGCTATCTGCTGCGTCCCGATGCCGGCCATATTCCAGTTTCCAACCTTTACGAAGTATTCATCTTGTTCTTGGTCATTACGGCGCTGATGTACCTCTATTACGAAGGCCGTTTTGCCGTACAAAAACTGGGTGGCTTCGTTTTCAGCTTTATGGCGATTGTGGTCGGATTTGTCTTGTGGTACAGCGTTTCACGCGAGGCGCATACCATTCAGCCGCTGATTCCTGCTTTGCAGTCTTGGTGGATGAAAATCCACGTTCCGGCCAACTTTATCGGCTACGGCGCATTCTGTATCGCCGCCATGCTGGGTATTGCCGAACTGCTGGCACTCAGAAAAGAAAATGCAGGAAAAAAATCATGGCTGCCGCAATCTCAAGTCATTGAAGAAGTGATGTACAAAGCGATTGCCGTCGGTTTCCTGTTCTTCACCATTGCCACCATCCTCGGCGCATTGTGGGCAGCCGACGCGTGGGGCCGCTATTGGAGCTGGGACCCGAAAGAGACTTGGGCATTCATCGTTTGGCTGAATTACGCGGTCTGGTTGCATTTGCGGCTGGTGGCAGGCTGGCGCGGCAAAGTGTTGGCTTGGTGGGCGGTTATCGGCCTGGTCATTACCGCCTTTGCCTTTATCGGCGTGAATATGTTCTTGAGCGGCCTGCACTCTTACGGCACTTTGTAAACCGCTTATTCTGCACTTTATTTCAGACGGCCTTTTTCCGTTTTCGGAGAAAACGCCGTCTGAATCGTTTTTAATCATTTTTTCAGACGGCCTCAAACCATGTTGGTATTAGGAATTGAATCATCTTGCGACGAAACCGGCGTTGCGCTCTACGATACCGAGCGCGGCCTGTTGGCGCATCATTTGCACACACAGATGGCGATGCACGCCGAATACGGCGGCGTTGTTCCCGAATTGGCCAGCCGTGACCATATCCGCCGTGTGGTGCCGTTGACGCAAGGTTGCTTGAAGGAAGCAGGCGTAGGCTATGCCGATATTGACGCTGTTGCTTTTACGCAAGGTCCGGGCTTGGGCGGCGCATTGCTGACCGGTTCAGGCTTCGCCAACGCTTTGGCATTTGCCATCGGCAAGCCCGTTATCCCAGTTCACCATCTTGAAGGCCATTTGCTCTCGCCCTTGTTGGCAGACGACAAGCCTGAATTTCCATTTGTTGCTTTGCTGGTGTCGGGCGGACATACGCAATTTATGGCTGTACGCGGTATCGGCGATTACACCTTGCTGGGTGAAAGTGTGGATGATGCGGCAGGCGAGGCATTTGATAAAACAGCCAAGCTCTTGGGCCTGCCTTATCCCGGCGGTGCCAAATTATCCGAGCTGGCCAAACTCGGTACGCCTGATGCCTTCACATTCCCACGCCCCATGCTCCATTCGCACGATTTGCAGATGAGCTTTTCCGGTTTGAAAACAGCCGTTTTGACCGCTGTCGAAAAAGTCTGTGCTGAAACCGGAAGCGATGAAATTTCGGAACAAACACGCAACGACATTTGCCGCGCTTTCCAAGATGCGGTAGTTGACGTATTGGCGGCCAAAGCCAAAAAAGCGTTGTTGGATACCGGCTTCAGAACTTTGGTGGTTGCCGGCGGCGTGGGTGCAAACTGGAAACTGCGCGATGAATTTTCGCGCTTAACCGTCAAAGTGCCGTCTGAAAAAGGCAAACCCAAACCGCAGGAAGAAAAAATCAATGTTTATTTCCCGCCGATGGCATACTGTACCGACAACGGCGCAATGATTGCCTTTGCCGGTGCGATGCGTCTTGCCGAGCGTCAGGCTGTCGGCGCATTCAATGTCAAACCGCGCTGGCCGCTGTCGGATATTGTGAAGCAGGGTTGATAATTAGACTGTTTCGGTGCAATGAAAGGCCGTCTGAAAACCTAAAGACAGGGTTTTCAGACGGCCATTTAACTAAATGGATTTATGTTGTGAAGTCTCTTTGTAAACAAAGGAATACCGGTTATCCCGGAATTTCGATTTTGGTTTCCGTTTTCGCGAAATTCATTACAAATTGGCTTTTGAAATTGCGTACTCTGTTGACGGAAGTGAGCACGCGGCGCGTGAAGGCGTGATAAGCGGGCATATCGGTGCAATGCACCAACAGCAAGAAATCATAATTGCCGGAAATTTCATAACACCCGACAACTTGCGGCTCGCGCTGCATACTGCGTTCAAATGCTTCTTGCACATCATGGTACTGGCGTTCGAGGTCAACTTGGACAAAGACGCTAATGTTCAAACCGACTGCCTGCGGCGAGACGATGGCGGCTTGGCGGAGGATGACGCCTTGTTCGGTCAGGTTTTTGATGCGCCGCTGGCAAGTGGCAATCGACGAATGCACTTGTGCGGCCAATTCTTTCAGCGGAATGTCTGCACGTGTTTGGAGAATGTTGAGGATATTGCGGTCGAGTTTGTCCAGCTCCATTTCAGACGGCCTTTGAATGTAATATTTTTTGATTTTTTAATCATAATAGAAAAATTATCGTTGTAATATAAAAAAATATGAGAAATTTTTTCACACATTTTCTTTACAATATCAATATTGATTTATTGAGGAAGGCCGTCTGAAATGACGAATTTATCCAAAGGTTTGCTGGCGGCCATAACGTCCAATGTGTTGTTTGCCATGCTGTTTCTGTACGGCGTATGGATGCAGCCGATGAGTGGCACAGAAATTTTCGCGTGGCGTATGGTGGCGATGTTGTCGGCTTTATGCGTGCTGATGACGATGGTCAACGGTTGGCGGGCGGCGGCGCGGTTTGCGAGCAATATCGGCCGCGATTGGAAGCGGTGGCTATTGATTGTATTGCCGACGCCGATATTTGCCAGCCAGTTGTGGCTGTTTGTCTGGGGGCCGGTCAACGGGGAAGGGGTAAACATCGCCATGGGTTATTTCCTGTTTCCTTTGGCGATGATGCTGGGTGGACGGATTTGGTTTAAAGAGCGTTTAAACCGATTGCAGACGGTTGCCGTTGCGTTGGCGTGTGCAGGCGTGGCATGTGAATTGGTACGGTCGGGTGCGTTTTCGTGGACGACTGTATGGGTGTTCGGCACCTATCCGTTTTATTATCTGCCACGCCGAAAACTGGGTGTGCCTTCTTTAATCGGTCTGACTTTTGATTTGATGATGATTACGCCATTTGCGTTGGCGTATATTATATTTGCAACGGATACGCCGGCGATGATTGCGGCCAAACCGGTTTTAATTTTCTTTATTGTGTTGCTAGGCTTCAATAGCGCAATATCTATGCATTTGAATTTGAAGGCGAGTCAGTTGTTGCAGGTTGCGGTGTTCGGCATGTTGAGCTATTTGGAGCCTGTATTGCTTTTTATTGTGTCGATTGTATGGCTGGGTGAGCCGGTGCAAAAAGGCGCATTGATCGGCTATGGCCTGATTTGGTCGGGATTGTGCGTGATGATTGTCAATGGCTTGTTGGGAATGAAGAAAGAAAAGAAATTGGCTAAAGCTTGATGATAGATTGAGGCCGTCTGAAAAATGGGTTGACCAATATTTTCAGACGGCCTTTGATATTGAAAGGGATGTATCGGATACGTCCCTTTTGTTTTACCAGCTTTGGGCAATACGGTCGGCTTCTTGCAGGCGTTCGACTGTGCCGACGTCCAACCAAAGGCCGTTGTGGTGTTCGCCGCTGATTTGGCTTTGGCTCATGGCCTGACGTAACAGAGGGGCAAGTTTGGCAGCCTGATGCGCCGGGGTATCTTTGAAAAGTGCGGGATGATAAACGCCCACGCCGCTGAAAGTTAGGGCTTGGCCGTCTGAGGATGAGGCGGATACCAGGCCGTCTGAAAGCAGGCCGAAGTCGCCTTCGGGGTGATGGGGCGGATTGTCCACCAGCCACAAATGGGCGAGAAGGTTGTGTTCCTGCATACGCTGGGCAGCCAGTCGTGCAGCTTGGAAATCAATGTCAGTCAACACATCGCCATTGACGACCAAAAACGGCTCGTCGCCCAAAAGAGGCAGGGCGGTGGCAATGCCACCGGCGGTTTCCAGGCCTCCGGCGAGTTCTGGAGAATAGGCAATGCGCACGCCGTAGTCCGAACCGTCTTTCAAGGTGTCTTCGATTTGCTGGCCAAGCCAGGCATGGTTGATGACGATTTCAGTAAAGCCGGCCTTCCGCAGGCGGCGTAAGTGCCAGCCGATAAGCGGCATGCCTGCCACTTCGAGTAAGGGTTTTGGCGTGTGGTCGGTCAGCGGGCGCATGCGTTCGCCGCGACCGGCGGCCAATATCATTGCTTTCATGGGTGTGCCTATAATGTGTGAAACAGAAAAAGTCTCAGGCCGTCTGAAAAAATGAAACCGATGTTTCAGACGGCCTGAGACCTTTATTTATGCCAAAGATTTGAATTGCCTACGAAAATACAGCAATGCCGGTGCCTGCGTGTCGGTATTGCGGATTTCGTTGAGCTGAACGAAAAAGACGTAATGCGTGCCGATTTCGCGTTGATCGACAATGCTGCCGTGCAGGTGCGCCAGCGCACCTTCGACTTCAAGCTGTCCGGTTTGTCCCCTGTGCCAAATATGGTATTCGAAGCGTTCTTCGGGCGAGAGGTCGGTCAGTCCGGCAAAGTGTTCAGCAACATCCTGTTGGCTGTCGTTGAGCGTGTTGATGCACAAGTCACGGTTGCCTTGCAGGATGGGAATGATGGCGGATTGGCGGTTGATGCACAGCATGACCGTCGGCGGCTCATCGGTAATGGCAGTTACGGCAGTCATAGTAATGCCATAGCGTCCCGTTTCGCCGTCTGTCGTGATAACGTGTACGCCGGCGGCACAGGAGGCCATGGCATCTCGAAATGGTCCCTTGAGTGTGTGTGTTGAGTCTGTCATCCGACTTTCTTTATTTTAATGCCTGTTCGATTTTTGCCAGCTCTGCCAAGAGTTCTTTGAGTTGTGCCATTTTTTCTTTGGACAGAACTTTTTCAATCGCATCGTAGCGTTCGTCAACCAATGCACCGATGGATTCATAGAGTTTCTCACCTTCGGGCGTTAGTTTCAGATAAACACGGCGTTGGTCGTTGGAAGGCTTCAGGCGAACGGCCAAACCTGCTTTTTCCAGGCGAGTCAGAATGCCGGTCAGGCTGGGGCGAAGGATGCAGGCCTGATTGGCCAAATCTTGAAAGTCGAGTGTGCCGTTTTCCGCTAAGAGCCGGATGATACGCCATTGCTGGTCAGTAATATTGGCTTGGTTCAGAATAGGGCGGAATTGGGTCATCAATGCTTCCCGTGCCTGAATCAGACCGATATTGATAGATGCATGTTTAGATTGGTTGGGCATTACTAAGTCTCCGGTGTTATCAAAAATCAAACCGTTGAAGCGTGAGGTAGATTGATAAAGGCGAATATTGCTGTTTTAAGGCTGCCATCGGCAGCCGGGTCTATGGGAACAAAAGCATCACTGCCACGATATTAGATGAGAATCTCTAACAGTTTGTTTTGATAATAATGTTTCCAATTGTTCTTATGGTTATATCTTAGTCTATTTTCTTTATAATCTCAACAAAATGATATGTTATTGGGAAAGAGATAGTTTATTTATTTATGAAATTGAATTGTTTGAATGTATTCAGGTGAAATTATTCTTTAGATTTCCTATTTTTAGTGGATTTTCAATGAATTTAGCTGAAGATATTTGCCAAGTAAATTCTGATTTTTAATCCGATATAACTGGAAAGTCCGGATGTGTGATGAATCATTTTGCCATCTTTTAATATGATAATGGTTGGTGTGACGGCTATGTTCCATTTTTGAGCCATCAGGCCGTCTGAATCGTTGAAGTTTGGAAAGGATAGATTGTTTTGTTGCATATGGTGGGTAATGTCCGCGTCACTTCCGGAGCGCAAGGCTACGCCCAATGTTGGGATATTGTCTTGGTGCAGTTTTTCTATGGTTGATGATGTGTATGAACAAATACGACACCAGCTGCCCCAAAAATAAACGACGGCAACCCGATTTTGGCTGAAGGATTGGAGGGAAGTGGTTTGACCATTGGTTAAAGTCAGTGTTTGTGCTGCCGACTGCAAAGGTTGGTCAGGTTTGCGCACCCAGTCGACAATCAGGGATAAGAAGATGAAGATAATCACAGCCTGAAGCAATGATTTGGCGTAGTGGAGCAGGGTTTTCGTCATATATTGCGGGGATATTGTATTGTTGTTTTATAAATGAAAAAAGCCTTGCAAAGCAAGGCCTTTTGATTCGATTCTGAAAACGTATTAACGTTTGGAGAATTGTTTTGCGCGACGTGCTTTGCGCAAACCAGGTTTTTTACGTTCAACTTCACGAGCATCGCGAGTAACGAAGCCTGCTTGAGACAGGGCTGGTTTTAGAGCTGCATCGAAGTCGATCAGGGCGCGGGTGATGCCGTGACGGATAGCGCCGGATTGACCGGTTTCGCCACCACCGGTTACGTTAACTTTGATGTCGAAAGATTCGGCATTTTCAGTCAAAACCAGAGGTTGACGTACAACCATGCGGCTGGTTTCACGTGCGAAAAATTCGTCAACGGGGCGGCCGTTTACGATGATTTGGCCGGTACCTTTAGTCAAGAATACACGAGCCACTGAACTTTTGCGGCGGCCTGTGCCGTAGTAGTATTTACCGTTCATGTCGTGTCCTTATTATTTCAGTTCCAAAACTTTAGGTTGTTGTGCAGCGTGGCCGTGTTCGGCGCCGGCGTACACTTTCAGTTTTTTGATCATGGCGTAGCCCAGAGGACCTTTAGGCAACATGCCTTTTACGGCTTGTTCCAAAGCGCGGCCAGGGAATTGCTCTTGCATTTCACGGAAAGTACGCTCGTAGATGCCGCCTGGGAAACCAGAGTGACGGAAGTATTTTTTGTCTTCGAATTTAGCACCGGTCACGCGCAGTTTGTCTGCGTTGATGACGATGATGTAGTCGCCGGTATCAACGTGAGGGGTGTATTCGGGTTTGTGTTTGCCGCGCAGACGGTGTGCGACTTCGGCTGCGACACGACCCAGAACTTTGTCTTCTGCGTCAATGACGAACCATTCGCGCTTCACCTCGTGGGGTTTTGCAGAGAAGGTTTTCATGGTTGGAATCCAGATATATATAGAAAGTTATGGATTTTAAAGAGGAGATTGGTTTTTGTCAATCTTAATCGAACGTGTTTGATGCATGAATATGCGGTTTTTTCAGACGGCCGGAAATCTTTACGAAAGTCTTTACTTGGAAAGGGAAAAGCCACACCTGTCGGTATGGCTTTTTTAGGGAATCCCCACGAGTGCCGTTCAGGCTGAATCCGCTTGAACCTTGCTGACAAGGCGGTCACCTCGGGTAGTTTCGGGTGCGTCCGATAAACGGACGCTCGCGCCCACTACAGCTCCCGGCAACCTAAAGCGAACGTATTGGTTCAAAGGAATGTATGCCTTCGCGAACACCGCAGGGAAAAGGGGAAATCAGTTTTGCTCCAAGCGCGCCAGTGCTTTTTGGCACGCGTTGTTCATGTCGGTTATTTTACGCTCAAATTCACCAATTGCCAAATCGTCGTTGAGGGTGGTTTTCAAGAGGTCGTGTACGACGTTGAGGGCTGCCATGACGACGATTTTGTCCGTGCCGACGATGCGGCCGCTTTCTTTAATCGCGTCGCTTTTTTTGTTGAGCATTTCAACGGCTTGCAGCAGGGTGGTTTTTTCTTCACTCGGCGTGTTGATGGTGAAGTTGACATTCATGATGTCGAGATTGACTTGTTCGATACTCACGGGGCATCCTTTTATTGTTGTGTTTCTTGGGGCAATCGGGCAATGAGGCTGCGGATTTGGTCTGCACTTTGTGCCAGCGCGTTGCGGTAGTTTTCTTTTTCGGCAGTCAGGTTGTCAATTTTGCTTTGCAGGTCTTCTTTGAGTTTGCCGACTTGAACCAGCAAGGCTTCGCTGAGTTCGTCAATGGCAGCGTCGTGTTGGTGTTTTTGTTGCTCTTGCTCAAGTTTGAGTCTGTCGATTTCTTCGTTGAGGCGGCGGTTTTCTGAAACCAGTGTTTCAAATTTTTGGACAAGTTGGTAAACGTTGATTTCCAGATTGTTCAGTGATTGGTTCATGTATTTCCCTTCAGACGGCCTTATGGCCGTCATATTGTGCGTCAGGCCGTCTGAACGGCAGACGGCGCGACCGTTTATTCGAAGCGCGCACTTCGTTCCATCAGTCGTTCAACGACTTGCTGCGGGGTCATTTCTTTGCGGATGAGTTGCAGCAGGGTTTGAGTGATGGGCATATCGATTTGGTATTTGGCGGCGGTGTTGAAGACTTCTTCAATGGTGCTGACGCCTTCGGAAACGTGGCCGATTTCGACAAGCACTTGATGCAACTCTTTGCCTTCTGCGAGGCCGAGGCCGACGCGGCGGTTGCGCGAGAGTGCGCCGGTACAGGTCAGGATAAGGTCGCCGATGCCTGCCAAGCCCATCATGGTTTTGGGTTGTGCGCCCATGGCGATGGCAAGGCGGGTGATTTCGGCAAGGCCGCGTGTTACTAAGGCTGCGCGTGCATTGAGGCCGTATTCGAGGCCGTCTGAAAGGCCGGTGGCAATCGCCATGACGTTTTTAACGGCACCGCCCACAGCGACGCCGATGACGTCGGTGCTGCCGTACAGACGCATCACGTTGGTGTTCAGTTGGGCAGTGGTTTCCTCCACCCAGTCTTTGTTTTCGGAAGCAAGCACGACGGCGCAAGGCAGTTGGGCTGCAAGTTCTTGGGCAAAGCTCGGACCTGAGAGAACGCCGATTTTTTTATTGTTAGGCAGGACTTCTTTCAGTACTTGGAAAGTCAGAAGGCCGGTATCTTGTTCAAAACCTTTGCAGGCGGCGAGAACGGGAATATCGGCGGCGTTATGCTGTTTGAGCAGCTCGGCGCTGCTTCTGAGTCCGGCTACGGAGGTCACGATCAGGGCAAGTTGGCTGTCTTTCAGCGCTTCGCCCAAATCGGCATGAGCGGTCAGGGACTCAGGGAAAGGGAAGCCGGGCAGGCCGCGTTTGTTTTGGCGTTCTGCTTGCAGGGTGCGGATTTGGTCGGGATTGCGTGTCCAAAGGGCAACTTCATTGTTGTGGTGCGCAAAGTGCAACGCGAGAGCTGTACCCCACGAACCTGCGCCGATGACGGTAATTTTCATGTTTCTCTTCCATATGGGAACGGGGCTTACTTTAAAACAAACGGCTTTGGGGTGCAAGGGCGGCGTTTGTGAAAAATTTTTTGTGCCGTTTAAAAAGCCTTAGGCCGTCTGAAAGTTCAGACGGCCTGCTTCGGTTTATGATTTATTGTTACCGGAATGGTAGGCATCGTAGGCGTAGTAGTCGTAGCTGTTGTTGGCTTCGCGCTTCATGCCGTTGAGGACGACACCTTTGATGTTGATACGGTTTTGTTTGAGGCGTTCAACGCTGGCCTCAAGCTCTCGTGCACGCGTGTGTGCATAACGGCTTATCATCAGGACGGTGCCTGCATGTTGGCCGATGATGACGGCGTCGGTCACGGCCAATACAGGCGGCGTGTCCAAGATGACGTAATCGTAGCGTTGGCGCGCGTGGGCGAGCAACTCGTTGAAACGTTTGTCCATCAAAAGCTCGGATGGATTGCTAGGATAGCTGCCGCTGCTGATGAGGTGGAGGTTTTCAATGCCGGTCTCTTGTACGGCTTTGGCCGGAGCCGCTTTGCCGTTGAGGATGTCAGACAAGCCGAACTCGGGGGTAAGGCCGAAGAGTCGGTCGAGGTAGCCTTTGCGCATATCGGTATCGATAAGCAGAACGCGTTTGCCTGACTGCGCCATTACGGTGGCGAGGTTGGCGGAGATAAAGGATTTACCTGCTTCAGGCGCGGCACCGGTAATCATGAGGATGTTGTTAGGCGCGTCCAGCATGGAGAAGTAGATATTGGTGCGCAGGGCGCGGATGGCTTCTACGGCAGTATCGGCGCGGTCTTCGCTGGCCAGCAGATAGTTGGAACGGCCGCCGGTTTTTTTGAATTTGCTTTTGAAGAAGTCGCGTTTTTGCTGGGTTTTGGAGTGCGGAACAAGAGCGACGACTTCCAAATTGAGGTTTTCGATTTCTGCAGATGACGTAATGCCGTTTTTCATGCGGTTGCCGATCATGAGCCACAAAGCGGTCAATGAACCTGCGGCAAGTGCGCTCAGGAGTGTGATGACGGCTTTACGCGGTGCAACGGGGTTTTCAGGGACATAGGCATAATCGACGATGCGGACATTACCTTGCGCGCTGGCTTTCATGATGTTGAGTTCTTGTTGTTTGCTCAACAGTTGGACGTAGGTAGCCTGGTTGGTTTCTACGTCGCGGGTCAGGCGGATAACTTCTTGTTGGGTATTCGGCAACTCGGCGATTTGTTGATTAATTTTGTTTTTAGCGCGCTCGAGAACGGCAAGTTTGTCCAATACGGCTTTATAGGAAGGGTGTTCCGGCGTGTACAGCTCGGCTAAGCCTGCTTCTTCGGTTTTGAGCAGGGTAATTTGGGTTTCGATGCTGGTCAGGCTTTCCAATGCGCCTTTGGACTCGAGTGGAATGTCGAGAGAGCCTGATTGTTGGCGGTAGGCATTGAGTTTGTTTTCAGCGTCTTGCAAGGTTTCTTTCAAGCGTGGCAATTCTTCGCTGATGAAGGCCAAACCGCTGGATGCAACTTGGACATCGCGTTCACGGTTTTGCGCAACGTAGTTGTCGGCAATGCTGTTGAGGATGACGCTGGTACGTTTAGGGTCGGTGCCGGTAAAGGCAAGGTTGATGATGGGGCTAGTTTTACCTTTGCTGATAACAGCCAGTTTGTTTTGGATGTTTTCGATGGCGCTGATGCGGGAGAACTTGGTCAACGCAAATTCTTGACCCGGATTGGCCAGTATTTGATCGATTTTGAGGGTGGTGTGATTGTTGATTTTCAGAGGCACGCCGACCTTGCCTTCGACGACGCGTTTGTCAGGCAGGGTAAGGGTATAGGCCTTGTTGCTTTTGGCGGTCAGCGTGAAGGTTTTGTTGAACCATTCGTCTTGTACGGTAAAGCTGCCGACGGTCAATTTAGGATCGGGGTCGCCGCTAATGTTGTGCATCAGGCTGCCGATAACGGGTGTGTATTTGGCTTTGACTTCTTGGTCAAGCTGAAGGTCATCGACGGTTTTACCCAGCACCAAGCGTGATTGAACCAGCTCGACTTCTGCTTCAGACGGCGTGGTTTGGTTGTTGAAGATGCTGTTGATTTCGGTCAGGATTTGGTTTTGTCGCGTTTCAATTTCCAGCATGGCATCGGCACGGTATTGCGGAGTGGATGCCAGGCTGAAGGCTGCGCCAAGAACGCCGCCTGCAAGCAGGGCAGCGAGGATTTTGTATTTATTTGTCCAAATTACGCGCAGCTGTTGGCCGAAGTCGATGTCGTCGTTGTCTGCGCTGTAAGGTATGTAGGTCGTTTTTTTCATTGCTTGCTTTCTTGTTCATGCCGGTTTTATACCGGTTGAGTTTTTCCGTTTAGTTTGGTTTTCCAAGTGTCTGCGGCAGCATTGAGCTGTTCAAAAACGGCTTCAAACATTTCGCTGCTTTGTTTGTATGGGTCAGGTACGGTTTTTTTAGGTAACCATTGGGCAAACAGCATGGTTTTGCTGCGTGCCGGCGAATGGATGTCGGCTACCATATCGATTTGACTGGGCTCCATCACAAGAATCAAATCGGCCTGCTCGCACATTTGTGCGGTCAGCTGGCGTGCCGTATGGCCTGCAACGATAACGCCGTGTTTGAGTGCGGTTTTAATGGCTTGGAAATCGGCATCCTTCCCTGCCAGTGCTTTTATGCCGGCGCTGCTGATTTGATGGCCGGGTAGTTTTTTCTGCATGATCCGCTCTGCTGTAGGGGAGCGGCAGATGTTGCCTAGGCAGACGATGAGTATGTTGTGGTACATGATATTGTTTTCGGTTTATGGTCTGAAAAAAGCGTGAGTCAGACTATAAGATACTGCTTTTCCGTTTGTGCGGTGTGTACGGCTTTTGTATGCCGTTTATGTAATTGGTTTGGATTGTGTGTAATTTTGTATCCTGCTGTCAAACAAGGGTCTGACAGCAGGAACCACTGCTTATTTAAACGTATTGTCGAGGGTGTTGACGTTGCTGATGGAGTTGGTAATTTGTGACATTACGCGGTTCCAACGGGTAACCGGGGCGGCGGTAACGTAAACGGTATCTTCCGAACGCAGTTTGAATTCGCTGCCCAGTGCGTAAGAAGTCGCATCTTTCAGGTTGAGCTGATAGATGTGGATAGGTTTGGCCGCATCTTCTGGTGCGCGGCGGATCACGAATACGCCGGTTGCATCAGCATAGTTTTGGTTCATGCCGCCGACTTCGCCGAGCGCTTGGGTCAGGTTGAGGCCGTGATTGCCGATCGGCAGAGTGGCTTGTTTGCCGACTTCACCCATGATGTAGATTTTGTTGTTGCTGCTGTTAGGAACGTAAACGATGTCGCCATGGCTGAGAAGATGGTTTTGCGACATATCGCCGTATTGCAGCATGTCTTGCAGGGAGAGGGTGCGGTCGACGCCGTTGTGCGTCCATTTGATGTGTTGGGTGTCGGCACTTTGGGTGACGCCGCCTGCTTGGTTGATGGCATCCAAAATGGTCATCGGGATATTGGTAATCGGCAGCTGACCTGCTTGGTTGATGGCACCGGATACTGAAATACGTTGCGAACGGAATTCGGTAACGTTGATCGCTACTTGAGGATTTTTAATGTAGCGTTTCAGAAGGCTGGTTAGGGTGTTTTGCAATTCGTCCAAAGTTTTGCCTTTGGCTTGAATTTTGCCTGCCAATGGATAAGTAATATAACCGCCCTCATCTACCCAGGCACCGCGGCTGACTTGGTTGGTTTGCGGGTTGCTTTGCTGGATAGGGGAGTTGAGGTCGGAGTGCGCCCAAACCATGATATTGAGGACGTCGCCGCTGCCGATGCGGTAGCGGTAAGCACTTTTTCTTTGCTCCAAACCTTGGTTGTTTTGGGAAAGTACAGGCGGCTTGCGCATTTTTTCAATCAGGTTGGGTGTGATGGGGTAAACGGCAACGCGGCTGTCGAGGTTGGTATCGGCTGCGGTGTCGGTATCGGTGTAAACAATGGTTTTGGTTCTGGTTTTGATGGTTGAACCAGGAATGACTGTCGTGCTGTTACAGGCAGTCAGTGCTAATAGAGTAAGCAGGGAGAGTGTTTTTTTCATGTAGTAGTCCTTGCGGGATGGTGTCTGGGCTGTCTGAAAATGTTCAGACGGCATTATTGTTTTGTTGCCAAACCAAGTCGCAGATACCGTCTTTAGGTACGAAGCCTGTCGGTGCGCGTAACAGAAGCTGGCGCAGGCTGTTTTGGTCGCTTTGGAGACAAGCAGTTTCGAGTTCCGACAGTATGTCAGATAATTGCGTCCATGGAAGCATTACTTCACTGGCGGTCATAATACGGGGATGAGTGGTTTTTTGCACCTCATCACCGATGAGCAGTTCTTCATAAAGTTTCTCGCCCGGGCGCAGGCCGGTAATCTTGATTTCGATGTCGCCGTGTGGGTGTTGCTCGTCTTTCACTTTGAGGCCGCTGAGGACAATCATTTGACGGGCAAGGTCGATGATTTTTACGGATTCACCCATGTCGAGGACGAATACGTCGCCACCTTTACCCATTGCGCCGGCTTGGATAACCAGTTGCGCCGCTTCGGGAATCGTCATGAAGTAGCGGGTAATGTCTTGGTGGGTCAGGGTAATCGGGCCGCCTTCGGCAATTTGTTTTTCAAATACGGGGACAACGGAGCCGGACGAACCCAATACATTGCCGAAACGCACCATGCAGAAGCGTGTTTTTTGCTCCGGCTCGGCGGCAAGCGCTTGCAGGCAGAGTTCGGCCATGCGTTTGCTGGCGCCCATGGTGTTGGTCGGACGGACGGCTTTGTCGGTGGAAATCAAAACAAAGGTGGAAACGCCCGCATCTACGGCAGCCTGTCCGCAGCAGAGTGTGCCGAACACGTTGTTTTGAATGCCTTCGATGGTGTTGAACTCGACCATAGGGACGTGTTTATAGGCCGCGGCATGATAAACGGTGTCGACGTGATAGGCCTTCATGATGCTGCTAAGGCGTTCTTTGTTTTGAACCGAACCCAAAAGCGGTACGACTTCGACTTGGCTGCCTTGCGCGGCTTGGGTTTCGCGCAATTCTTTGTCTATGCTGTATAGGGCAAATTCGGACAATTCAAACAACAGCAGTTTGGTCGGACGGCAGTTGAGAATCTGACGGCAAAGTTCGGAGCCGATAGAGCCGCCTGCGCCGGTCACCATCACGACTTTGTCGCTGATGTCGGCACTCATTAATTCAGGGCGCGGTGTCACAGGGGCGCGGCCGAGCAAATCGACCACAGAGATTTTTTTCAATGAGCTGACGTTGATTTTGCCGTCCACCAAATCCTTCATGCCCGGAATGGTCAGGACTTCGCATTTGTATGCTTCGAGGCGGCGAATGATGTCTTTGCGTTCTTCAGGCGTAGAACTTGGAATCGCCAGCAGAATTTTGCGGACGCCGTAACGGCTGATCAGCATCGGGATTTCGTTGGGGTTGTAGACGGCAAGGTCATAGATGACGGTACGTTGGATTTTTGGGTTGTCATCGACAAAGGCGATGGCCGAATATTCGTTAACCTGTTTGATGGCTTCCAACAACTGGCGGCCGGATTGGCCTGCGCCGTAGATGATGACGGGGGTCATCTGTTTACGGTGATGGTCGGTCAGAATAGCGCGCAGGATCATGCGCGAGCTGGTCACGCCGACCACCAAGACCAAGAAATAGACGATAGGCAGGGCAAGGTGTAGTTTTTGCTCAAAAATCAGGGTGGTCAGGCAGAACAAGACCGCTGAAATGATGCTGCCGAATGCGGCGGCGGTCAGGACGCGGATGCTGACGAAGCGTGTTACGGCGCGATAGAGGCCAATACGGATGAAAAGGATGATGGTCAGCACAGCGGTGCTGCCGAAAGCCAGCCAGTTGGCGATACTCAACCATTCGTCGGAATATTGCACTTTGAGGCTTTGGGCAAACCAAAACGCCACGAATATCATCAAGATATCGTGGATGACGAAGAAGGTTTTTTTAAGGTTGCGCGGCAGAGCCAGCAGGGTTTCCAAGTTCATTTTATATTTCTTGTGTCTGAGTGTTGTAATGTGGCTTGGTACGGATTGTTTGAAGCAGGCTGTTTTATTTTTTCAGACGGCCTGAAGTTGCAGGCCGTCTGAAAATGATTATGACGTGGCTTCAGTCAATACGGCTTCGATGTTTTCTTTGCAGAACGCAATTTCTTCATCGGTCAGGGTTGGGTGCACCAAGAACATCAGGCTGGTATCGCCCAACTCGACAGCGTTTTTCAAACGCTCTTTCGGACGCCAAGGCGTGTCGTCGAAGGCTTTTTCTAAATACACTTCGGAGCAACTGCCTTGATAGCATGGGACTTTGCGCGCGATCAGTTCGTTGACGATGCGATCGCGTGTCCAGCCGTCTTTCAGGTGTTCGGGTTTGACGAAAACGTAGAACTTGTATTGCGCATGTTCAATGTAGTCGGCAACTTCAACCAAACGGATGCTGGCAAATTTGCCCAAGCTTTCAGCCAGTTTGGCGGCGTGAGCTTGACGGCGGGCAGTCCATTCGGGCATGCGTTTGAGCTGGATGCGGCCGATGACCGCCTGCATTTCCATCATGCGCCAGTTGGTGCCGAAGCTTTCGTGCAACCAGCGGAAACCGGGTGCGTGTTCGCGGTTGTACACGGCATCGTAGCTTTTGCCGTGGTCTTTGTATGACCACATTTTGCTCCACAACTCTTTGTCGTTGGTGGTTACCATGCCGCCTTCGCCGCCGGTGGTCATGATTTTGTCTTGGCAGAACGACCAAGCGCCGACGTGGCCGATAGAGCCGACGGATTTGCCTTTGTATTTTGCACCGTGCGCTTGGGCGCAGTCTTCGATAACCCACAAGTTATGTTCTTTTGCCAACGCCATAATGTCGTCCATTTCGGCCGGCATACCGGCAAGGTGAACCACGATGATGGCTTTGGTGTTTGGCGTCAAAGCGGCTTTGATGGTTTCGGCGCTGATGTTTTGGCTGTTCAAATCGACATCGGCGAACACAGGATTTGCATCGGCGGTCACGATACATGACGCGGAAGCCAAGAAAGTGCGCGAAGTGACAATCACATCATCGCCTTGGCCGATGCCCATTGCTTTGAGGGCTACGTCCAAAGCCAATGTACCGTTGGAAAGGGCGACGGCGTATTGTGTGCCGACAAAAGCAGCAAATTCTTTTTCAAATTCGCGGCATTCGGTGCCCGTCCAATAATTGACTTTGTTGGACAGCAGGGCTTTGGAAACGGCATCGGCTTCTTCTTGAGTAAAGCTTGGCCATGGGGAGAGTGATGTATTAAGCATTTGTTTTTCCTGCGAAAAGACTGGTTGAGCCTTTGGGGGCGATTTCTTCCAGCAGTTGGCGGTTGATCAGGGTGTATTTCTGACCGTTGATTTCGACGTATGCGCCGTCGTAAGGCGGGAACCAAAACGCACGGATTTTTTTCTCCACATCGTCGCCGTCGCGGATTTGCTTCATGGCTTCCATCTCATCACGGCTGACGTAGCGGCCACCGATGTTTGGCGTAGTCGGCAATTTGGTTTTTGACTCGATGGCGCGGGTGATGATGCGTCGCGCGAAATCTTCCAATGCCTGCATGGTTTTGCGTTCGAGAGATTGGGCGGTTTCTGTTTCAGCTTCGATAGGGAAACGATCCACTTCGATGATTTCGCCGGTATCGATGGAAGCATCGACGTAGTGGGCGGTATTGCCCCATTCGTTCAGCTCGTCCATGATGGCCAGATTGTAGCCGCCCGTGCCTTTGTATTCGGGTAACAGCGCAGGGTGGAAGTTGATCGTGCCTAAAGTCGGAATGCTCAGGAATTCATCACGCAGCTTGCGCCAGTAAAGGACGGACAAGCCCAAATCGTATTTCAGACGGCCTTCTCGCATTGCTTCCAAAGCCGTATCGAAGGTGTACAGGGGTAAGCCCAATTCCTGCGCGGCAGCCGTGGTCGGCGAGCCTTGCAGATGGCTGTCGGTCAAGACACCGACGATTTCGATATGGTCTTGTTTGGTCAAAAAACGAAGCAGGTTGGCGGAAACCTGTTTACGACCCATAAATAAGATTTTCATGGAGAAATGTCCCTTATGCATTTGCTTTTTCGGTGGCGGAAGTTGTCAGTGTAGCCAATTCTTCCAGGGTGTTTATCCAAAGGGTGGGCTGATATTCACGACCGTATTGCTCGGGATCGGCTTGATGAATATTGTGCGGCTTAGGCATGATGCCTATGGAGAGCCAACCCAGTTTGTTGGGTGCGACAAAATCTTTTTTGATGTTGTCGCCGATGTAGATGAAACGTTTTGCAGCTGGATATTTGTTTTGCAGGAAGACAAAACGCTTATCGTCGGGTTTTTCCGATTGCATGGCTTCCGAAATCAAAATGTTGTCAAACAAATCGGTCAAACCCAAGGCCTGTATTTTCAAACGCTGTGTCAGACTGCGGCCGTCTGTAATCAGGGCGCGTGCGGCAAAAGGGCGCATCAGCTTCTGTAAAAAAGACGGTTCGACATAGGGTCGGATAACAGGCCTGTGTAGTCGATATTGCCACAAAAGTGATTGTTTCTCTAGTTCGTTTAATTTGCAATGATGACACAAATTTTCGAGCCAGTCTTTACTTTTATTGTCTGCAATTTCATTTAGTACGTCGGCATCGTATTGTGGGTAAAGCGACGTAATTGTCCCTACAACTGCCTGTATTCCGGAGCATTTGTAGTCGTACTCAGAGTAAAGCGTATCGTCAAGATCGAAGACGATGACGGATTCTTCCGGTTTAATCATGTTCTCTTACCAAAATCTTAGCATCATAACGAAGCATGATTAAATTGTTTTCCCAGTCGTCGGAGAAAGGGATGTCTTGGCCGTCGATGTATTCTTGAATTAGCCAGCCCGGATAGTTGCCGCCTGCGGCGTAAGTCAGCGGGAAACCGCCGCCGAAACGAGGGTTGATTTCCACGCCGTAGGTCGTGCTGTCGGTTTTGCTGACGAAGAATTGCGCGGTAATGCAGCCGCGTGCGCCTTCCAATACGGCCATTTTTTCAACCAGCTCTTTATACAGGGCATTGCGTCGGGTTGCGCCTTTGCTGACTTCGCCGGTGCGCACTTCCAAACGTTCACGAGGAATGGCGCATTTCAGACGGCCTTGACGGTCGTAATACATATCGACGGTAAATTCGGAAAAAGTATTCTCGATATCGATGTATTGGGTGAACATCATTTTCGGGTCTTCGGTAATGTCGACAGTCAAATCAGCCGGTGTGTTGATTTTTTTCGCACCGATGGCGCGGCTGCCGTCATAAGGCTTGGTAAAACATGGGAAAACCAGGCGGTCCCGTTCGTAAATTTCAGGCGAACGGATGCTGTATTGTGCAAACAGGCCTGAGGTCAGGCGCTTGTCGCGGCACAGGGTAATCAGTTTTGCATCGGAAATGACAATATGTATTCCTTCAGCTTCAAAACGGTCACGTGCTTCGGCCAGTTTGAGCAGCTCGGTATCGATGGTTGGCACAATCAGACCGATGTCGTGTTGTTTGGCCAACTCGAAAATGCTGTCAATGTATTCGGCTGCATCGATACGCGGCACGCTGAAAGTGCGGTCGGCAACATGGCAGGCAGAAGACATGTGGGGGTTGAGGTCAGTGGCAAAAACGCCGATACCGTCTGAAAAACGTGCGGCTTCGGTTTGAAAGTCCTGCACCAATTCGACACGGCGACCTGCCGACAGAATCAGTATATTATTTTTTTTCATCAGTTTTGTTACCCGTGAAATAAGGCATTGTGGCTTCCCCTTCGGCTGAGATGCCTTCTTTGACGAAGACTTTTTTAACTGTCAGGAACAAAATTTTTATATCCAGCCAAAAGCTAAAGTTGTCGATGTACCAAACATCGTGGGCGAATTTTTCATCCCATGAAATGGCGTTGCGGCCATTGACTTGAGCCCAACCGGTCACGCCCGGTTTCATTTCGTGGCGGCGGTTTTGAAAGTCGTTGTACAACGGCAGATAGTGCATCAGCAGCGGACGAGGGCCAACTAGACTCATCTCACCTTTTAAGACATTCCATAATTCAGGAAGTTCGTCCAAACTGGTGGCACGTAATTTTTTGCCGAAATCGGTCAGGCGTTCGCTGTCCGGCAGTGGGTTGCCGTCTTTGTCGATTGCATCGCGCATGGAGCGGAATTTAATCATTTTAAAAGGCTTGCCATCTTTGCCCGGCCGCTCTTGGATGAAGAACACGGGCGAGCCTAGGTTTTTACGGATGAGGTACACCAAAATCAAAAACACAGGCGACAGGATAATCAGTCCTGAAGCGGAGGCGACAATGTCAAACAGGCGTTTGAAAAATTTATTCATGAGCTAATCTTTCAATCAGGTTGACGATTTTTTGATAGGCAACGTCGCGTTTGAAGCGGCCGACGATTTCTTCGGACTGAACAGGATCGCTTTTGCGCTTCAAAATATCTTTGGCGGCTTGAACGAAACCGTCCACATCGCCGGAATGGTAGTTCGCATGCGGCAGCAGGGTAAGGACTTCGGCAACTTCGTCGTTGACTTGGCTGTTCAGAATCGGTTTTTGCAAAGCCATATAGTCGGAGAGTTTGTTGGTAATCGATGCCATTGAATAGGACTGGATGGCGTTGATGGCAATGTCGCAGCCCTTGGCAACCGACATCATTTCGGCATAGGGAATGTAGCCGTAAAACTTGATGTCGTCGCAGGCGTATTGTTTGAGCCTGTCCAAATCAGGGCCGCCGCCCATGATGTGCAACTCGACGTTTTCGCCGGCGTCCAACAGCTTGAGAACGCCTTTGCACACGGTTTCCACGTCATAGCTGTAACTGAGCGTGCCCAAGTAGAAAAAGCGGGTTTTGTCGTCGCCAAAATCTTTGGCAGGCGCGGCATCGAGTTTGGGAAAGTCAGCACCGATATAGACGACTTCGCCAGGTACATTCGGATTGGCTTCTTTGGCGCGGTCGAGATAAGTCTGCGATACGGCAACCAGCGCGTCGGCGTAACGGTAGGCCTGGTTGGCGCGTGAAGCAAAGGGCAGCAGGTTGTGCGGTACTTTTTTCAAAAACGGTACGACTGAGGAGAAAGACTCCGGCCATACGTCCTGCACATCGACAATCAGTTTGTAACCCAAACGCGCTTTGTGTTTGCCCAACAGCAGGTTGGTGGCAATCAGCGGATAGGCGGAAAAGACGACGTCTTGTTCGCCCGGACGGCAGTTTTCCAACCATTTTTCAAAATGTTTGACGAAGTGGTGATGGCTGGCCAAGCGTTCTAAAGACACGTTTTTGCTGTATCCACTTTCTTCCAACAGCATGACTTTCAGACGGCCTTGTGAGGCGGCCTCTGCATCTTCGGGCCGTCTGAAAGATTTGTCGTAGTGCTTGAAGTTGCTGGTAATCAGCAACACGTCATGCGACTGCGACAACAGCTCGGCAAGATACCAGAAGCGGTTGAAATGCGGCTCGGACGGCAGTGAGCAATAAGGGGCGACGATGGTAATGTTCATGTTTCAGATAGCCTTACATTTCGTACGCAGCCATGGTGGTGCGGTAGATTTCGTCGTCGGAGCATAAGGTTTCGACGTGTTTGTGCAGGGCTTTACCCATTTGACCGCGCAACTCCGGATGCTTGATGAGTGTATCGACGGCTTCGATAAATGCTTCGTCATCGCCGAAAGGAATGCAGTAGCCGGTTTGGCCGGTAATGACCATTTCGGAAATGCCCGCCATGTTGTAGGTCACGACAGGCGTGTCGTAAAGGCCGGCTTCCAAAATATTGTTGCCGACACCTGCGCCGTGGTCGCCCACGCAATGCGGCGTGTTCACCAAAATATCGACTTCTTTGAAGTAGCCGGTCAAGTCGCGGACGCCGCCGAGGAAGGTGACTTTGTCTTCAATGCCTAAACGTTTGGCTTGGGCTTTGAGGTTGTCCATTTCTTCGCCGATGCCTGCAACGTTGAGGCGTACAGGCATACCGCGGTCAACCATTTTCTTCAAAATATCCAACATCAGATGCACAGCGCGGACGGTGTCCAAACGGGAAAGCGTGCCCAGTTGGACATAGTCTTTGACTGTTTTTTCAGGAACGAAATCTACTTTGTGCAGGGCATTGTAGGTGTAGGTGATGCGGTTGGCAGGGAAACCGTAACGGATGAGTTTTTCACGTTCGTGTTTGCAGTTGCCGATGATGTACACGCCCAGCTTGTCGAAAAGCTTGGCGATTTTCGGATAAGTTTCCGGATCAAGGCCGCGCGCGTGGTAGAACACTTTGGTTTTCGGCGAAGCGAGCTTGGCTGCAATGGCACAGGCCGGAACGATACGCGCCATTTGGCAGTGAATCACATCGGGCTTCTCTTTTTTCAGCAGTTTCATATAGGCAAACATGCCTTTGACGTAACCCAAAAGACCACCTTGGTAAAAATCAATCGGCTGCCAACGGATGCCCAATGCTTGCGCTTCCTGAATCAAAGGGCCGTCTGAAGAGGCCAATACGATATCGTGTCCGCGTTGTTTGAGCAGGCGACCAAGGCGGAAAGTGGCGTTTTCAGTGCCACCGAGGCCAGACATGGAGGTAGTCAGGGTGATTTTCATGATATTCCCTTTGTTTTAGATGGGGTATAGCTATATGTGTAAGCGGCCTGATTTTGTAATTTGGATGCGACAAATGCGCTGTAAATGTAAATCAGCAGGCAGGGTAGCCAGATGAAGGGCATACGCAAAATGGTGGACGGAATAAAACCTGCCAACAAGAAAATGCCCAAAGTTACCCAAGCCAGTACGCGTGATTTGTTGGTTAGTGCACGGCTTGAGGTAGTGTAGAGGAAATAAAACGCTACAAATGCAATAAAACCGAGCAGGGAAATTATGCCGAAACCCAAATACAGTTCGATGATGAAACTGTGCGGATTTTCAAAACCCAGGCTGTTACTCAAGTGGCCGCCAAAATAGTCGCGAAAATTTTTTGGTCCGTAGCCGGTTAGCAACAGGGGCGGATTATTCCAAAAATAGTTGTAAATCTCCTGACGGTAGGACACAGAGTTGTCGCTGTCTAAATCGAATAGAAAAAGGTACACGCGGCTGGAAAAACGTTCAAGAAAAGGGTTGCCGTTAAGTGACAGCAAAAATTCCGCGATGACACGGGATGGAATCATCGATAATGTTAACGCGAGCAGTCCTGTGGCAATAACGGTAATAAAACCATTTTTACGATAAGCTATATAAATGAGTGAAATCAAAAGGTAGCAGGCAATAGCTGTTCTTGATACGCAAACAAAAATGGCCATACCTAGTAGTAAATATAATCCCCAGCCCAGTAGTTTCTCTTTGTGTTTGCGTCCTTGCAGTTGAAAGAAAAACAGGATGGCGGGTGCGAGGCAAACGGCAGTAGCAGCAAGGTTGTTGGGGTTGAAAAACAGCCCTTTGAGCGAGCCTTCTTTAATGGCCAGTTCATCACTGGCACTGACAAACTGAATGCCGGTAATCAATTCCACAAATGGTGGAATGGCAACATAAAGGGCAAAGACCAATAAAAACTTCTGAATAACGCCCAATGGATCTTCAGCGCGCATAAGCACTTGGTAAAACAAGTAGAAAAAAACCGGCACCGCCATAAAAAACAAGATGTCCATGTATTGAGTCGGTATCAGCGATGTAATGCCCATGTGGATGGCCGGCCAAATACACATGGCGGCCAGGGCGCAGAGCATGACAAAAATTTTGCGCGGAATATGCTTGCCCTCCAAAAAGAATACGGCAAGGCCAATCAATACGAACAACAACGATAAAGGATTATCGATGCGCGGTACGCCGATTTTAAAAGACAGCGCCGGCCCCAGCATATAAGCTGTAAACATAATGTATAGGATGTAAGTGTATAAATTTAGACGTTTTATTTTCATAGTCGTTCTGTTGTTATCGTAGAGACCTGAATCTCAGGTTGGCTATTTTGCCGAACGGTTTAATTTGGCTTTGATTTTTTCGGTCGCGGCAAATAGTGCGTGTTTGTATTTTAGGAACAGGAAACCTAGCCCGACTGCCCATGCCAGCGCAAACCAGATGTAGTTGTCGCGCGTACCCAGCCAAGTATAGGCAAGGCAGATCATCAGGCAGAGCGTTGAGTTTGTATAAATCTTCAGGCGCGGCAAAGGCTGCCACAGGCGTGAAGAGAATTCGGTTTTAAAGATGAAAAACAGCCAAAAAGCCGTTGCGCTGGCCATAGCCGCACCTTTTGCACCGAATTTCGGTACCAGCAGATAGAGCAGGGCGGTATTGGCGATAAAGGCAACGATGTTGATGACGGTAATCAGCCAAGTTGAGCGGACAACGTTCAAACCGATGCCGCTGACTTCGGTCAGCGTGTAAAACAGGGGGAAGAGCATACACGAGAGCAGGATAAATTGAACCTGCGTGTATTTTTCCGGCAGTATCCAGGTCACCATCGGCGAGAAAATCCCAATGAGGCAAATCATTGCGCTGATGAGGACGGTCATGGAAAGCGTGATGTCGCCGATTTTATCCAGATTGGTTTTTTCTTCTACCCATTTGAACACCAAAGGCGCCCAAATAGTGGAAAACACACTTTGGAAAATCAAGGCGACGGCACCAAAGCTGACTGCCATCGAATAGATGCCCAATTCGTCCAAACCCGAGATGTCTTTGAGGACAAAGCGGTCAATCGAAGTCAGGCCCCAATAGGCCAAGTTGCCGAATGCCAGCGGCAGGCCGTAGCGCAGGCCGTCCCGATGCAGCTCGGGCGACCATTTCGCATGGGAAACGGCTTGCAGGTCTTGGCGCAGCTGATATATCAACAGTACAACGGTCAGCACTTGGGCTGCGGTGTAGGTAAAAACCAGCGAAGTAGTATTGGTAGGTAAGCCGGAAGCAATCACGGCAAAAACCAACACCAAAATCAAGAATTTCGGCGCAAGCTGGCTGACGGAAAAAGCCAATGCCTGCTCTTTCATCCGCAAAATCAAGGCTAAAAAACGGGTAATCAGCGTAGTGGCCAAGAAAATCAGAAAGAGAATCCCCAAATTTGCACTGGGGATGTCAAAAATGATTTCAGACGGCCATGATGCGTTTATCAGTAACACTAAAACCACAACCGCCACAGTCAGAATCAATGGCGATAAAAAAACGGATTTGAACAGCGCGGCCTTGTCTTTAACGGCGTAATAGTCGCGAATATAGGATTGGTCCAGCCCCAAGCCCAGCAACAGGATGCTCAGTCCGGCAATGGTCTGCAAGAGTACGATACGGCCGATGTCTTCCGCAGGGAAGTACCATGAGATGAGCGGCAGGGAAAGCAGGCCGAAAGCGGCGCTTCCTATCGGGCCCAATGCGTAGCCGAGGATTTTTTTCGCGTTCATATTATTTGTTTTCAGACGGCCAGAAGTTCGAGCTGAGCGTTTTTCGTAGGGTATGTGTTGTTACCGTTGCCGGTTTGCCAAGGCCGTCTGAAAAACAAATAGCCTTGGGAAACCGGCTACCGTCCCGGTCGGGGAAACCGGAGGCAGCCGGATGTGTCTGAAGCAAGATTATGCTTTGATGACTTTAGGATTTTTTACTGGGAATTTGCCGCGTGTATCGACAATCAGCTTGGCATGTTCGGTGATCATGTCATAGTCGAATTTGTCGTGATCGGTGGTCAGAACCACGCAATCGTATTGGGCGACAGTTTCAGGAGTCAGCGCTTCGCTCTTCAGGTCGAAGTAGTGGTGGCCGGGGATGTGCGGAAACTCTGGAACGTGCGGGTCAGAGTAGGAAACCACTGCGCCCAGTTTGTGCAGGCGGTCCATCACTTCTACAGACGGGCTTTCACGCATATCGTCCACGTTTTTCTTGTAGGCGATACCCAATACCAAGATTTTGCTGTCTTTGATAGAACGGTTGTGGTCATTCAAAGCCAGGCCGACTTTTTCGATAACGTAGTCAGGCATGTGGGAGTTTACTTCGCCGGCAAGCTCGATGAAGCGGGTGTTTACGCCGTATTCGCGTGCTTTCCAAGTCAGGTAGAACGGGTCGATAGGGATACAGTGACCACCCAAGCCTGGACCTGGGTAATAAGCAACGAAGCCGAACGGTTTGGTCGCAGCGGCATTGATGACTTCGTGAATGTCGATGCCCATTTTGTCGGCAACGATTTTCATCTCGTTCACCAAGCCAATGTTTACGGCGCGGTGGATGTTTTCCAGGAGTTTGGTCAGCTCGGCAGCTTTGGTGGAGCTTACTGGAACAACTTTATCGATGGCAGGTTGGTACAGCGCAAGGCCGACTTCCAAACAGGCAGGGGTATGGCCGCCGATGACTTTTGGAATGGTACGGGTTTCAAAGTTAGGGTTACCCGGGTCTTCACGCTCAGGAGAGTAAACTAAGAACACGTCTTGACCGACTTTCAAGCCGCCTTCTTCCATACGTGGCAGCAATTCTTCTTCGGTAGTACCGGGGTAGGTGGTGGATTCTAAAGACAGCACTTGACCGGCGCGCAGGTAAGGTTTTACCGCATCGGTAGTGTCAATCACAAAGCTCATGTCCGGCTCACGGTATTTGTTCAGCGGAGTCGGTACGCACAAAATGACGGCTTCTACTTCGCCGATGCGGGAGAAGTCGGTCGTTGCTTCAAACAGGCTGTTGGAAGCAGCGGCAATTTTGTCGGAAGGGATATGCTCAATGTAGCTTTCGCCTTTGTTGAGCTTGTCGACTTTGTTGGTGTCAATGTCGAAACCCAAAACTTGGTAACCGATATCCACATAGCGCAACATCAGTGGTAAACCGACGTAGCCTAAGCCAACGATGCCGATTTTTGCGGTCTTATCGGCAAATTTTTGTATCGTAACGTTTTTCATGATGTCTTTCGTTTAATGAATGAGTAAATCGGGAGTGTTTTCCCGATGCCTGAGTTGTTTGCTGCAACCGCATAGCCATAGCCGGCTGCCGTATCGTGTGAAGCCTTAAAACCATACTTATAATTACATTAGACGGAATCATAAGCACTTATCTGATTCGTCTCAATCAAAAAAGTTTAACGGTCGTTCAGACGGCCTGTAAGGTATGAAAAAGGTATTTTTGAATATTGAATTTTTAGAAATTACACTCAACCAAATGTTTTAATTTTAAATATCTCTTTGTCAAATGCATGGTTCATGAAATTAAACTACCGTTTATGCCGTTTAAAACCCTTCTAGAATAAAAACTTTTAACAAATTTTCATGGTTTAACTTATCTTAATAATTCATTCTTTTGTGATGAAAAAAAGGAAAATTTGTCGACAATCAGCTCGAGGATAGTTAGTGCAAGTCAAAGTTTTAAATTGGAATACGTTATAGTCATTATAATATTTCGGCGAAAAACACATTTATTGCCATGCAAATGATAGATAGATTCTATTGAAAATGGTTTAATTATCAAGCTGAGGCAATTAGGTGGATTTTTTCCGGAGAACCCATTTAATGTCCTGCCCGATGATTTCTACTGATTGACTTTGCCAAGGGCCGTCTGAAAGCAGGACGGCCGGATTTTCAGGAATGGAGAAAAGAGGTTTGCCTGCGCCTAATAGTTTCGGCGCTTGGTAGAGGACGATTTCATCCACCAAGTCATCCTTCAGGAAGGCTGAAGCAAGTGTTGAGCCGGCTTCTACCAGAACTTCGCCAAAGCCAAGCTCTGCCAGTTGCGGCATGAGTGAAAGAAGATTGATGCGACCGTTGATGTGTTCAGACGGCCTGATGATGCGGATATGTTCAAATGCACTCAGAGCCTGCAAACGTTGTTCGTCTGAGGAAAGGGTAACGATAACGGTCGGGCTTTCGGTATCGGTCACGAGGTGGCAGTCCAAAGGGATTTGCAGTCGGCTGTCCAAGACGATACGCGCAGGTTGACGTAGGGTGGGGAAGCTGCGAACGTTGAGTTTCGGGTTGTCGGCAAGTACGGTACCGATACCGGTCAAAACGGCGCAACTTTCGGCACGGAGAATTTGTACGTCTTCGCGTGCCGCTTCGCCGGTAATCCAAAAGCTGCGGCCGTCTGAAAGAGCGGTTTTGCCGTCCAAACTGGCAGCGCATTTGAGGCGGACAAACGGTCTGCCGCGTTCGATACGCGACAGGAAACCGCGGTTGAGTTCGCGCGCCTGAGCTTCCAGCAAACCGCTTTCTGTACGGATTCCGGCGGCTTCCAGCATGGATAAGCCTTTGCCTGCGACCAACGGGTTAGGGTCGGTCATGGCGGCGACTACGCGCGTTACGCCGGAATGAACCAGCGCTTCGGCGCACGGTGGTGTACGGCCGTAATGGCTGCAAGGTTCCAGCGTGACATAGGCTGTTGCGCCTTTTGCCGCCGCTCCGGCCTGCCTTAACGCGTGAACTTCAGCGTGCGGCTCGCCTGCTTTGACGTGGAAACCTTGTCCGATGATTTGGGCGCCGTGTGCAATCACGCAACCGACGCGGGGATTGGGGGAAGTAGAAAACCGCCCAAGCTTGGCCAGCTCGAGGGCGGTTTGCATCATTTGGGTATCAAGTGCGGAAAACATGGTTTCAGACGGCCTTATTTGGCTTTGCATTCGGCGATGACTTGGGTGAATTCGGAAACGTCTTTAAAGCTTTTATAGACGGACGCGAAGCGGACATAGGCAACTTGGTCGATTTTTGCCAGCTCTTCCATCGCCATTTCGCCGACGATGCGCGAAGCGACTTCTTTTTTGCCCAAACGGTAGAGGCGCTGCTCGATAAGGGCAACGGTTTCATCGATTTGTTCTTGTGTGACAGGGCGTTTGTGCAGCGCGCGCTCAAGGCTGGTTTGCAGTTTGTGCGGATTGAAGGGAACCCGTGTGCCGTTGGATTTGATGACTTGCGGCATCCGCATTTCAACGGTTTCAAAGGTGCTGAAGCGTTGTCCGCATTCCAAGCATTTGCGACGGCGACGGATGCTGTTGGTGTCTTCCAGCCATCGCGAGTCGGCTACTTGTGTATTGGGGTGTTGGCAAAACGGGCACTTCATCGGGTTTCCTTGTCATACGCTCGGCAAGGTCGCTAAGCAATTGAATTCATTGTTTGTGACCTATTATTGTAGCGGATTGCGCTATTTTCGTATAGTAAACGCTTTGACTATGGATTAAGTATAAAAAGGCCGTCTGAAAGGGCAACTTGAGCGAAGTTGAGCCTTTCAGACGGCCTTATGTTTTTCAGTCAATCAAACGTCAAACCGATACGCCGACGGCACGGGCGATTTCCAAACCTTCTTCCGCGCTCATGTAAACCGGATTGTCGGGGCGGTCGCTGAGGACAATGTCGCCGTCTTGAAACATCACCAATTCATTGACTGCCAATTGCGACCAGGTTTCATCTCGTGTCAGGGGCAGGGTGGCGATGACAGAAACTTTATCGTTCGGGGTGGTCACTTCTGAAAAATCGACCATGACATCATCGTCCAGCAAACGCGCTTTACCAAACGGGGCTTTGCGCACGATGTAGTGCAGCAAGGTGCTGGCGTGGGCAAACAGGCAGTCGCCGTTGGACATCACAAAGTTGAACAAGCCATAGCGGCGGATTTCATGAGTCAGGCCGGCAATGGCGTCAAACAAAACTTCAGGTTCGGGCTTGGTGGCAAAGCGGCTGCGCAGGCGGTTGAGGATAAAGCAGAACGCGCGTTCGGAATCGGTTGAGCCGACGGCATGGTAGTACTCTTCCTGCTCAGGAAAAAAATCAATCAAATGGCCGTTGTGTGCAAACAGCCAATATTCGCCCCACATCTCGCGCATGAAGGGATGAGTGTTCGCCAACGAGGTCTGGCCTTGTGAGGCCTTGCGGATATGGGCGATAACGTTTTCAGATTTGATCTGATAGGCGCGCACCAAGTCGGCAACAGGCGAGTTGGCGCTGGGTTTGTCGTCGTGAAACAAGCGCACGCCTTTGCCTTCGAAAAAGCCGATACCGAAGCCGTCGGCGTGGTGATCGGTAATGCCGCCACGGCGGCGGAAGCCTTCAAAAGAAAACATGATGTCTGTGGGAGTGTTGCAATTCATGCCGAGCAGTTGGCACATGGCGTTAACCTTTATTTTTGGGGTATTTATGGGGTTATTATGGTGTATCGGGCAGGCAGTTTCAATATGTAGAGTGTGATATGTTTATAACTGTCTCATACTTGGCGGGCCGTCTGAAAAATTGCTGTCAAAAATTCAGACGGCCTTAAAGTGTTCCCAGACCGGGTGGCATTGTTCGGGTAAGTCGGGGCAGGCGCCGAGTATGCCGCCGCTGAAGTCGTTGGGGCGGTGGAAGTCGCTGCCTGCACTGGCGAGAAAGTCGAAGCGGTCGGCAAGCAGGGCATAGTTGAGGCGGTCGTTTTTACAGCAGTTGCCGCTGTGCACTTCAATCCCTGCGCCGCCGAGATTTTTAAATTCTTGGAACAGGTTTCGTTTGGCGGTGGCGGATAATTCATAGCGCATTGGGTGGGCGATAATGGCCATGCCGCCCGCGCCTGTAATCGCGGCTACGCAGTCTTCCAGTGTGGCCCATTCATGTCTGACGGAACAGGATTTGCCGTCGCCCAGATATTTGGTAAATGCCTGCTGTTTGTTTTTAACATGGCCTTCGCAGATGAGGAATTCGGCAATGTGGGTGCGGCTGGCCATTTCTTTGTTGGCGGCCAATGCCAGCGCGCCTTCATACGCGCCTGTTATGCCTTTTTTCTCCAGCTTGGCCGCGATGGCTTCCAATCGTTTCAGACGGCCTTTGCGGACTTCTGCAAGCAGGTTTTGCAGGGCTTCGTTGTGTTCGTCAAAGTCCAAGCCGACAACGTGGATGGTGCGGCCGCGCCAAGTGACGGATATTTCCACGCCGTTGACGAAGGGGAGTCCGAGGGTATCGGCTTCGGCGCGTGCTTCGGCAAGTCCGCCGGTGTGGTCGTGGTCGGTTAGGGCGAGCAGGGTGCAACCGTTTTGACGGGCGAGTCGGACGACTTCGGTTGGGGAGAGCATGCCGTCTGAAACGGTCGAATGGCAGTGTAAATCAATCATGGTTTTGCTTTGAATTTTCTCAAAAAAGGCCGTCTGAACGTTTCAGACGGCCTTGATTTGTTAGAACAGAGAGTCCAGTTGTTGTTTGTTATTGTTGCCGGTATTGCTTGGCAGAACTGGGGTTTCATCTAATTCTTCACGGGCTGGCGCATTGCCGCTCTCGGTACGGCGGCGGTTTTCATTCGGAACGGCACGATGGGCAGGACGCGGAGCAACGCCGCTGTTGTCCAAGGCCAGGTCGGAGCTGGTGGTCATGCGTTCGCGCATATACACTTCGCCGCCGTTTGTAACCACGCCTTCAGGTGCTTTCATCGGTTTGACGCTGGTGCCTTTCAGTGCGAAGCGCATGTATTCTACCCAAACCGGTACGGCGATTGTACCACCGTAACCTGCACGACCCATGCTGCGCGGTTTGTCAAAGCCGATATAGACGGCAGTCACAACGCTAGGGTTGAAGCCGACAAACCATGCGTCTTTGTTGTCGTTGGTGGTACCGGTTTTACCGGCGATGTCGGCGCGGCCGAGTGCGGCTGCACCGCGTGCGGTACCGACACGGACAACGTCTTGCATGATTTTGTACATGATGTAGGCGTTGCGCGGGTCAATGGCCTGAGGTGCGTTCTCACCGGCTACCAAAGGCTGCATTTGCGCTCTCAGACGGCCTTGGCTGTCGTAGATTTTGTCGATGACGTGGGCAGATACTTTGTAACCGCCGTTGGCAAAGACGCTGTAACCTTCTGCAATACGCAACGGCGTGGTTTCGCCTGTACCCAAAGCCATAGACAGGCTGGCAGGGATTTCAGACGGCTTGAAGCCGAAGCGTTGGATGTATTGTTGCGCGTAGCCGATGCCGATAGACATCAGGATGCGGATGGACACCATGTTTTTCGAAGCGGTCAAAGCCTGGCGCAGCGTGATGTAACCGGAATAGCGGCCGTCTGAATTTTTCGGGTTCCACACTTTGCCGTTTGCACCTTTGCCCGGCAGGGAAATCGGCGCATCGTTAATCATGGTGGAAGCAGTCATGCCTTTTGCCAAAGCGGCGGAATAAACGAACGGTTTGAACGTCGAGCCGGGTTGGCGCATGGCTTGAGTCGCGCGGTTGAAGGTTTTGCTGTGGTAGTCGTAGCCGCCGACCAATGCGCGGACTGCACCGGTTTTCGCATCTAAAGACACCAATGCGCCTTGCAACAAAGGCTCTTGAACAACGGTAAAGGTATCGCCGCTGCCTTTAACGCGAATGACGGAGCCGCGACGGATGCGGTCATCCCCCATTTTTTCGTTGTTGACGGCACGGGCGGCAAAGCCTAAAGCGTGGCTGTTCAGCGTCACTTTACGGCCGCTTGGCAACTGAATCTGTACACCTTTACGGGAGGCTTCCAATACAACTGCCGGAATCATTTTATCGACGGTGTAAAGCGTAGAAAGGTATTGGCTGACAGTTTCTTCTACGTTGTCGCTTTTGCTCAGGTCGATGTAGTTTTCTGCACCACGGTAGCTGCTGCCGCGGTCGAAGTTGCGCAGAACTTTACGCAGGGCTTCGGTAGCGACGCGTTGGTGTGCGGTATCGACTGTGGTATATACCTTGAAGCCTTGAGTGTAGGCATCTTCACCGTATTTTTCAAACAGCTCCTGACGTACCATTTCGGCAACGTACAGGGCGCTTTGATCGATGTTTTGTACAAAACGCTCGTAATGCAACTCTTCTTTCAAAGCCTGATCGCGTTGCTGCAGGGTAATCATGCCTTCTTCCAGCATATTGTTCAGAATATAAGTCTGACGCAATTTGGCACGCTCAGGGTTCACAATCGGATTGTAGGCGGAAGGTGCTTTAGGCAAGCCGGCCAACATGGCGGCCTCGGCCAATGTTAATTCATTAACATTTTTGTTGAAATAAATTTGGGCTGCAGATGCAAAACCATAAGCGCGTTGACCCAAATAGATTTGGTTGAAGTACAGCTCCAAAATCTTGTCTTTGCTCAAAGACTGCTCGATTTTGTAGGCCAACAGGGCTTCGTTGAATTTACGGGTGAACGAACGCTCGCTGCTCAGGTAGAAGTTTTTGGCAACCTGTTGCGTAATCGTACTGGCACCGGATTGAACGCCGCCGGCCATGACGTTGCCGATCGCGGCGCGCGCCACGCCCCAAACGTCTACGCCCCAGTGATCGTAGAAGCGTTTGTCTTCGGCGGCAATCACGGCGTCTTTCAAAATTTTCGGGAAGTCGCCGATTTTGGTAAATTCACGCCGTTGTTCGCCGTAAACGCCAATGACTTGGCCGTCTGAAGAATAAATCGTCAGCGGCATTTTGGGTTTGTAGTGTTGTAAAGTGTCCAAAGACGGCAGTTTTGGATAGGTTACCAAAATTGCAATTGCAATCAGACCTACACCAAAAAGAGCCAGTCCTAATAAGAGACCCATGCAGGTCGTTATAATCTTTTTAATCATGACTAGGTAATAATTTTGCCATTAATGGCGATAAATAAAGTAAAATGGGAAACGATTTCTATCAGCCACAGTCAATACTGTGTAAAGAATAAGAAGTCCTTTACGGATAACGAAACAGTTACTCACTCCTAAATGATACAGGGAAGTCAAATCATGCGCTTATTTAAAAGCACGAAAGATACCAAAACAGGTAAGGCTTCTAGCGGATTGAACAACCGCTCTGCCATCGGCGTCGATATCAGCCAACATGCCATTAAGATGGTACAACTGACAGGCCGTAGTTTAAACCAAATTCAGCTGGAAAAATACGTTATTACCAAATTGCCTAAAAATATTGTCAAAGGCAACAAAATTCAAGACTACGATCAGCTTGCTACTTACATCCAACATACTTACACACAATTACGCAGTTCTTGCAAAAATATTGTTGCGGCCGTGCCACAAAATTTGGCGACAGTCGAGCAAATTATTTACAACCCGCGTGATACTGATTTGGACTTGGAAGAGTTTGTCGAAGCGGAAGTCGGCCAATTTGCGCCGATTGAAGAAATGAACTACGACTTTCAAGCTGAAGAAGTCGGTTCGGGTCAGCATGTTTTAGCGGTTGCTGCCAAAAAAGACGATGTCGAGCCGCGCATTGAAATGTTTGAGAATGCAGGCCTGCCTTTGTCGGCTTTGGATTTGGACTTGCTGGCTCAACGCAATGCCTTCGTCTATTGGATGAATACGCATGCCCCCGAAATGGCAGAGGAAAAAGTTGCCGTGTTCGGCATTCATGCAACGCAAATGTATGCCCTGATTCTGCAAAACGGCCGCATCCTCTACAAACAAGAAACGCCGGTCAGTACCGAGCAGCTCAATCAGCTGATTCAGCGTACTTATCAGGTAACGGAAGAAAAAGCCGCGCAAATGATGGCTTCTCAAAACAAGCCTTCCGACTACCAATCTCAGATTGCCGACCGTTTTAACGTACAGGTTGCACAAGAAGTTCAGCGTGTTTTGCAATTTTACTATACCACACAGGCCACTGATTCTTTCTCCAATATCAAACACATCCTGCTGACCGGTTTTACCGCTCAGCAGGCAGGTTTGGCGGAAAGCATTTTCTCGCAAACCAATACGGCAACAGAATATCTGCATCCGATTTCATATGTGGAACGCAGTGCAAAAGTAGAATTGCCGCAGTTTCAAATTGATGCGCCGTCACTGACTTTGGCGTTCGGATTGGCATTAAGGGGACTTTGAGAACATGATCGAATTAACCAGAATCAACCTTCTCCCATATCGGGAAGAGATTAAACAGCGCAAGCAGCAGCAATTCAAAATATTGATGCTTGGCGCTTTTGCAGTAGGTTTGGGCTTGGCGGCCGCTACCTATCTTGGTATTGACAGCGCCATCAGCAATCAAGAAGGCCGCAACAACTTCCTGCAAACCGAAATCGACAGACTTGATAGAGAATTGGGCGAAATCGATAAACTTCAGCAAGAAAAAGAAGCCTTCTTGGCCAAAAAACTGAAAGTTGAAGAGTTACAGGAAAAACGCTATCAAGCGGCCTATATCCTTGATTCTTTGAATGCGCTTACGCCCGATAATACTTATTTGACCGCGTTGGAAGCCGAAAGTCCGACCAGCTATAAAATCAGCGGTCATGCCATCAGCGACAATAAAATTGCCGTTATGATGCGCTCCTTGCCAAGTACAGGTATTTTCTTGCAGCCTGAATTGTTGAGTATTAAAAAAGTAGATAACTACCAAGAATTTACTTTGAAATCTTCAATCAACCAAGTGAATACGCCGGCTCCTGCGCCAACTGCCCAAAAAGTGGCCGAACCTGTGGTAGAACCTGCTCCGGAGGCTCAATAATGGCATCTAAAAACCTGAAACAATTGGACGTACAAGATCTGTACCTGCTCAATATGCCTTCAAAACTTTTGCTGGCAGGTTTATTGATTGTTGGTATGTTGGCTTTGGGCTATGTCGGCGTATTTAAAGATCAGATTGAAACCTTGAATACGCAGGAAGCCAAAGAAGAAGAGCTGAAGGAAACCTTTACGCGTAAAAGCATTCAGGCGGCAAGCTTGAACAATCTGAAGGCTGAGTTGGCTTCGATCCGTTCTGCATTTGACGTTTTGTTGAAACAACTGCCGACCGACGCGGAAATTCCGAACCTGATTCAAGAGCTGCATCAGGCAGGTTCAACCAACGGATTGCGTTTGGACAGCGTTGCACCGCTCCAACCTGAAAACGATGGTCCGATTCAAAAACTGCCGTATCAGATTTCCATTACAGGCAAATATTCACAGATCAGCCAATTTACCCGTGATGTAGGCGATTTGTCGCGCATTATTACTTTAGATTCTTTAAAACTCGTGAACCCAGGCGAGGACAAAGACGGCAAAGGCAATAAAGGCGAGTTGACATTGAGCGCGATTGCGACAACTTACAAAGCCCGTCCGGCCGAAGAGATTGCTGCAGAATTGGCTGCGCAACAGGCACAAGAAGAAGGTAAACCTGCCGAGAATGAGCAAAAATAAAAGAATAGGGAAATCATGAAAAAAATCATCTTACTCTTAAGTCTTCTTCCCTTGGCAGCCTGTACGCAAAGTTATGAAGATTTGACTCAATGGATGACGCAAACCCGTCAGGAAGCGAAATCCAAGATTATTCCGTTTGAAGAGCCGACGGTTACATTGCCTAAGCCGTATAACCCTCCGAATTTTAAAGGCTTAAATGCGTTTGATTCACGCCGTTTGGACACTGCCCCTAAAGGCGGCAATGCGCCGGATATGAACCGTCCGAAAGAAACATTGGAAGCCTTCAGTTTGGAAAACATGGCCTTTGTCGGAACGCTGCAAAGCGGCGGCAAGGTTTCCGGATTTATCAAGGTCAAGGACCATGTTTATACCGTTTATCCCGGAAACTACATCGGTCAGAATTACGGCAGAATCCAAAGTATTACCGAAGACAAAATTATCGTGACCGAGCAAGTTGAAGACAGCTACGGCAACTGGGTGTACCGGAAGGCCGAATTGCCATTGAGCAGTAAAGAGGCGGATTCTTCCAATAGCTCAGATAGTTCGAATTCAAATTAATTTAGGGGTCTCACTCGATTATGAAAACCAAGCACATGACAAAATTATTTGCCGGCTTCAGCGTTGCCCTCGCTGTTCAGACGGCCTTTGCAGGCAATATTACCGATATCAACGTTTCCACTTTGCCTGACAACCAAAAAATCATCAAAATCCGTTTCGACAAAGACGTCACTACACCTCATGGTTTTGTAACATCTACTCCGGCACGTATCGCATTGGATTTTGCCAATACCAATATTCGTTTGCCTCAGCCTGTTTTGGAATATGCCGACCCATTGCTGAATCAAATTACTGCGGCGCAAAACAATGACCGTGCACGCGTGGTTTTGGGTTTGAACAAAATCAGCCAATACAATACTGAAATTCGCGGCAACGAAGTTTGGGTATTTGTAAACGAATCTACTGACCAAACCAATGCGGCCGTTGCCAATGAACGTGCGGCTACGCCGTCTACCGCGCGCGCTGCTCAGACTTATCAAGCCGTTTCAGCAGCCAATATTGATTTCCGCAAAGGCGCACGCAATTCCGGCATTATTGAATTGTCCGCCCCTGGTTTCAGCGGACAGCCGGACATCAAACAGCAGCGCGACCGTGTGGTTGTGACATTGAAAAACCATACGCTGCCGACACAAGCGCAACGCAGTTTGGATGTAGCTGACTTCAATACCCCTGTACAAAACGTTACGCTCAAACGTATCGGCAATTCTACCCAGCTCATTATCCGCAACAATAATGCGAATTGGGACATCAATACCAAAGCTTCTTCAGGCCGTTTTGTATTTGAAGTATCGCCTAAAGCCGCCAATACCGAATCCGGCGGCTTGAACCACAATGCAAACAAATCGTTTAAAGGCCGTAAAATTTCCTTGGACTTCCAAGATGTAGAAGTCCGTACCATTTTGCAGATTTTAGCGAAAGAGTCCGGTGTGAATATTGTTGCCAGCGATACCGTCAAAGGCACCATGACCCTGTCCCTGAAAGATGTACCTTGGGATCAGGCTTTGGACTTGGTTATGCAGGCGCGCAATTTGGATATGCGCCGTCAAGGCAACATCATCAATATCGCACCTCGCGATGAATTGTTGGCAAAAGACAAAGCCTTCTTGCAGGCTGAAAAAGAGATTGCCGAATTGGGTCCGCTGTATTCTCAAACCTTCCAGTTGAAATACAAAAATGTGGAAGAATTCCGCAAAATTCTGCGTTTGGAAGAATACGATAGCAATAATTCCAATACCCGCAATACTCTGTTGAGCAACCGAGGCAGCGCCTTAATCGATCCGGCTACCAATACGCTGATCGTGACCGACAACCGCGGCGTGATTGAGAAATTCCGCAAACTGATTGATGAATTGGACGTTCCAACCCGTCAAGTGATGGTGGAAGCGCGCATTGTTGAAGCAGAAGATACCTTCTTCCGCAACTTGGGCGTTAAATTCGGTTCCGGTGGTGCAAGTGGCCGTAACGCATGGGGCAGCAACTGGAGCAATGCACAAACCAACTACAATACCAATGCCTCGTTTAACCGTGGTGATGTCCGCTATCCTACTTGGTCTTTGGATCCGAACGTCAGCCTGCCGACCGCAGCCGCAGTCAACAGCATTGCGCTGGTGCGTGCGTTCTCGTCCGGTGCATTGGGTTTGGAAATCAGCGCGTCTGAAGAACAAGGTAAGAGCAAAACTATTTCCAATCCGCGCGTGCTGACACAAGACCGCAAAGAAGCCAAAATCGAATCCGGTACGGAAATTCCTTACCAAGAAGCTTCTTCCAGCGGTGCGACTTCGATTACCTTCAAGAAAGCCGTTTTGGGCTTGACCGTAACGCCGAATATTACGCCTGACGGTCAAATCATCATGACTGTGAAGATTAATCGCGATACCCCGATCGACTGTACCGTAGATTCTCTGACAACCAAGTGTATCAACACCAAACACTTGAATACCCAAGCCATGGTTGAAGATGGCGGTACGCTGATTGTCGGCGGTATTTACGAAGAAGAAAGCACCAATGCAGTGAACAAAGTACCTGTTTTGGGCGATATTCCTGTTGTCGGCAATCTGTTCAAATCACGCGGCAAACGTGAAAACCGCCGTGAGCTGTTGATCTTTATCACGCCGCGCATTATGGATAATGTGGGTAACAATCTGCGTTACTGATTTTTAAAATGACAAACAGGCATATCTGCAAAGGTATGCCTGTTTTGGTTTTCAGACGGCCTGAGATGAAAAGGCTGTCTGAAAAACGACGAACTTTTCCACGAAACCACCATATCGTATAAAATGACCCTCATGGAAAAAATCAACGGCAATTTAATTTTAATCGGGCTGATGGGCGCGGGCAAAACCACTTTGGGCAAGCAGCTTGCCCAAATGTTTGAATGCCCGTTTTACGACAGCGACTACGAAATCTGCACTTCTTCGGGCGTATCCATTCCGACCATTTTTGAGATGGAAGGGGAGGAAGGCTTCCGCAACCGCGAAACCAATATGCTGAAGAAGCTCGCTTCCCGGCGCAACATCGTTTTATCGACCGGTGGCGGCTCTGTATTACGCAGTGAAAACAGACAGATTTTGCGCCAAAACGGCACGGTTGTTTATCTGCATGCCAGCCCCGAAACCTTGCTGGAGCGTACCCGTTACGACAGCAACCGGCCGCTGTTGCAAGTTGCCGACCCTTTGGCCAAACTGCAAGAGCTGTATGACCAACGCGATACGCTGTACCGTCAAACCGCCCATCTCGTCATCGAATCCGACAGCTGTCACAAAACGCTCAAACGCCTGATACAGGCTTTAGGCGAATAAATACGTTTTGCAAAGGAATACCATGCGCACACTGACTGTCCAAACCCCGTCTCATCAATACCCTATCTTTATCGGACATAAACTGATTGAGCAGGCTGATACGCTGCTTCAGCCCTATTTAGGCAAAAAAGTAGCCATTATTACCAACGAAACCGTTGCACCGCTTTATCTCAAACAGCTTCAGACGGCCTTAGACAGATTGGGCGTGCCGCATTTCAGCATCATCCTTCCCGACGGCGAAGAATATAAAAACTGGCAGACGCTCAACCTGATTTACGATGGCCTGATGCAAAACCGTGCCGAACGCAAAACCACTTTAATCGCTTTGGGCGGCGGCGTGATAGGCGATATGGTCGGCTTTGCCGCAGCGACTTATCAGCGTGGCGCACCTTTTATCCAAGTGCCGACCACATTGCTCAGCCAGGTCGATTCCTCGGTCGGCGGTAAAACCGCCATCAACCATCCGCTCGGTAAAAACATGATTGGCGCGTTCTACCAGCCGCAAGCCGTGCTGGCCGATTTGACCGCTTTGCAAACGCTGCCGCAACGCGAACTTTCTGCGGGTATGGCCGAAGTCATCAAATACGGTGCCTTGGGCGATGCCGAATTTTTTGCTTGGTTGGAAGAAAATATGGCCGACCTGATGGCACAACACCAAGAAAAAATGGCAGAAGCCGTTTACCATTGCTGCAAAATGAAGGCCGATATTGTTGCCCAAGACGAAACCGAGCAGGGCATCCGCGCATGGCTTAATCTCGGCCACACTTTCGGCCATGCCATCGAAGCCGAAATGGGCTACGGCGTATGGCTGCACGGCGAAGCCGTTGCCGCCGGTTGCGTCCTCGCTTCTCGTTTGTCGCAAATTTTGGGCAAAACCCAACAAGCCGATACCGACTGCATTGCCGCTTTAATGGAAGCCGCCTCCCTCCCGTCTGCACCGCCTGTTTTCTCCTTTGAAAAATGGATTGAACACATGAGCCACGACAAAAAAGTCAGCAGCGGCATCATGCGTTTTGTCGGCTTGGAATACTTGGGCAAAGCCAATATCACCGAAATTACCGATATGGAAATCCTCCGCCAAACCTTGCAACCGTATTTGTGAGGAATGAATTAGGTTTACTTTAAAATATAAAAAGGCCGTCTGAAAGTCATTTTCAGACGGCCTTTGGTTTTAAAACGTTTTGATTCATCGGCTTAAAGATAGATAAACCAATTTGGGCGGGTCAATCATTTAAAGCATCTTTTTATCCAACTCGGCAATAATCAACAAGCCGCTGTCAAAGCGTCGGCTGTCGGCCAGTTTCAGACGGCCTTGATGGCGTTTGACAATGGTGTTTGCGATGGACAGACCAAGTCCAGTGCCTTGTTGTTCGGTGCCGAGAATGCGGTAGAAGGGGTCGATAACGCGTTGGCGTTCGCTTGTGGGAATACCGGGGCCGTTGTCTTCCACCCAGATGTTGAGGTATTCGGCGGTTTCGTCAAAGCCCAAATCGATGCGGCCGCCTTTGGGAGTATAGCGGATGGCGTTGTCGGTAAAGGTTTTGATGAGGGTGTAGATTTCGGTGTCATCGGCGTGGATTTGGCAGTCGTTTTCGACGGCGACGCCGATGTCTTGACCTTTGGCCAGCGCCAGCGGCATGAGTTCCTGCAAGACGCGGCGGAACTGGTTTTGCAGGCTGATCAGGGTTTTGGGGCGTTGGGTTTCGGGCGCTTGGGCGCGTGCGAGGGAGAGGAGTTGCTCGAGCAGGTGGCGGTTGCGCTGTATGCTTTGTTGCAACAGGGCGGACTGCTCGCGCGCTTCGGCGGACAGCTGCATATTGTTGAGCCTCTCTGCCTGAAGGGAAAGGGCGGTCATGGGGCTGCGCAATTCGTGTGCGGCATCGGCGATAAAGCGTTGCTGTTGGCGGACGTTTTCATCGGTACGTTGCAACAGGTTGTTGATGGCGACGACAAAGCCTTGGATTTCGCTGGGAATGTCTTGCGTGTCCATAGGCGAGAGGTCGTTGATTTGGCGCAGCTCCAAATCGTTGGACAGGGTTTTGACGGAACGCATGGCGCGGTGGGTAATCCAGACGGTGAGCAGGATAATCAGGGGCAGGGCGAGGAGCATGGGGAGGATGCTCTGTACGGCGGCCATTTCGGCCAGCTCTTCGCGGTAGTCGCTTTCCTGCATGACGGCGATGCGGCCTTGCTTGGTGTTGCGGGTATAAACGCGGTAGTAATCGTCGTCGTCGTCGGCCTGAATGGTGTGCAGGCCGTCTGAAATCTTCTCAGGCAGGCTGACAATGGGGTTGGGCGTATTGGGAAATTGAACGGAAATCTTGTTGTCGTTATCGAGCGAGTGATTCTCGTCATCGGCATCGCTCGGGTCGAGATAGTTCGCGACTTGGCGCAACAGGTCGTCTTGAACCTCTTGGGTCTCGTGATAAGTATCGTAATATGAAAATATGCCTGCAAGGATGGATAGAGGCAGGAGCATACAGATCAGGGCGAGGCTGATCTTGACTTGCAGGGATTGTTTGATGGTGTGGATAAGGCGTTGCATGGTTTGTGTGTTGGTGTTGTTGTGGTTTTTCAGACGGCCTGGTTGTTTTGTGCAACCAGCCAGCCGACCCCGCGGACGTTTTGAATCGCTTCTTTGCCGAGTTTTTTGCGTAAGGCGTGAATCAGGAAGTCAACGGCGTTGCTTTCGACTTCTTCGCCCCAGCCGTAGATTTTGTCTTCCAAATCGCTGCGCGACAGAATCATGCCCGGACGCAGCAGCAGGGCTTGGAGGACGGCAAATTCTTTGTTGCTGAGCATGATGGCCTGTTCCTGCCCGACCACTTCTGCCTGATGGGTGGAAGGGTTGAGCATGATGATGCCGTTGGTTAGTAGCGTTTGCGCCTGTCCGCCGTGTCGGCGCAATACGGCGCGCATACGGGCTTGCAGCTCCGCCATGTCGAAGGGTTTGACGATGTAGTCGTCTGCGCCGCCGTCTAGGCCGTTGAGGCGGCTGTGCAAATCATCGCGCGCGGTCACGATTAAGACGGGAACGGTACAGCCGCCGTTGCGGATTTGCGCCAATACGTCCAAACCGTCTTTGCCGGGCAAACCCAAATCCAAAAGCAGCAAATCGTATGCCTGCGCCGCCACTGCTGCGGCAACTTCCGAACCGCGGCTGACCCAATCGACAGCGTAGCCGGTGTCTTTCAGGTTGGCACTGACGGCTTGGGCAATCATGGCATCGTCTTCAACCAATAATACGCGCATGGAAGTTCTCCGTGAGGATGGGTGGACAGTGATTATAACCGCACTCAATTAGTAAAAATTTAGGAGCTGTCTAAAAACTGATTTTTTGCAAAAGATGAGGCCGTCTGAAATTTCGTTTTTCAGACGGCCTGTATGCTTCAATCCCGATTATTTAGGGTTTTTCTCAATCAAGGCAACCAATTGGTCGATATAGCCTTGAACAAATCCGCGCGCGGATTCGATGAGCTGGCCGTTGTCGTCAAACAGGGTAGGCGAGTTGCCGAGAAACACTTCCGGTTGGCCGGTCAATGGCATATCGAAATACGAAAGGGCAAGGCGCAGATTTTTTTGCGCGCTATAACCGCCCATTTTACCGACAGAATGGCTGATGATGCCGGCCGGTGTTTTTTTCCAGGCAACATCGGCATTGGGTTTGGAGCCGATGTCGATGGCGTTTTTCAGGCAGGCGGGGACGGTACGGTTGTTTTCGGAAGTCACGAACAATACGCCGGCAGAGGCTTTGATGGTTTCACGGAACTCGGTATAGCTGGATGGAGTGGGGAAGTCGGTAACGGCAGGATCGTCGTAGTCGAAGTTGTATAAAGGCAAATGGCCGATTTCGACGATTTGCGCTTCGTAGCCTTCGGGGAACATGGGAATGACGTTTTGTGCGACTTTTCGTGCGAACGAGCCTTTACGCAGGCTGCCGACCAAGATGCTGACTTTCTTTGACATGTTTTTCTCCTGTTTAATAATAAAAATGAAAACAATTCTAAATTTTAGTATTATCTGGGGAAGCGGTCAAGGTTTCAGACGGCCTGTCAAAATGGTTTATGCTAAAATAACGGTTTCGCTGATATTTCAAATTATTATGCACGCTTCTGATTCGCAAGAGGGTGAAACGGCACACGAATACTACGCCGACAATCCCGACTTTCCTGCTAAAACCATTGTCGCCACCTTATTCATCGGCGCATTTTTCGGCTATCTCAACGACACGCTGTTGAATGTCGCGCTTACGCCGATTATGAAGGATTTTGGTGTCGATAAGACCACGGTTCAATGGCTGACAACGGGCTTTTTGCTGGTCATGGGGGCATTTACGCCGATTACGGCAGGCGTGATTCAATGGTTTGAAACGCGCAAAATGGTGCTGTTTACGCAGGCAACGTTTTTAGCAGGATCGCTGATTTGCGTGTTTGCACCGACGTTTGGCGTATTGGTGGTCGGTCGGATGGTGCAGGCAGTGTCTGCCGCGTTTTTTGTCCCGCTTCTGTTTAACGGTGTGTTGTCGATTTTCCCTCCCAACAGGCGCGGAACGGCGATGGGTGTGATTACCATGATGTTTACCGCCGCGCCTGCAATGGGGCCGACGCTGTCGGGCATCATCATCGACCATACGCATTGGCGCGTGCTGTTCGGTTTTACCGCGCCGTTTATGTTGGCGGCGATGGTGCTGGCGGGCAAATATTTAACGGTCAATTTGAGCAACATCAGCCGTCCGAAAATTGATATGTTGTCGGCTGTGCTGTCGATTGTGGGCTTCGGCGGGTTGGTTTATGCGAGCAGTAATTTTGCCCATATGCCGCTGCTGGAATTTATCCTGCTCTTTGCTGCTTCCGTTGTACTGGTGGGGTGGTTTGCGCGCCGGCAGTTCCGTTTGGCTACGCCGTTGTTGAACCTTCGTGCGTTTGAATACAAACAGTTCAGATATTGCGTTGTGATTTTGGCCGGTGCGATATTCCTGTTTTTGGGCTTGGAACTGATGGTGCCGATGTACACGCAGCAAGTGTTGATGCTGACCGGTACGGCAACTGGCCTGATCCTGATGCCTGCCAGTATTGCCCAAGCGGTTGCCGCGCCTTTGTTCGGCAAATTGTTGGACAAAAAGGGCGGACGCTTTGTCGTTTTGCCGGCAACAGTGATGCTGGTGGTGTCGTTGGCGGTATTGTGGCTGTTTTTGCGGATTGATACGCAAGTGGTGATGCTGACGGCGATGTTTACGCTGTTGGCGCTTTCCGTGTCTGCTTGTGTAACCGGCGAAACCCATGGTCTGAACGCGTTGCCGAAAATGCTCAATCCGCACGGTGCGGCGATTCTGACCACCATCAACCCGATTGCCGGTGCCATCGGCGCGGCGTTTTTTGTTGGTGCGACCAATATCGGCGAGAAACTTTCCAGCGCAGATATGCCGCAACAGGCAATGCTGGACGGTATCCATTTGGCGATGGGTTGCGCTTTGGTTGTCGGTGTTGTGGTCGTCATGTTTGCTTTACGTTTGAAAGCGCATCAGAAATAAAGAAAAAGGCCGTCTGAAACGTTCAGACGGCCTAAGCACCTCGTAAGAATTTATAAGATTTTGTAACACAATGAAGTTAAAATGTATTTTATCAATCGGCCTGATGATGGCGGTTTGTCCGTCATGGGCTTTGGATTTCGGGCGTATTCCTGAAAATGAGATTTCTGTTTATGTGCAGGAATTGGACAGCGGCAACGTGATTGCCGAACACCGTGCCAATGAATTGCGCAATCCTGCTTCGACCATGAAGCTGGTAACGGCGTTTACCGCGTTTCGTATGTTGGGCGGTGATTATCGTTGGAAAACTGAGTTTAAAACCAACGGCCCAATCAAAGGCGATACGTTGAAAGGCAATGTGTATTGGGTGGGGAGCGGCGATCCTGTGTTTGACCAGCATGATCTGGTGCAAATGCAGCAACAGATGCGCGATAAGGGCATACGCCATATTGACGGACATCTGATACTCGACCGCAGCCTGTGGGGCGATGTGAAGAATCCGGATGATTTTGCTTCCGATTCTGCCGAAAGCTTTATGACGCCGCCCGATCCTAATATGTTGGGGTATAAAACCGTTGAACTGCGTGCTGAAAAAGAAGAAGACGGAAGCTTGGTCATCCGTACCAATCCGCCGCTTCCGAATCTGAACATTCAAAACAAATTGACACTTGAGAATAAAGAAGGGAAGTGCAGTGTTTTAAAAAACCACATGAAGACTTCCTATAAAAACAATACGCTGACCGTATCGGGCAAGCTGCCGGAAAGCTGCTTGGGCAAAGAGCTGTATCTGAATATGTATAGCATGAAAGAATTTGTCGGCAAAAGTTTTGTCAACCAATGGCGCCAACAAGACGGCACGATTTCAGACGGCCTGACGACAGGTGCTGCGCCTCATGACGCGCATGTGTTGGCGAGTCATCAATCCAAACCGCTTGCCGATATCCTCACCGATATGAACAAGCATTCCAATAATCTGATTGCCCGTTCGGTTTTCCTTAAATTTGCCGGACATATATCTGATTACAAGCAGGCGCAGGCCAAGGCCGCGTCTATCGTAAAAAGTGAGCTGGCGGTTGCCGGTATCAATACGGAAGGGCTGGTGTTGGAAAACGGCTCAGGCCTGTCCCGCGTAGAACGGCTCAATGCGCGAATGATGGCGCAAATGTTGGAAAAAGCCTACTTCAGCCCGTTTAAAAACGAGTTTATCAGTACGCTGCCGATTGCCGGTAAAGACGGCACGCTTAAAACACGCTTGAAACAGCCCGGTGAAAACCTGCGCCTCAAAACCGGTACACTCAAAGATGTCCGCGCACTGGCTGGGTATTGGTTGGGCGAAAAGCCGTTGTTGGTTGTCGTCATTATCAACAGCCAAAAGTCAACCGATTATTTACGCGACTTGGATAAGCTGGTGTCTAAAATTGTTCAGCCCGGTGGCGAACATTGGATTGATGCTAAGGCTTCCTGCATGATTAGGTATCAGGCTTGATAAGCTAAAAAAGGCCGTCTGAAAATGTATTGACGTTTTCAGACGGCCTTTGTGTAAGAAGGACAAGTATTTATGTCTATTTTGAAGGATAATTTAGGGATTTAATGGATAAGCGTTTGGTGTAAATCCGCTTGAGATAGATGGTTTTATCTTCGGTATTTAAGACGTATGTTTTAAGTTTTATTCCCACCTTCTCTTGTCTAAATAATCGGACTTTTTACGAAAAGGCATAAGGTACAGACGAAAAAAATACCGGTAAAAACCGGTATTTTTTATTTTTAACTTGATGGCGCGGCGGACGGGGCTCGAACCCGCGACCCCCGGCGTGACAGGCCGGTACTCTAACCAACTGAGCTACCACCGCGCATCCATTGTCAGGGACAATGAAAAGTAAAGTGGTGGGTGATGACGGAGTCGAACCGCCGACATTCTGCTTGTAAGGCAGACGCTCTACCAACTGAGCTAATCACCCAAAAAAGGGAGATACTGAAGAATCAGTATTTTTAAATAATGGCGCGGCGGACGGGGCTCGAACCCGCGACCCCCGGCGTGACAGGCCGGTACTCTAACCAACTGAGCTACCACCGCGCATCCACTGTCAAAGACAATGAAAAAGAAACTTGGTGGGTGATGACGGAGTCGAACCGCCGACATTCTGCTTGTAAGGCAGACGCTCTACCAACTGAGCTAATCACCCATGCGCAAAATTGCGAAGACGTTATTAAACCAAAAAATCCTGATGCGCGCAAGATTTATTTGCCGATAATTAGATGTCTCCCTGCAAGCACCAGTTTTCAAAGGAAATAATTTCTTCCTGTTTGCCTGCGACAACCAAAATGTCGCCGGTTTCCAGAACGAAATCAGGGTCAAGGTCTTGGATTTTTCCGGTATTGCGGCGGATAAACAATAGTTTCAGATGATGGGCGGTCAAGGGCAATTCACGGATGGTTTTACCGATGGCATGTGCCTCGCCTTGCAATGGGAAGGCATGGCGGCAGACGGCCTTGCTGTCTTCGTCGGAGAAGCTGTCATCATCACTGCCGACAAACAAGTCTTGCAAAGATGCATAGCGGCTGTGACGGATGTGGGTTATGGTTTGATAAACATGGTTGTAGGAAAGGCCGTGGCCCAACATGGCATAGCTTGCCAGCACCAGGCTGGTTTCTTTGGTATCGGAGACGGTTTCTTCAGCACCCATTTCGGTAAAGGTTTTAACGTAATCGTCATTGGTGGCGCGAACATAAACCGGCATGCTCGGATGCATGGACATGATGTTGCCGAGAACATGTTGGGTTTCATGCATATTGTTCAGCGTGATGACCACCATTTTTGCGCGTCCCAAGCCGGCGGCTTCCAAGACTTCGCGGCGTTTGGCATCGCCAAAGGAAACCGGCTCACCTGCGTTGCGTGCCACTTGTACGCGGGCAATATCCAAGTCAAGGGCAAAGTAGGGGATGCCTTCTTGCGCCAATACACGGGCAACCGATTGACCGCCGCGTCCGAAACCGATAATTAGGACGTGTTCGGATTTGCTCATGGTTTCCACCAGCATGGAGTGCAAGTCCAAGGCTTTCATGTCCCAGTCGGATTTAACAAAGCGGCTGACGATGGCATCGCTGCTGCCCAAAATGAATGGTGCGGCAATCATGGAGAGCAAGACGGCTGCAGTGGCTGCTTGTTCCAATTCGGGCGAAACCATATTGATTTTGCTGGAAATAGCCAGCATCACGAAACCGAACTCGCCGCCTTGTGCCAAATAAAGCGCACTCTTGAGGCTGTCGCTCGTAGGGTTTTTCATGCGCAAAGCGATGATGAAGACGACCAGTGCTTTCAAGACCAACAGGATTGCCAACAAAATCAGGATTTGCTGCCAGTTGCCGATCAGCGCCTGAATATCCAGCTTCATACCGACGGTAATGAAGAAGAAGCCCAGCAGGATATCGCGGAATGGACGGATGTCGTCTTCCACCTGAATACGGTATTCGGTTTCGGAAAGCAGCATACCGGCAACGAATGCGCCCAATGCCATAGACAGGCCTTCAAGCTCCGTCAGATAGGCCACGCCCAAAGTAACCAGCAAAACGTTGATCATAAAGAGTTCGGACGATTTGCGTTTGGCAACCAGTCTGAACCAGCGCGACATCACACGGCTGCCGACAACAAACAAAATGCCCAAGGTCAGCAACATTTTCAAACCGGCCAAGCCCAGTTCTACCCACAAGTTGCCTTCGCTGCCGCCAGCAAGTGCCGGAATCAGAATCATCAGCGGTACCACGGCAATATCTTGCATCAGCAAAACACCCATGGCCATTTGTCCATGTGGCTGACCCAGCTCGGTTTTCTCCGACAGAATGCGGCTGACGATGGCGGTGGACGACATGGTCAGTGCGCCCGCAGTGGCAAACGCCCAGTTAAACGGCGTGCCCATTGCCATCAAAATGCCCATAATCGAGAGCATGGTAATGATGACTTGCAAACCGCCCAAGCCGAATACGAGACGGCGCATGGCTTTGAGTTTGGGCAGGGAGAATTCGAGACCGATGCTGAACATCAAGAATACAATGCCTATTTCGCCCAAATAGTCGGTGGCATGGCTTTGCGGAATCAGTTTGAACATACCCGGACCGGCAATAAAACCGACCAAAAGATAACCGAGCATGGAAGGAATGTTGAACTTGCGACAGCAGATAACTGTAATGACGGAAACCAACAAGACAATGACAATGGGTCCGAGGGAGAATTCGTGCATAGAGTGGGCGGCCTTTCGTTAAGAGTAGCTATTGTTATATAGGCCGTCTGAAACACGTCGAAAACCGACAGCAAACCCAAATAAAAACGCACAGAATGAACTTCATTTCTGCGATTTGATTTCCCGTATCATGCTTATTTGGACTTACTGTTTCGAGCGTTATCTAACGGATTATTAAGATTATATCAAGATAGAATGTAAAGTAGTGTTTTGATTGACAAAAAAGGCCGTCTGAAATATTCAGACGGCCTTTAAATAAATGGTTTAAGGCATCAACATGCCGCCGTTGACATGAAGTGTCTGACCGGTAATGTATTTTGCCTGATCAGAAGCCAAGAACAAGACTGCATCGGCAATATCTTGTGCTTCACCGAATTTGCCCAAAGAAGTTTGCGCTTCAAAGGTTTTGCGGGTTTCTTCCGGTAGGGCGCGGGTCATATCGGTGTCGATAAAGCCGGGGGCAACGCAGTTGACGGTAATGCCACGGCTGCCGACTTCACGCGCCATAGATTTGGAGAAGCCGATTAAGCCTGCTTTTGCGGCTGCATAGTTGGTTTGGCCGGCATTGCCCATCACGCCGACAACGGATGTGATGTTGATGATGCGGCCGGCACGCTGTTTCATCATGCCGCGCAATACGGCTTTAGAGGCGCGGAAGACAGATTTGAGGTTGACCTGCATGATGTCGTCCCACTCTTCCTCTTTCATGCGCATTAGGAGGTTGTCGCGGGTAATGCCGGCGTTGTTGACCAGAATATCCAGTTTGCCGAATTCTTTTTCGATGTCGGCAATTAGATTTTCGATGGTTTCAGGTTCGGCAGAATTTAATGCACGGCCTTCGCCACCCCATTGTGCCAAGCGTTCGCCGATTGCAACCGCGCCACTCTCACTAGTGGCAGTGCCGATAACTTTTGCACCGGCCGCAGCCAAAGTATCGGCAATTGCCGCACCAATACCGCGCGATGCGCCGGTTACCAAAGCGATTTTGCCGCTTAAATCTTGTGTACTCATGTTTTATTCCTTAATTGCGATTGGAAAAATGGTTTCAGACGGCCTTATTTACCTGGGGAGGGTGCTTGATACCGTCGTTTGTTGATTCTTCGTAATAAATATTCTCTGTAGTATGCCCATGCTTGCTTTTTTTGTCCTTGTTTCCAAAGCCGTTTGGCTGCTTGTCTAAATTTCCTTTTAGGATTTGGAAAGGGCAACCAAGTTGATAGAGGTTGTTCTAGATATCCGTTATTCCATGGGGAATTCTTAAAATATTGATCATATGCAGGGTGGAAGCCTAATTGATGCCACGGTTTGATATGACCAACAAAATGGACTAAGCGGATATTGTTGGGATTGTCGATTAATTCACTGTATTTTTGATGCCAATGTATCCAGTTAAAGTTTTCTGAAAGCCAGTGTACATGACCTATACAGGCTAAATTCAAAATATCTTGGTCTGGACAGGAGAGTTTAAAATTCTGTTTTTCTACGGCTTGCATTTTTTCAGACAAAATTTTATCTATTGCCATATCATTCCATTTGTCAATATTGAATAGAATGACCCCAGAGTTGAAATAAGGCTCAGTATCTGTAAAACCAAATTGATTGAGTTGTTTTATATATGCTCTGTATAAGATTGCATCAGGTACGGCAGCAATCAAAGAATTTGAAATGTCGATTTCAAATAAATCATCAATGTTGCCCAAGCACAGTACATCAGTATCTAAATAAAGCGCAGTATGAGCAATACCTTTTAATAAGCAAGGGATACTCATACGGTAATACATAGCGATAGTAAAATAATGGGTAGTCTGCAGGGTAGAAAAGTATTCTGTATTTAAATGGTAAACGCTTATTGCGTAGTTTTGATTTGATGTTTCAATTTGATCGAAAATATTAAAATCATAACCTTCTGAACCACTAACTAACAAATGAAAATGTATTGGATTGGTATTGTTTTGCAGCACAGAAAGTAACGCAGTGCCGATGTGTTTGATATAGTTTTGATCGGCTGCATAAACAATATGTCTCGGCTGTTCAATGAATTCTCGTTTGCGGATATGAGCAGTTTCTAATACTAATTTTTCTCTATCAAACATTTAAATTCTCCACAACGTCTCTATCGATTTCAGGCAATCCGATAGGGATATTCGGTTCAATATCAAATGCGCAGCTGATCCAGTTGCTGAAGCTGTATTTGTGCTTCAGGCCGGGGGCAAGCGGTACATACGGCAAGGTCAGGAAGGCTTTGAGTTCGTCAAGGTTGCTTCCATTCCAGTAGAACATATTGTTCGGGTGATAAAAATCGTAATGTACGATGGTCGGATTGGTCGTAATCAGTTTTTTGTCCAAACCAATCGCTTCGAAAATCCGCAAAGAGAGGCCGTAGTGCTTGCGGTTGAGGAAATCTACCAATACGGAGGATTTGGCCGCTTCTTCTAAGTTTTGACGATAGGAGAGGGCGTTTTCAAATGAGAAGAACTCGACCTCGGGAATGCCCAAAGCCGCTTTTTCTTCTTCAATTTTCTTACTGGCCAAGCGGAAATCTATTTCTAAACCGATTGAACGTGCAGCTTCGCAAAATGCACGGATGTCATTGTTGCGGTCGGCAGCGTACGAGCCGATAAACAAGATTTTGTTTTGCGGGTTTTCAGACGGCCTGAAGCTGTCAAAGTAGAAGCTGGTGGTTGGAAAGAGTTTTTCGGCGTATTCGGGGTGTTTGCCTTGGTCAAACGGATCGAAAAAGTAAAATTTGTCGAAAAATTCGATGTTGTCGAAGTCTTCTTTTAAGAAGGTCAGGGCTTCCCAGTTGTAGTACACCATCAATTTTGAATGCGCTCTGAGCTTGGCGATGAAGTCTTTCGGGTAGGCGCCTAGCCAAATCATGAAGCAATAATCCGCTTGTTCGGGATGTTCGCTTAACAGGGTATTGAGGCGTTCTTCTACGGCGCGGAACATGGTCCGTTTTTTGAAGTCTTTTTGTCCAAGAATATTTCGATACCAGATTTTTTTCAGCCGTTGAAATACATTTTTGTATTTGAACTCTTTTTCTTCATAGGTCAGGGACAGCACTTCAAATCCGCATTTCTCCAAGTTCTCAATAATGAGTTCGTGGATTTTGAAGAGTTCCGGCATGGCGAGAATGACTTTTTTCTTACTCATAATGTATTCGATGTAATATTTTGTCAGGCAGAAGTATCTGCCGTAGGCAATAGGGTTAATCAATGCCGAGCAGGCGGTTTAGCCATTGTGTAAACGAATAATAGGCTTTGATTTCAGGGTCAGGTTGCTGATACGGGCGCGCCAAGAATTCAGGCAATGCGTCTAAATTACCGCCGTCCCATACGAACACACGGTCCGGGTGGTATAGGTCGGTCTCCAAGATATGTTTGTTGGTGGTGATCAGTTTTTTATCGAAACGCAACGCATCGAAGATACGGAATGATAAGCCGTAATGTTCGAATTGTGCAAAATCGACAACCGCACCGCAACTTTGTACTTGGCTGAGGTTTTCTTCAAAGCTGAGGATGCTGCTGCGGTCAAGATAGCGGATGCCGTTGTGTCCGAAGGCTTTTTCAGCCCTATCGTCTTTACAGTAGATATGAAAATCCAAGGGTAGGTTGAGGCGTTCGGTTTCTTGGATAAAGCGTTTGGTTTGTTCTTCGCGTCTAAGTTCGTAGCCGCCTAAAAAGTAGAGTTTGTTGGTAGGTGCATATTCTGCCACGGGAAAGTCAAAGTAAAAATTGGTGGTGGCTTTGAAACGGCATTGTGGATATTTTTGAATATCGTCGGGATCGAAAACCCAGCATTGGTCAAAATAATCCAAATATTCAATAATATCTGGAAAACGACCTACGCCATCCCATTGATAATTCACACAAACATTGCTGTGTTCGCGGATGGTGGCGATGATTTCTTTGGGGTAAATATTGGCACGGATACAGAGCGCATAATCGGCTTTTTTACCATTTAACAAGGCCAGTTTTTGTTGAATGTCGTCGAGGTGGCGGCTGTATTTGAGGTATTTTTTATAGTTGCCGTCTTTGGTGATGTGTTTGTGGTAGAGGTTTTTGAGTCTGCTGCCCAAGTTCGGGTAATAGGAATCTCGGTCGTCATAGCACAGATTAATGACATCAAAACCAAGAAAACGCAGATTTTTTTCGATACATTGATCCAGTCCGTACATGTAGGGAACGGCAAGAATAATGGTTTTTTTCATAATGTATTCGGATTGGAGTGGGCTGATTTTTCAGACGGCCTTGCCTGACAGGATAGGCCGTCTGAAAACGTTTTAGTGAGCTTCGATAAATGCAGCCACTTGATCGGCATTGGTCAATGCGCTGCATACGGCTTCTTTGTTGATGCGTTTGGCGAGGCCTGCGAGGACTTTGCCGGGGCCGCATTCGGCGGATTCGGTGATGCCTTCGGAGACAAGTTCGTTGACGGTTTCTGTCCAGCGCACCGGGCTGTACAGTTGGCGTACCAAGGCATCTTTGATTTTGTCGGCATCATCATAAGAAGCGACATCGGCGTTATGAATAACGCGGATTTGCGGTTGTTTGATGGTGATGTCTTTCAGTGCTTCGGCAAGTTTTTCCGCTGCAGGCTTCATGAGGCTGCAATGTGAAGGAACGGAAACGGGCAGCGGCAGGGCGCGTTTGGCTCCGGCTTCTTTGGCGGCGGCCATGGCGCGTTCGACTGCGGTGGTATTGCCGGCGATAACGACTTGGCCTGGGGAGTTGAAGTTGACGGCTTCAACGACTTCGCCTTGTGCAGCTTCGGCACAAATGGCTTTCACTTGTTCGTCTTCCAACCCCAAAATAGCGGCCATTGCGCCTACGCCTTGCGGTACGGCAGATTGCATGAGCTCGGCGCGCAGACGGACCAGTTTGACCGCGTCTGCGAAATTCAATGCGCCGGCAGCGACGAGGGCGGTGTATTCGCCGAGACTGTGACCTGCAACGACTGAAGGGATTTTACCACCGGCTTCCAAGTAGGCGTGGTAAGTGGCAATACCGGCGGCCAGCATGATGGGCTGGGTGTTGACGGTTTGTCCGATTAATTCGGCATCTTCGCCGTTAATCATTGCCCACAGGTCTTGACCCAATACGGCGGAAGCTTCGTCAAATGTGGCTTTAACGATGGCTTGCTCGGCAAAGCCGCTCATCATGCCTAGGCTTTGTGAGCCTTGTCCGGGGAAGAAGAATGCGAAAGACATGGTAATTCCTTATTGGTTTGAATGTTTGAGGGTGTCTGCCAGCAGAAGGAGGGTGGCGACAGTATTGGTTGCGGCGGTCAGCCGGAAGGGGCGGACAAACTCGGGTTTGCTGGTTTTATGCCGGAATGCGAGGCTGCCGCAATAACCGCCCGGCCAGCCGCCAAGCAGATTGAGCAGGTGCAATTTTGCTTCGGGTATGCGTCTGTCGTGGTTGCGTGCGCGCTGTTTGTCTAGGTAGTAAAGCAGGAAAACGTATGCACTCAGTGCGAGATAGGCGATTGCCAGTTTGGGCAATATTACAGCCGTTATGCTTAAAAACAGGCTGCTGATGCAGAGTGCAAACGTTAGGGATTTCATGGGTTTGAGCAGAATAGGCCGTCTGAAAGGGAGGTTCAGACGGCCCAGCCGTTAGTATTTCACCAAAACCGCACCCCAGGCAAAACCGCCGCCGATGCCTTCGAGCAAGAGGTTTTGTCCGCGTTTGATTTGGCCGTTTTTAATACCGACATCCAGTGCCAACGGAATGGAGGCGGCGGAAGTATTGCCGTGATCTTGGACGGTCAAGATCACTTTATCCATGCTCAAGCCCAAGTGTTTGGCGGTAGAGTCGATAATGCGCTTATTGGCTTGGTGCGGCACAATCCAATCGATTTGATCGGTGGTGTAACCGGCTTCTTCGATAACGTCATCGGCGATTTTGGACAGCATTTTAACGGCAAATTTGAATACGCCGGGGCCGTCCATGCTGATGTAGGGTGAGCCGCAAATTTGGCCGTTAGCGATTTGCCCGGGGACGTTCAAAAGGTTGAGGTAGTTGCCGTCGGCTTTAAGTTTGCCGTGGATGATGCCCGGTTCGTCAGATGCGCTTAAGACAACCGCGCCTGCGCCGTCACCAAAGAGGACGCAGGTGGTGCGGTCGTTCCAATCGACGATGCGGCTGAAGGTTTCCGCGCCGATGACCAAAGCGTTTTTTGCCATGCCGCTTTTGATGTAGGCATTGGCAGTGGTCAGGGCATACATAAAACCGGCACACACGGCTTGTACGTCAAAGGCAGGGCAGCCGTTGGCAATACCCAATTTTTGCTGCACGATGGTTGCCGTAGAAGGGAATTGCATATCGGGAGTAGCTGTGGCGACGATAATCAGATCGATATCGTCAGCCTGCAAATCGGCATCTGTCAAGGCGCGGCGCGCTGACTCGGCGGCCAAGTCGCTGGTTTTTTCGCTGTCGTCTGCAATATGGCGAAATTTGATACCTGTACGCGTGGTAATCCACTCGTCGGAAGTGTCCACTTTTTTGGCAAGGTCGTCATTGCTGACGCGGTTGGCAGGAAGGTAGCTGCCTGTACCGGAAATTTTGGCATATTGCATGAGAACGGCCTTTTTAGAGAGTTGATTCAGATAGTCGGGTATTGTAAGCGAAAATGGGAAAATTCCCAATATTAAGAATGAAGTCGGTGATTAAAGATAAAAACAGGCCGTCTGAACTTTTTGAAGTTTCAGACGGCCTGTGTATATCAGCCTTAAGCTTCCGTTGCTGGAGTGGCGGTTTCTTCCAGTTCGGCTGCTTTGGCGGCTTCCAAAGCGGCCAACTGGGTGGCTACGCCTTGTTCGATTTGAGCGAGGCCGGCAGATTTGGCTTCGTGGTAGGCTTCTTCCAAAGCATAACGGAAGCCGACTTCGTCGGTTCCGCCGTGGCTCTTAATCACGATGCCACGTAAGCCAAGCAGGATGGCGCCGTTAAATTTACGCGGATCCAATTTGCCTTTCAAACCTTTGAGCGCGGGCAGGGCGGCAATGGCGGCAAGTTTGTTGAACAGGGTGCTTTGGAATTCACGGCGGATGGCGCCACTCATGAATTTAACTGCACCTTCGATGGTTTTGAGCATAACGTTGCCGACAAACCCGTCAGCGACAACGACATCGGCTTCGCCATATAAAACGCCGTTGCTTTCGATATTGCCGATAAAGTTGAGTTTGCTGCTGCTCAACAGTTTAAAGGTTTGTTTGACGGCATCCGTACCCTTGATGTCTTCTGTGCCGACGTTCAAAAGGGCGACACGCGGGCTGCCTTTTTCTGGGTGCAGTGCGTGTACCAGCTCGCTGCCGATGATGGCAAATTGAACCAGTTGTTCGGGCGTACAGTCAACGTTGGCACCCAAATCCAAAGCCAGGGTAACGTGTTCGCTGTCGGAAGGCAGGAATTTGGCGATGGCAGGGCGCTCAATGCCGGGAATGGTTTTTAGGACGAATCGGGCAGTCGCCATCAGTGCGCCGGTATTGCCTGCCGATACGGCGGCTTGCGCGTTGCCTTCTTTGACTTGGTTGATGGCGATGCGCATGGATGATTCTTTTTTGTTTTTCAGCGCGGATTGCGGCGCTTCATCCATTTCGACGACTTGCGCTGCATGGCAGACGGTAATGCGGTCCATAGGTGCGCCTGCCGAGCTTAATGCTTGGCGGACTGCTGCTTCATCTCCGACCATAATCAGGTGTACGTCGGATTGCTGTTTCAGGAAATCCACTGCACCGGGGACGGTAACCGCAAGGCCTGCATCTCCGCCCATGGCATCTACGGCCAGTGTAATCATGTTGTTCTCCGGTTTGTGTGTTTCAGACGGCCTCAAACAATCAGACAAGCACACTCATCTGATTTTCAGGAGATTGAATGGAAAATCAGATGAAAAGGCTTGTTGCGACGTCGTGCCAGATTTATTGGTTTTGCGCGGCCAATTTGTTGTGTTCGTCAATGTCCAGCGCGTCCCAAGGATAGTTGATCCACCAGTCTTCAACGGTGATGCCGCTGAAATAAGGGACACCTTCAGGAATTTTGCCGACTTTGGCTTTGATTTTTTCATGCAATACTGCCACGCCGACGGTGCCGAAATCTTCTTTCAACAATTCGGTCAGGCAAAATTCCATGGTAACGCGGCTGTCGTCCACTTCGTCAACGACCAGTACGTTTTTGCCTTTCAGTGTATCTGGAACGGGATCAAGCCATTGGACTTTTTTCACTTCCTCGGTCACTTGACCTTCGTTATCGCTGTCGTAGTAGGCTGTGGTGACGGCGTAAATCGGAATTTCCAAGAAGCAGCGCAACATGCGGGCAGGGATAAAACCGCCGCCGCCAATGGCAATCATGGCATCGTATTTTGTGCCGGAGTTTTGGATTTTTTCCGCCAATCCTTTGATTACGCGGTGGATGTCGTCGTAGGTGTACCAGATTTTACGTTTCATGGTGTGCTTCCGAAGAGGAAAATACAGGGTGCAATGCAAAAAAGCCAGTCATTGCATGGCAATATTCTGGCTTTTTCAGTCAGACGAACGGATTATTCGCCTTTAGCTTTTACCACTTTACGGCCACGGTACATACCGTTTGGAGAAATGTGGTGTGGACGATGTACTTCGCCGGTTGCGCTGTCAACAGACAGAGAAGGCGCAGTCAGAGCGTTGTGTGAACGGTGCATACCGCGTTTAGAAGGGGATTTTTTGTTTTGTTGAACGGCCATTTCAAGCTCCTAGATAAATAAACTGTGTCCTAATTAACTGCTTTTCAAACCTGCTAAAACAGCGAAGGGGTTTGGTTTGTCCCGATTGACTTCGTCCAGTGTTCCATTGTTGCCGCAGTCTTCATGTCGAGGGGAGAAAGGGAGCGACATCAGGATTTGGTCTTCAACCAGAGTCCGCACGTCAAGCTCTTTTTCGAGCAGCATGCCTTCCAATTCTTCATCGGCAAGCATGGCTTCGTCCAAACTCTCTTCATCGGCAAACAGGACGATACGGCTGGTTTCATCGAGCAGAAACGGCATGGGCGTAATGCAACGCTGGCAAATCAGGGGCATGTCAGCTTTGACGTTTAAATCGAGAAACAGACGTTGCAGCCGGTCGCGACCGCCTTGCAGCGTAAACGACACGCGTGTCTGTTTGTCGGCCGGGTAATCGTGCGAACTAACTCGTTCATCCAATTCTTCGAGCAGGAAGCTGCCTTGCAGATTCTGCCCTTCGGCGGCGAAAACTTCTGGGTCAATCAAATTAGGGTATGACATAAACGGAGTATGATATAATTTCGGCAGTCTAACGTCAATGTTTTTAAGTAAAAATATGGAAGTAAAACTGCCTTTGGTTTTAGGGTCGAGTTCGGTTTTCCGCTGTGGACAGCTTCGCCGTTTGGGTATCGATTTTCAGACGGCATCGCCTGATTTTGACGAAACGCCTATTGAGGGCGAGCATGCAGGCGAGACGGCGCTGCGTTTAGCGGAAGGCAAAGCCCGTTCATTGGCGGCAACTTTCCCTGCCGCGCTGATTATCGGCGCAGACCAAGTCGCATGGTGCGAAGGACGGCAGTTGGGTAAACCGATGAACGTCGCAAATGCACAACAGATGCTGGCGGACTTAAGCGGAAAACGGATTGAATTTTACAGTGCAATCGTGCTTTTGAATACTGCTACGGGCAAGGTTCAGCATCATGTCGATCATACGGTGGTTGCCATGCGACAGTTGACGCAGGCGCAAATCAGCCGATATTTGGAACGAGAGCCGGATGCGGTTTATTGTGCCGGTGCGGCGAAGAGCGAGGGTTTGGGCGCTGCTTTGTTGGAGCGGATTGAAAGTACGGACCCGAATGCTTTGATCGGCCTTCCGATTTTCCGTCTGATTGATTTTTTGAAAAACGAAGGTGTGGAAGTTTTATAGTTTGAGGCCGTCTGAATGTGTTCAGACGGCCTGAGATTTTTTGGAGTTGCAAGAATGAAACCGATTTTGTATTTGATTCCTACCCCTTTGGGTGCGCCTGATACGCCATGCCTGTTGCCGCATGAACAACAGGCGATTGTCGGGCTGACGGATTTTGTCGTGGAAGCGGAAAAAACAGCGCGCGCGCATTTGAAACATTTGGGCGTGACTACGCCTATCCGCGAGCTGAATTTGCAAACGCTGAATGAACACACGGATTTGAAGACTTTGCCGGAATTGCTGAAGCCTTTGCAAGAGGGACGCAGTATGGGCATTGTCAGTGAGGCGGGTTGCCCGGCTGTTGCTGATCCAGGCGCGAATTTGGTGGCGTTGGCGCATAAACACGGTTTTGAAGTACGGCCTTTGGTCGGCCCGTCCAGTTTGTTGCTGGCGCTGATGGCTTCGGGTGCGAATGGGCAGAACTTTGCATTTAAGGGTTATCTGCCGTCTGAAAAAAATGAGCGGATTCAGAGTTTGAAGGCTTTGGAGCAACGTTCGCGCCAGCAGAATGAAACGCAGCTGTTTATCGAAACGCCGTATCGCAACGATGCGTTGTTGGCTGATGCGGTGGAAAACCTGCATCCCGAAACGCGCTTGTGCGTGGCTACGGACTTGACCTTGCCGACACAGGAAATCATCAGCCAGACGATTGCGCAGTGGCGGAAAAGAAAAGAAATGCCGAATTTGAAAAAACGCCCGACGATTTTTGTGTTGCATGCCGCTTAAAACTGGATTGGGTTCAATTTCAAACTGTATTTGTTTGGGGAAATAAAAAAGGCCGTCTGAACAACAGACGGCCTTTGTGTTGCCTAAGCTTTTATCAAGAAACGACTTCGCCTTGGGCGCGTTGTTTTTCGATGCTGCGGTTGATGTGCCATTGTTGGGCGATAGTCAAGAGGTTGTTGACTACCCAGTACAGAACCAAACCGGCAGGGAAGAAGAAGAACATGATAGAGAAAATCAAAGGCATGACTTTCATCATTTTCGCCTGCATAGGGTCGGTTGACGGCGGATTCAGATAAGTTTGTGCAAACATGGTCGCCGCCATAATCAAAGGCAGGATGTAGAAAGGATCCGGACGGCTCAAGTCGGTAATCCAACCCAACCAAGGCGCTTGGCGCAATTCTACGGAGGCGAACAATGCCCAGTACAGGCCGATGAAGACGGGGATTTGCAACAGCATAGGCAGACAGCCGCCCAGCGGATTGATTTTCTCGTCTTTGTAAAGCTGCATCATGGCTTGTTGTTGTGCCATGCGGTCATCGCCGTATTTCTCTTTGATGGCTTGCAATTTAGGCGCGGCGGCGCGCATTTTTGCCATAGAGCGGTAAGAGGCGTTGGTCAACGGGTACAGTACGGCTTTGACGATGATGGTCAAAACGATGATTGCCCAGCCCCAGTTGCCGATGATGTTGTGCAGTTGGTTCAAGAGCCAGAAGAGTGGGGAGGCGAACCAGTGTACTTTGCCGTAGTCTTTGGCCAGTTGCAGTTTGTCGGCGATATTGGCGATAACGGAAGTGGTTTGCGGACCGGCATACAGGTTGATGGCGGTTTCGGCTTTCGCGCCGGCTTGAATGGAGGCTAAAGGCACGCTGACGCTTGCGCTATACAGGTTGTCGTTGCGACGTTTGATGTCGATACGGCAGTCGCCTGCGGCGCAAACGCTTTGGCCGTCTTTAGGCTGCAAAATCCAAGTGGACATGAAATGGTGTTCAATCATGCCGAGCCAGCCGGTCGGCGTTTTGCGGATGTATTCGGCTTCGGATTTGCCGGATTTGGCATCGTCATCCAAATCAGAGAAGCTGACTTTTTGGAAGCCGCCTTCAGGGGAGTAAACCACCGGGCCGACGTAAGAGCGGGTAAAGTAGCCTTGGCCTTCGGGTTCGCTGTGGTCGCGGACGATGCGGTAGTCTGCGCTCAGGTTGACGGGTTGGCCTTTGCTGTTGGTAATGTCGAAACGGACGTTAACCAAGTAACTGCCTTTGGTGAAAGTATAAACTTTGTCGATTTTCAGGCCGTTGGTTTCAGGCGCGCTCAGGCGGACTTCGACTTTGTCGCCTTCCAAACTGTATTGTTTTTGCGGAGCGCTAAAACTGATGCCTTTCAGAACGTTGTTGCCTTGTGCGTCCAAAAGCTCGGATTGGGCAACGTAGGTGTATTCCTTGCCGTCGTTAAACAGGACGAAAGGTTTGTGTTCGTCGCCGGTTGCTTTGTATTGCAAGAGGGTCAGCTGACGCAGGTCGCCGCTTTTCTCATCGATGACGGCTTTAACCGTATCTGTGGTAACGGTAATAGGGGAGGCTGGGGCAAGCGCGGCTTCGACAGCGGCTTTTGCCGGAGCGGCGGCCGTTTGCTGTTGCGCGGCTTGTTGCGCCGGATTAGGTTTGGGGCTGGGGAAAAAATGTTCCCAGCCGGCAAAAATTGCCACTGAAATGGCAAAAAACGCCATTAGTCTTTTAAAATCCATAAGAGATTCCTGGAATTGACGGATAGGTAATCAAGATGAAAACTGCTTCAGACGGCATTATATAGAAACCGACGGGAAATTAAAGAAAATCGTGTTCTTTAAATGGTTGACAGCAGCATTATGGAACAGGGTCATGTCCGTGTCCGCCGAAAGGATGGCATCGTGCGATGCGTTTGATTGCCAGCCATCCGCCTTTGAATGCGCCGTATTTTTTGACGGCTTCGACTGCGTATTGTGAACAGGTCGGGGTATAGCGGCAGCGCGGCGGAATGAGGGGGCTGATGCAGTATTGGTAAAAGCGGATGAGTGCAAGGAGGAGCTTGGAAAGCAGGGTATTCATCGGCGTTTTTTCATCAGCTGGGCAAGTTGGCTTCGGGCTTCCGGAGCAGTTTCCCGATTAAACGCCTGACGCACGCGCACAACAAAATCATGCGGCGGCAGCTGGTGTTGATTCAGCCTGAACCAGTCGCGGATGACGCGCTTCATATAATTGCGGTCATGGGCGCGTTTGGCGGTCTTTTTGCTGACGACCAAACCAAGGCGCGGATGGCCGAGCGCGTTGTCTGCGGACTGGGAGACTTGCAGTAAATCGCGGCTGCGTCGGTTTTTCAACGCAAAAACGGATGAAAAATCATCCGTTTTTAATAAGCGATACTGCTTCGAGAAGCCGTAATTCAAAATTATACAGCCAGGCGTTTGCGGCCTTTGGCGCGACGGGCAGCCAATACTGCGCGACCACCGCGGGTTTTGGAGCGAACCAAGAAGCCGTGGGTGCGTTTACGTTTGGTAACGGAAGGTTGATAAGTGCGTTTCATGATGTTTCCTAAAAATTGGTAGATAATTAAACTGTGAATTACACTCCAATTTGCTGCTTTTGTCAATCAATATAAAAACTTTTCGTTGGCCAAAGTGTGACAACTGGTTTTATGCATTGATAGAATTTGTGGATAAAATTTTGCGGCGGTTGTGGATAAAAAAGAGCGGAATGGGTATAATCGCCCAATCTTGCTTTTCTCTGTGCGCAAGGCCGTCTGAAAGCAGCGGGAGTGTCGTAAAAATTTGATTTTTATCGGATTGCCTATCTGCTCTGCCTTCTTGTATTTCCCAAATCTTCCATTTTCCGAGCTTAATCTCATGACGTTAGCTGAATTTTGGCCGCTGTGCCTTTGCCGCCTTCACGAAATGTTGCCTGCCGGGCAGTTTGCGCAATGGATTGCGCCTTTGACCGTGGGTGAAGAAAACGGCGCATGGGTGGTGTATGGTAAAAACCAATTTGCCTGCAATATGCTCAAAAGCCAGTTTGCCACCAAAATTGACGCCGTGCGTGCCGAATTGGTGCCTCAGCAGGCTGCTTTCGCGTTTAAGCCGGGCGTAGGTGTGCATTATGAAATGGCGGCTCAGGCTGTTGCGCCGGTGCAAGTGCAAGAAGTCATTGAAGTTGAAGAGTGTGTAGAGCCTGTTCAAATGCCTTTGCAAACTGCTGTTGTAATGGAAGAAGATAGGCCGTCTGAAACGGTTTCCAAGCCTGTCGCTGCCATGACGGCTGCCGAGATTTTGGCGCAACGCATAAAAAACCTGCCGCATGATGAGCCTCAAGTGCAAACTGCTGCTCCGGCTGAATCTAAAGCAGTTGCCAAAGCCAAAACCGACGCGCAACACGATGCGGAAGAAGCGCGCTACGAACAGACCAATTTGTCGCGCGACTATACATTTGAAACTTTGGTGGAAGGTAAGGGCAACCGCCTTGCCGCCGCAGCCGCCCAAGCGATTGCTGAAAATCCGGGGCAGGGCTACAACCCGTTTTTTTTATACGGCAGTACCGGTTTGGGTAAAACCCACTTGGTGCAGGCCATCGGCAACGAATTGCTGAAAAACCGTCCTGATGCCAAAGTGCGCTATATGCACTCGGACGACTATATCCGCAGCTTTATGAAGGCGGTGCGCAACAACACTTATGATGTGTTCAAGCAACAATACAAACAATATGACCTGCTGATTATCGACGATATTCAGTTCATCAAAGGCAAAGACCGTACGATGGAAGAATTCTTCTATCTGTACAACCATTTCCACAACGAGAAAAAACAGCTGATTCTGACGTGCGACGTATTGCCTGCCAAAATCGAGGGTATGGACGACCGTCTCAAATCCCGTTTCTCATGGGGGTTGACTTTGGAACTCGAACCGCCCGAATTGGAAATGCGCGTGGCGATTTTGCAGAAAAAGGCAGAAGCAGCCGGTATCAGTATCGAAGACGAAGCTGCTCTGTTTATTGCCAATCTGATCCGCTCCAATGTTCGTGAGCTGGAAGGTGCGTTTAACCGTGTCAGCGCCAGCAGCCGTTTTATGAATCGCCCTGTTATCGACATGGATTTGGCGCGCACGGCTTTGCAGGATATTATTGCCGAGAAACACAAAGTCATTACTGCCGACATCATCATAGATGCGACAGCCAAATACTACCGTATTAAAATCAGCGATATATTGGGCAAAAAACGCACGCGCAACATCGCCCGCCCGCGCCAAGTTGCCATGAGCCTGACCAAAGAGCTGACCACGCTCAGTCTGCCTTCTATTGGCGATGCCTTTGGCGGTCGCGACCACACGACTGTGATGCACGGTGTTAAAGCGGTGGCGAAACTGCGTGAAGAAGATCCCGAATTGGCGCAAGACTACGAAAAACTGCTGATTTTGATTCAGAACTGACCCAATGCAATATTCAGACGACCTGATGTCAATGTGAGGCCGTCTGAATACAAAAAATATTTTAAAATACCCAAATCAACCGATTTCAAATTCAAAGGAATGGAACATGCTGATTTTACAAGCCGATCGCGACAGTCTGCTCAAGCCGTTGCAAGCCGTTACCGGTATTGTCGAACGTCGCCATACTCTGCCGATTTTGTCCAATGTGTTGCTGGAAAGCAAAGACGGACAAACCAAACTTTTGGCAACCGACTTGGAAATCCAAATCAATACCGCCGGCCCTGAAAGTCAGGCAGGCGATTTCCGTATTACGACCAACGCTAAAAAATTCCAAGACATTTTGCGCGCCCTGCCTGACAGTGCGCTGGTGTCACTGGATTGGGCGGACAACCGTTTGACTCTGCGCGCGGGCAAATCCCGTTTTGCCCTGCAAACCCTGCCGGCTGAAGACTTTCCGTTGATGAACGTCGGCAGCGACGTCAGCGCGACTTTCTCGCTGACTCAAGAAACCTTCAAAACCATGCTTTCGCAAGTGCAATACAGCATGGCGGTTCAAGATATCCGCTATTATCTCAACGGCTTGCTGATGCAGGTTGAAGGAAACCAACTGCGCCTTGTTGCAACCGACGGTCACCGCCTTGCTTATGCGGCCAGCCAAATTGAAGCAGAACTGCCAAAAACGGAAGTAATCCTGCCGCGCAAAACGGTATTGGAACTCTTCAAGCTGTTGAACAATCCGTCCGAGTCCATCACCGTTGAGCTTTTGGATAATCAAGTACGCTTCCAATGCAATGGCACGACCATTGTCAGCAAAGTCATCGACGGCAAGTTCCCTGACTTTAACCGAGTGATTCCTTTGGATAATGACAAGATTTTCCTTGTATCCCGTACCCAGCTTTTGGGTGCGCTCGAACGTGCGGCCATTCTTGCCAATGAAAAATTCCGCGGCGCGCGACTGTTCCTGCAGCCTGGTTTGCTGAGTGTCGTATGTAGCAACAATGAGCAGGAAGAAGCGCGCGAAGAGTTGGAAATCGCTTACCAGGGCGGAGAACTCGAAGTCGGTTTCAATATTGGCTACTTGATGGATGTGTTGCGTAACATCCACTCCGACGATATGCAGCTTGCTTTCGGCGATGCCAACCGTTCAACGCTGTTTACCGTGCCGAACAATCCGAATTTCAAATACATCGTAATGCCGATGCGTATTTAATTGGGTGAACAAACAAAAAGAGCGTGTACGGGACACGCTCTTTTTTATAGGATTGAATCAAAAGGCCGTCTGAAAATTGTTTTTCAGACGGCCTTTCTATCAAACCGGGATGATTCGGTTAAATAGGAAAACTGGGATTAACGTGGACGTGGTTCGCAGTTTTTCACCAGGAATGAGCCGTTAGGGGCGTTCACGCCAACTACTTCAGAAGTAGTGTGGGTGTTTTTGTCGATGAAACCAGCAGACATTGCATAACCTTGACGGTTGGTGAAAGTAGTGCCAGTGCTGTCAGAACGTTTTTTGTTGACAACCAAAGAGGCTTTTTTGCCACCGGCGTTTACGTCAGCAGTAACTGCACGGCCGCTACGGTCAAAGCCGTACATCACGTTCAGTGATTTGCCACCGTCACAATGGTAAGAAACGAAGCCGGCAGGTGCAGCGGCAGCAGAGAAGGAAACAGTAGCCAATGCGGCTGCAGTGATAACAGAAAGTAATTTCATGATCTAAGCTCCATATGAGGGTTGTGTGTTATCTTGCAAAGTGAGAAAGGGTTTTCGTTTGCAGATGAAGCATATTGTAGGCGTTTTGGTGGTAGTGACAATTAGGTAAATTGCAAAACAGTGTTTACTTATGCTTACCCGATTGTTTATTAATAGAAAGTTGTTTGTAATTTGGTGTTGCAAAGTGGTTATACGGGTTGTTGCGGAATATATACATTAATGATTCTTTAAGAAATATAGCAAAAGAATACAAAAAAAGCCGTCTGAATATTCAGACGGCCTTTGATATGAAGCGGTTTACAAGAAGAAAATTGAAGCGATAGTCACGGCGATGACGCCATAGATGCTCATCGGGATGACAGTTTTCTTGATGATCGCGCCTTCGGCGTTGTTTACGTTTAACACGCTGCATACGGCGATGATGTTGTTGATGCAGACCATGTTACCCATTGCGCCGCCGACAGATTGCAGGGCGAGGATGAGGGTAACGGACAGGCCGGTATCAAGCGCGATTTGTTGTTGAATCGGACCAAAGGTCAAGTTGGATACAGTGTTGGAACCGGAGAAGAATGCACCGATTGCGCCCAGGTATGGGGAGAAGTACACCCAGTGTTCGCCAGCCATATTGGCAAATTCTTTACCGATGATTTTCACCATGGAGTCGTCACCGCCAACCATCATCAGTTGAACCATAATCAGCGCACCCATCAGGGCAAGCAGAGGTTTTTTGGTTTGGTTGAAGGTTGCAGCGTAGAAAGACCATGCATCTTTGAATTTGGTTTTGTACAGCAGGATGCAAATCCAAACGGTGAAGACAAACGGAATCCAGGCCGGAACGTAGAGGGTTTGGTAGGAAGCGTTTACGCCTTGGCCGAAGATGTTGCCGAAGGTGATGGTCAGGGAGTCGCTGACGGTGATTTTGGACAAATCAAACGGCAGTTGGAAGCTGAACCATTCTTCTTTGCTGGTCAGCAGGCCTTTGATGCCCAGCTGTTTGATACGGGTTATCACCAGCATACCGATCAGCATACCCAAAGGAGCCAGTGCTTTGGCAACTTGTGCGAAAGGTACTTTTTCTGCATTCGGGTCTTTGGCGTAATCTTTGCTCAAGCCCCAGCCGCGGTTTGCGGCGAATACGGATACCATCAGGCCGATTGCGCCGGCAACCAGAGATGGGAATTCTTCATTGACCATCGCCAATGCAACGTAAGGAAGGGTACAGGAGAATACGGCGATACCGATGAAGCCCAAGTTTTTGCGGATTTCAGCCCAAGGTACGATGAAGCTCAAGCCGATCACAGGGATGATGAAACCAGCAAAGAAGTGCATTACGCCGGTTTGCATACCGATTTCCATAATGCTCTTTTGATCCAAGCCCAAAGGAGCGAAGCCGAACCAAGTCGGGGTACCTACTGCACCGAAGGATACGGGTACGGAGTTCATGACCAAAGTGAAGATGGCTACTTTTAATGGGTTGAAGCCCAAGCTCATCAGGATTGGCGCGGCAATGGCGGCAGGTGTGCCGAAACCGGATGCGCCTTCAATCATAAAGGCGAAAGACCAGCCGATGATCATCAACTGGGCAATCGGATTCGGGCTGATGGTGGCCAGCCATTTGCGGATGACATCGATACAGCCGGTGGTTTCCATCATGCGGTTAAACATAATGGCACCGAAAATTACGGTAATCGGGGTCAGGGTAGAGACGAGGCCGGACGCGGCTGTTGCGTTGAGCAACATGGCATCGTCGCCGAAATAAAACAGTTTGATGGCATAAATCAGCGCGGCGGTAATCGGCAACGCGACGTAGGACGGCATACTGTTTTTCTTAACCATCAGCCAGATCAGCAGCACGATGGGAAAAATACTGAGAAAGAGAGCCATGGGATTATCCTCGGGGCAACAAGCATCATAACCGTCAATCAATGGCGGTTTGATGCGATGTGTTGAGTAGTTAATGTTTTTCGAATAAGGATTGCTATTTTTTTAGATGCAACCAGTTATCAGGTAAATTGGTTTTACCAATTTATGAAAACTGTTGCACACTTTACGTAATCTTATGTAATCGGTCAAGAGGTTTGTAATAAAAAAGGCCGTCTGAAATAGGGTTTTCAGACGGCCTGAGAGCTTTGCCAGCAGTTCATTTGGTCGGATATCGAATGGTATTTACATTCAATATTTTGTAAAGATTTTGTTTTTAATTGATTTTAAACGAATTATTCTATTCCTGCCCATTTATGCGTTTGTACGCTCAATTGCCAATGGACGAGTGCATCGGGTCGGCTGTTTAATACGCCGATTTGGCGGATGGTGTCGTAGATATTCATTGCACCGTCTTGTTCGCAGGGGGAAAGATAGTAATGTCGGGCGCAGATTTTGCGTTCCATCTCTTGGCAAAACGCAATGACATCGCCATCGGCGACAATGCGCACTTCGTCTGCTTTCTCGATGCAGCTTTTTTCGTATTTGGCGGAGTAACAGGCTTTGGGACTGGTAGCAACGTAGTCGATTTGCGGCGGCGCGGGGTTGAGGCCGTTGGTTTCGATACACAGGAAATAGCCTTCGGCTTTGAGTGCATTGAGCAGGGTATCCAAATGCGGTTGGATGGTGGGTTCGCCGCCGGTAATGATGATGTTGCGCGCCGTGTAGGTTTTCAGACGGCCTAAAATATCGGATAGGCTCATCATGCCGAATTTGAGGTAGTCGGTGTCGCACCAGCTGCACGCGAGATTGCATTTGCCCAGGCGGATGAAAATGGCGGGCATGCCTGTATTCCAGCCTTCGCCTTGCAGGCTTTCAAAGATTTCGACAATGCGGTATTGGGGATTGTTCGGAGTGATTTGAATGGTCATGAATGTCGGGTGTGCGGGTTTTAATTGTTGTGGTGAAGCGTTTTGAGAAATCGGGTGAGGCAGCCATTCTTTCTGTTAGTTCGAGTGGAAAGAACGGCTGGTGTGTTTAAGCGGCAATGACGGCTGCGGCGGCCAAAAATGCCGGCAAGCCTTGTTTGAGCAAAATGCCTTTGTTGCCGGATGAAAACGCGCCCCATGCGGCGGCGATGAGGACAAAGCCGAGGAACAGGATGGTCACGCCGTAAACCGCGTTGTCGGGTGCGGCAAAGCGCGCCCATACCAAGCCGATGGCGAGGAAACCGTTGTACAGGCCTTGGTTGGAAAACAGAGTTTGTACGCGCTTTTGTTCCATAAATTCGTAAGGCATGTTGAACAGCTCTGACGTTTTTTCGCTTGGGATTTGCGTCATTTCGAGCCAAGCGATGTAGAAGTGTTCGACAGCGACGAAGAGAACGAGGAGGGTGGAGATGATTTTCATGAAGATTCCTTTTGATGTTTAGCGGATGGGTGTGTTTGTGGAACAGGCCGTCTGAAAAATACAAAATGCCGGTTTAGTCTCCTTCATATTCCGCACACGACGTCGGCGTTTCCCATAGTTTCACGCTGCACACTTTGACACCGGCATTTTTCAGACGGCCATACATTTCTACGCTCATGTTTTCGGCGGTGGTGCGGCAGGGCAGGCGCAGGGTTTTCATGTTCCAGCCTTCCAAAAGTGCGGCGATTTGGCTTTCGCGTTTGTTGTTGCCGTGATAGATGAAGGCGTGGTCGAACGGGTCGGTAATGTGTTGTTTGACGATGGCTTTCAGGTCGGTAAAGTCCATCACCATGCCGTCTTTTGCGCCGCCTTGGATAACGGGCGCGGAGACAGTGATTTCAAGTTTGTAGGTGTGGCCGTGCAGGTTTTGGCATTTGCCGTCATGCCCGTCAAGCATGTGCGAGGAATCGAAGGTAAAGATTTTGGTGATTTTCATGAGATGAGGGAAGCCGATCAGGCCGTCTGAACGGTGTGAAACCTGTTTCAGACGGCCTTAAGATTATTATTCGGAAGGGAATTTGAGGAAATGATCGCGATAATGGCGCATTTCTTCGATACTTTCGAGGATATCGTCCAATGCCTTGTGCGAACCGCGTTTGACCACGCTTTTGGCGACGGCCGGATTCCAGCGTTTGGCCAATTCTTTCAGCGTGGATACGTCTAAGTTGCGGTAGTGGAAATAGGCTTCCAAGCGCGGCATGTATTTGACCATGAAGCGGCGGTCTTGATGGATGGAGTTGCCGCACATGGGCGTGGATTTCTCGGGTATCCATGCGGACATGAAGTCCAACAGATTTTGTTCTACTTCGGCTTCGGTTAGTTTGGATTCGCGTACGCGTTGGGTCAGGCCGGTGCGGCCGTGGGTGGCGGTGTTCCACTCGTCCATACCGTCGAGTAACTCATCGCTTTGATGGATGACGTAAACGTCCGATTGCGCCAGTACATTCAAATCGGAATCGGTAATGATCATGGCGACTTCGATAATGCGGTCGTGTTCCGGGTTGAGGCCGGTCATTTCCATATCGAGCCAGCAGAGATTGTTTGCGTTTTGGGTCATTTCAGACGGCCTTGTGTTTTCAGTTGGCAGTATTATAAAGGATAAAGGTTCGGGCCGTCTGAAAGCATTTGTAACAAGTTGTGCAATCTCTTGATATAATCGTCCGTTACACAAAAATTCACCGCCAAAAATCATGAACCCAAGCCCTTTGCTCGATATTATCGATACGCCTCAGGATTTGCGCCGTCTGGAGAAAAAACAGCTGCCGCAAGTCGCCGCCGAATTGCGCGAATTTCTGTTGGATTCCGTCGGTAAGACGGGCGGCCATTTCGCCAGCAACTTGGGCGCAGTCGAGCTGACAGTGGCGCTGCATTATGTGTACGACACGCCCGAAGACCATTTGGTCTGGGATGTCGGCCACCAAAGCTATCCACACAAAATCCTCACCGGCCGCAAAAATCAAATGCACACCATGCGCCAATACGGCGGTTTGGCCGGTTTCCCAAAACGCAGCGAGTCGGAATACGACGCGTTCGGCGTAGGCCATTCTTCCACATCCATCGGTGCGGCCTTGGGCATGGCTGTTGCGGACAAACAGTTGGGCAACAACCGCCGCAGCGTTGCCATCATCGGCGACGGAGCCATGACGGCAGGTCAGGCGTTTGAAGCCCTGAATTGCGCAGGCGATATGGATGTCGATTTGCTGGTCATCCTCAACGACAACGAAATGTCGATTTCCCCCAATGTCGGCGCGCTGCCGAAATATCTCGCCAGTAACGTCGTGCGCGATATGCACGGCCTATTGAGCACCATCAAAGCCCAATCGAGCAAAGTATTGGACAAATTGCCCGGCGCGATGGAGCTTGCCCAAAAAGTTGAAAATAAAATCAAAACCTTGGCAGGCGAAGCGGAACACGCCAAACAGTCGCTGTCTTTGTTTGAAAACTTCGGTTTCCGTTATACAGGCCCGGTGGACGGACACAACGTTGAAAATCTGGTGGATGTATTAAAAGACTTGCGCGGCCGCAAAGGCCCTCAGTTGCTGCACGTCATCACCAAAAAAGGCAACGGCTACAAATTCGCCGAAAACGATCCTGTCAAATACCACGCTGTCGCCAAGCTGCCGAGCGAAGTGTCTGCTCCGGAAGTCAAACCTGCCGCGGTCAAACCGACCTATACGCAAGTGTTCGGCCAATGGCTGTGCGACCAAGCGGCGGCGGACGAGCGTTTGGTTGCCATCACGCCTGCCATGCGCGAGGGCAGCGGCTTGGTTGAGTTTGAACAGCAATTCCCCGACCGCTATTTCGATGTCGGCATCGCCGAGCAACACGCCGTTACCTTTGCCGGCGGTTTGGCGTGCGAAGGCATCAAGCCTGTCGTGGCGATTTATTCCACTTTTCTGCAACGCGCTTACGACCAGTTGGTACACGACGTTGCCCTGCAAAACCTGCCTGTTTTGTTCGCCATTGACCGTGCAGGTATTGTCGGTGCAGACGGCCCGACCCATGCCGGTTTATACGACTTAAGCTTTTTGCGTTGCGTGCCGAACATGATTATTGCCGCACCCAGCGACGAAAACGAATGCCGCCTGCTGCTCTCAACCTGCTATCAGGCAAATTCGCCATCCGCCGTCCGTTATCCGCGCGGTACAGGTACGGGCGCAACCATTTCAGAAGGCCTGGAAACCGTTGAAATCGGCAAAGGCATCATCCGTCGCGAAGGCGAGAAAATTGCCGTTATCGCCTTTGGCAGCATGGTTGTCCCATCATTGACCGCGGCTGAGAATCTGAACGCCACCGTTGCCGATATGCGCTTTGTCAAACCGATAGATGAAGAGCTGATCGTCCGTCTTGCCCGAAGCCATGACTACATTGTTACAGCCGAAGAAAATGCCGAACAAGGCGGCGCAGGCAGTGCAGTGTTGGAAGTGTTGGCGAAACACGGCATCTGCAAACCGGTACTGCTGCTGGGTGTAGAAGACAAAGTTACCGAACACGGCGACCCGAAAAAACTCTTAGCCGATTTGGGACTGAATGCCGAAGCCGTTGAAAAACGCATTGCCGGTTGGATAGAGGCCGTCTGAAAAATATTAAAATATCTCAATACATTGCGTAATTTATGGGAAAAAAACTAATCAGCATCAGCATGGTGCGCAACGAAAACGACGTTATCGAATCGTTTGTCCGTCATAATCTCGAGCTGATGGATGAAATGCACATCATCGATCATGGCAGCAGCGATGGTACAAGGGAAATCCTGATTCAATTGAAAGAAGAAGGTTTACCTGTATTTATCTATCAATATCAAGCGCTCAAGTTCAATCAAGACCAATTGGTAAACCTGCTTATGAAGCAGCTTGTAGCAAAAGATGAAGCGATAGATTTCGTTTTTCCGCTGGATGCGGACGAATTTATTTCATGTCCTAGCCGTACCATGCTGGAACAACTATTGGATGTCATCGGCGAAAACAGGATCGGCATGTACCTTTGGCGCGGCTATTTACCGACATCGTTGCAATACAACCCCGATTTCACCACACAATTTACCGAGCAACGCCTTGAAACGCTCTTTACCCCCAAAGTCATTATTCCCAGATGGGCTGCCGAATCTTGCAGCGTGATTATCGGTTGCCATTACATGTTGGATAAAGATGGCAACAAGGTTAAATCAACCCTGTTTCATTCGCCGAATTATCGAGGTTTACATTCCTGGTTTATCGAGCAGTTTTCCGCACAATTTGCAGAGACCGATTTGTTGTGGCTGGGGCATTTCCCAATCCGCTCCTTGAACCAGCACATCAAAAAAATCCTCGAAAAGTCCATCTTGATTGCCATTAAAGACGGAAGTACCGATATTGCCTGGGAAAACCAGTTGCGCGAATTGCTGGACAGTGGCATGAAGATGGACTTGAACAATTTACGGCTGTTGGCGTACAAATACCGTGCCGGTTCTGCAAGTTTAGAGGCCTCACAGTGTGAAGTCAGTCATTACGAACCCTTGCGTAAAAAACCGCTGACGCTGAAATACACCTCGCCGGGAGCAGGTGATCCTTTGATGGTTGTCGGACATTTGGTACTTGCATTGGCAAGCGGTGCTTTAGGCTTTAAGGCCGTCTGAAAAACACAGCCCGTACACACAATAATAGGAAAATTATGATCAGCATCTTTGATATTTTCAAAATCGGCATCGGCCCGTCCAGCTCGCACACCGTCGGCCCGATGAAGGCCGCTGCCGCTTTTGCCGATTTGCTGAATGCCGAAAACTTGGATACACAAGTGGCGCGCATTGTCATTGAAGTGTACGGCTCGCTTGCCTTGACCGGCATCGGACACGGCACATTTGACGCATTATTGCTTGGTTTGGAAGGCAGCCTGCCGCACGATATTCCGCTTGCGGACATCCCTCAACGCTTGGAACGCATCCGCACGCAACACGTTTTAAAACTCAACGGCCGTGAAATGGCCTTCAATCCTGAAAAAGATTTGGATATCCGCGGCGACAAAGTGTTGCCCAAACATCCGAACGGTTTGAACTTTATCGCCTACCATTCAGACGGCCTGAAGCTGAAAGAGCAGATTTATTATTCGGTCGGTGGCGGTTTTATCGTAACAGACGAAGGGTTTGCACAAGAAGCGCAGGAAAATTCGGATGTGCCATATCCTTACAAAAACTGCGACGAGTTGCTGGCACAATGCCGTCTGAACCAGTTGAATATTTCCGAAGTCGTGTTGGCCAATGAAGCAGCGTTGGCAGGTTGCGATGAGGTGGAAGTGCGCCGCCGTGTGGCTGCCGTGGCCGATGTGATGGAAAACTGTATCAAGCGCGGCTTGGGCGCGGAAGGGCAATTGCCGGGCGGCTTGAACGTGCGCCGCCGTGCGCCGCAGTTGGCGGCCAAACTCAAAGTCCTGCGCGAGAGCGAAATCGTCAATACCCAACTTTGGCCGATGGTGTACGCCATGGCGGTCAATGAAGAAAACGCCGGCGGCGGCCGCGTCGTCACCGCACCGACCAACGGCGCGGCAGGCATTATTCCTGCCGTATTGCACTATTTCCGTAAATTTAATCCGCACGCCAACCAATCGCGCGTCGAAGATTTCCTGCTGACTGCCGGCGCTATCGGCATTTTGTACAAAACCAACGCGTCGATTTCCGGTGCGGACGTCGGCTGCCAAGGCGAAGTCGGTGTGGCATGTTCTATGGCGGCGGGTGCATACGCCGAAGTTATCGGCGGTACACCAAAACAAGTGGAAAACGCCGCCGAAATGGCTATGGAGCATCACTTGGGCCTGACCTGCGACCCTGTCGGCGGTTTGGTGCAAATCCCTTGTATCGAGCGCAACGGCATTGCCGCCGAAAAAGCCCTCAAGCTCGCCACCCTCGCGCTTTTGGAAGACGGCACAGATAAAAAAGTCTCACTTGATGAAGTGATTCAAACCATGTTGCAAACCGGCCGCGATATGAAGGCAACCTACAAAGAAACCTCACTCGCAGGCCTAGCCATTACCTTGCAGAAAAAAGCCATACCGGTATCCGTGCGCGTGGTGGAATGTTAGCGATAGGGTAGGGGATATGCCCGATAAAAAAAGGCCGTCTGAGAAACTTTCAGACGGCCTTTTTTTGTATGAATCGAATCACTAACCGTTTTTTTGATAAGGGTTTTCCAGTCCGGCCATTAAGTCGCGGAAGTATTCGCGCAACTGTTTTTCGGAGCAACCCATCAGCAGCGCGTCTTCAAATGCGTCCTGCGCTATTTGGTACAGTTCGTTTAAGTTTTCGGTCATGACTTTGACTTTTTCGGTGCAGGAAACAATCTGACCGTCGTCGTCATACCATTTGGGCATTTGCGGCATCGCCATCGTGCACCTCAATTCAAGAAACGGGATGGGTCGTTTTTCTTCACGCGGCGGGCAAAGGCGTATTTTCCGTTCCAATATTTGTGGCCGAGGCTGGTAATTTCGATACGTTTGCCCGTTCTCGGCGCGTGAATGAAATTGTTGTTGCCGATGTAAAGGCCGACGTGGGAAATACGGCCGCGACCCATGGTGCGGAAAAAGACCATGTCGCCCGGCTGCAACTCGGAACGGTTCACGGCAACGCCCATTTGCGCCTGTTCGGCAGAGGTGCGCGGCAGGTTTACGCCCATGGCGCGTTTAAAGATGTGTTGCATGAAGCCGCTGCAGTCAAAGCCGGTAGAGGCTGATGTGCCGCCGTAGCGGTAGGCTACGCCGAGCAAGCCCATGGCGCTGCCGATCAATTCGTCTGAATTACCTGAAGGTGCGCGCGTATTGTTGCTTGGAGCGGGGCGTGTATTGACGGGGTGGACAGGGGTTGCCTGACGCGTATTGCCGTAAACGTTGGCGTTGTCGTTGAATTGGTTTAAAACACGCTGACGGGTGGTAATCAGGTTTTCCAAATCATCGGCGTAAGAAAAATTGACGCTCGCGAGCATGGCGACCGAAGTCCAAACTGCTGCGAGCCGGAGTAAAAAATTCATTGTAAAAACTTCCGTTTCAGAAGGCATTCCCTGCCGATTGCAGGCACATTGCCGGTTTCTGAGATGTTATCCCGTATCATTCTCTTGTTATCTGCTTGATTGTATTCAAAAACCGTCTTTTTGGCAAAAAAACTGCTGTTATTTTGCGTTAAACCCTTGTTTCCAAACAAACTAGAAAAACATCAAACGCGGTTTTGCTTGATTTATCCGCCGCTGCAACCATATAAGCGGCATTCATTGATTTATTTTCAGAGACTGATATGACACAAAATCACAGCGATATCCGTACACGCTTTATCTTCGACGATATGCCTATCCGCGGCATGCACATCCGCCTTGAAAAGGTTTGGCACCACATCGTCAACCAAAAACATTATCCTGTCGCCATCCGTCGCGCATTGGGCGAATTGTTGGCCGCCGGTTCTTTATTGTCTGCCAACCTTAAAAACGAAGGCGCGCTGATTGTTCAAGTTCAAGGTCAGGGCCGTCTGAAAATGTTGGTGGTGGAAGCGACTTCTGAAAATACTGTCCGTGCTACCGCGCGTTGGGACGGAACCGCTGAAATTCGTGATGATGAAAGCCTGACTGCGCTGTTGGGCGAAAACAGCGTGTTCGTTTTGACCCATCAGCCTAAAGATGCCGACCCTTGGCAAGGTGTTGTGCCGCTGGAAGGCGACAGCATTGCGCAAATGCTGGTCAACTATATGAAACGTTCCGAGCAGCTCGATACCTATATTACGCTTGCCGCCGACGACCAAGCAGCAGGTGCATTATTGCTGCAACGCCTGCCGGAAGAAGAATTGGATGATGCCGCGTGGGAGCATGTGACTACGCTTGCGCAAACGCTTACTCCGCAAGAATTGACCGGTTTGGATGCGCATCACGCCCTTTACCGCCTTTACCATGAAACCCCGCCCCGCGTTTTTGAACCGGAAGCCATCGAGTTTGCCTGCACCTGCTCCCGTGGCAAAGTCAGCGATATGCTGTTGATGCTTGGTGGTCAGGAAGTCGGTGGCGTGGTGGCAGAACAAGGCAGCATTCAAATCGATTGCGATTTCTGCCATAGCAAGTATGTGTTTGATGAAACCGATGTCAACGCTTTGTTTGGCGCGGATGTGGTGAATGCTGTACGCCAAGAAAATGAGCGTTTGCAGTAATCCGAAATAAGCAAGTTTCTTAAAGCAGTTTGACTCTTGAGAAAAAAGGACGAGCGTAAGTTCTGTCCTTTCTTTTTGCACAGTTTCATTGCTGTGATGCATCCATATAAAAGGCCGTCTGAAAACAACTTGGTTTTCAGACGGCCTTTTGTTTTTAAACGATGCGTTTAAAGATTATTTCCAAACCAACAAAGCATGGTTGCGTTTACCGCGGCGGACGATGGTGTATTTGCCGAAACGTTTGTGTTCGTCGGTCAGCAGGTAGGCATCGTCAGGTTTTTCAGCGGCATGGTTCGGATTGTTGGCTTCAGCAGGTTTGCCGTTGAGCAAAACCGCTTTGCTGTTTACAAAACCGCGCGCTTCTTTGTTGGAAGACGCCAAACCGGTTTTCACCAAAGTCTCCACCACGTTGAGGCTCTCGGAAACTTCAAAAGCCGGCAGGCCGTCGAGTGCCAGCTGCTCGAAGTCGTTTTCGGTGAGATGGCTTTGGTCTTCGGCAAACAGGCTTTCAGAAATGCGTTGGGCGGCTGCAAGGGCTTCTTCGCCGTGAATCAGACGGGTCATTTCTTCGGCGAGAATGCGTTGCGCTTCTGGCTTGGTGCCGCTGGCTTTGTCTTTCGCTTCGATGGCATCGATTTCTTCGATGGACAGGAAGGTAAAGTATTTCAGGAAGTTATACACATCGGCATCGGCCACTTTCAGCCAGAATTGGTAGAACTGATACGGAGAGGTTTTCTTTGCGTTCAACCATACCGCGCCGCCTTCGGTTTTACCGAATTTGGTGCCGTCGGATTTGGTTACCAAAGGCAGGGTCAGGCCGAATACTTGTTTTTGGTGCAGACGGCGGGTCAAGTCGATACCGGCAGTGATGTTGCCCCATTGGTCGGAACCGCCGATTTCCAAAACTGCGCCATGACGTTTGTTCAATTCGGCAAAGTCGTAGCCTTGCAGCAGGGAGTAGGCGAATTCGGTAAAGGAAATGCCCACATCGTCGCGCTCGATACGCTGTTTGACGGATTCCTTGTTCAGCATGGCGTTGACAGAGAAATGCTTGCCGATGTCGCGCAGGAAGTCGAGGCAGTTCATGCTGCCGAACCAGTCGGCATTGTTAGCCATAATGGCCGCGTTGTCGCCGTCAAAGCTTAAGAAAGGGGTCAGTTGGTTGCGGATGCTTTCAACCCAACCGGCAACGGTTTCAGCAGAATTCAAGCTGCGTTCGGCGGCTTTAAAGCTTGGGTCGCCGATCATGCCGGTCGCACCGCCCACCAAAGCAATCGGCGTATGGCCGGCTTGTTGGAAACGGCGCAATGCCAATACAGGCAGCAAGTGGCCGATGTGCAGGCTGTCTGCTGTCGGGTCAAAACCGCAATAGAGGGAAATTTTTTGTTCGTTTAGCAAAGCGTCTAAGGCTTCGATGTCGGTAGTTTGCGCGATTAAGCCACGCGATTGTAGGTCTTTGATGACGCTCATTGTTATCTTCCAAAAAAATTAGCAGTTTTACAAACTGCTAATTGTAACAAATTTCATCGGATGAATGGCTATGGCTTACTGAAGAAGCGTGTGTTTTTCAGAAAAACGCTTGGCCAGTTCTCTGCCGCCGTAAGGGTTGATGTGGTCTCTATCGGAATAAACCGGCAATCCGTTGATTTTGAAGTTCTCCGGAATATAGGCAGTGGCATCGATAATATGCACGTTGGCATATTTTTCTGCCAATTCTTTGATGCGTTCATTTCCTTTTGAAGTGACTGTTTCATCAATGGCAAGATTCTGACTAAATCCCGGTATGCGGTAAGACAGAATATAGGCGCGCAAGCCGTTGTATGACAGATTAGGGTTGTCTATCATCAGGTAAATCGCTTGTTTTTCCGAAGAAAGTTTTTGCAACATGAGGTCGAATTTTTTGAAAAAATCGGCATCGTAAGCAAGGGAATGGCTGTTTTCAGGCATTTGGCTGCCCCAGCGCATGGCTAAAAGCACTTTTGAATATTGGGGCAGATGCTCTTTGGCATATTGATAAACGGCACGGCAGGAGGCGTTTTTCTTGAATACGGGTGCGGCATAATCTTCTACATAGGCGCAACTGTCCGCAGAAACCATCGTTGCCGACCATTTTTCTTTTTTGCCGACGGTATCAAAAAACGTTTTATATTGGTCGGCATGCGAATCGCCTAGAATCAGTAATTCCGGCTGTTTGTCGGTATCACCCCAAATACACTGTTTGTCGGTATTGTTGTGACAAGAAGTGTAGGAACGTGCCAATCCCATACGGTCGTATTGCTGCATAAACGGGAGCTTCATGGCAAGAAAAGGCGTAATGGCCAAAACAAGCATGGGGACGGCATAAACCCATGTCACAGATTGGGCAAAAGAGCCTTTCCAGTTTTTAAACGGCTTCTCGACACAATAATAAGAAAGCAGAGAGAGTACGAACATGAGGACAATCGCGGCCGCAGTCGAATACGAAGGCAGATTATTTGAACCGATGTATCTCATAAAAGCCAATACAGGCCAATGCCACAGATACAGCGAATAGGAAATCAAGCCTATGCCGACAGTAATCTTCCATTGGAAAAATTTTTTCAGCCGGTGTTCAAATTGATTGAAGTAAATGAATGCGGCGGCGGCCAAACAAGGAATGACGGCGGCAGGCCCCGGGAAATAGGCAGTTTTTTCCGTATAGGTAAACAGGCAGGCAAACAGTACGCATACGGAAAGTAATGCGCCTGCCGCTGCATATTGTTTGCCGGTATCCAGCCCTTGTTGTTGCCGATATTGCATCCACACTGCCGTCAACGAGCCGATCAGCATTTCGCAGGCGCGCAGATGGGGAAGGTAATATTTATCCAGCGCAGTCGGTATAAAAGAAGCCAAAATACTGAATACGCATAGCGTGATGAGGAAGGCAAACTGGGTGCGCCAGCTTTTGCGGACAACCAGCAACAGCAATATCGGGAAGACGAAATAATATTGTTCTTCGACCGATAAAGACCAAATGTGAAGCAAAGGTTTTTCTTCTTGTATGGGATCGAAATAGCCCTGACCCTTGGCAAAAAAGATATTGGAGATGAACCCCAAGGTGGACAGGGCTGTCCTCCATAAAAGAAAGAAATCATCTTTGGTGAATAAAAGAAAGCCGCATATCAGCGTTACCGTCAATACGGTAAAAAATGCGGGCAGTATCCGCTTGATACGGCGGATGTAAAATTTTTTGAACGAGAAAATCCCGCTACTCATTTCACGATGGATAATCATCGTGATCAGATAGCCGGAAATGACAAAAAAGATATCAACACCAAGAAAGCCGCCAGGCAGCCAGTTTTTTTCAATATGGAAAACGACAACGGATAGAACAGCAACGGCACGCAATGTATCAATATCTGGGCGGTAAGATAAAACTTTGCTCATAATATTTTGATTTTAATTAGTTTATTTTAATGGCGCCGTCTGAAAAGTGATTCCTGCCGAGAATGGCAGTATTTCGGAGGTCGGCCATCGTTTGTCAGTACTGGGCAGTTTGTTTGCCTTCTTAGAATGATTGCTGATGATATGCGTTTGAATAGTAATAGATTAGAGTAGGAATACGGTTGATAGTTTCAACATAATGTTTAATATGTTGTTTTTATAATGAATCAATACGATGTGGTATTGTTTAATTATTTATTGTCATATCAGTGGTATTGTTATTGATGATGTAATCTTGCGCTATTTTTAGGTGAGGCGTAGGTAAGAAACGAGAGATTTTAAGCAAGAAAAATTACGGGCCATGCCCGCATTTATTATGGAGATGATGTCTTGTTTTGTTGATATTTCAAGACATGAGGCCGTCTGAAAATAAATTCAGACGGCCTTAATCTTAGAAAAGGCCGTCTGAAAAAGCGTTACACTGGGTTTATACGTTAAACAGGAAGTGCATCACATCGCCGTCTTGTACGACGTATTCTTTGCCTTCCACACGCATTTTGCCGGCTTCTTTGGCTTTGGCTTCGCCGCCTAAAGCGATGAAATCTTCGTAGGAGATAACTTGGGCACGGATGAAGCCGCGTTCAAAGTCGGTGTGAATCACGCCGGCGGCTTGTGGGGCTGTGTCGCCTTTGTGGATGGTCCAGGCGCGGACTTCTTTGACGCCGGCGGTGAAGTAGGTTTGCAGGCCCAAGAGGTCGTAGCCGGCACGAATCAGGCGGTTCAGGCCCGGTTCTTCCAAGCCCATTTCAGCGAGGAATTCGGCTTTTTCGTCGTCTTCCAATTCGGCGATTTCGCTTTCCATCGCGGCGCAAACGGCCACAACCGGCGCGTTTTCTTTTGCAGCCAATTCTTTCAGGCGATCGAGGTGCGGGTTGTTTTCAAAACCGTCTTCGGAAACGTTGCCGACGTACATGGCAGGTTTGGCAGTCAGCAGGAACAGCGGTTTGAGCATGGCAAGTTCTTCTGCGTCTAAGCCGAAGGAGCGTACAGGCTTGCCTTCGTCCAAATGAGGCAGCAGTTTTTTGCACAGATCGACCAGTTTTTGTGCGTCTTTATCGCCTGAGCGTGCGCGTTTTTCTTCGCGGACGATGGCTTTTTCGACGCTGGCCAAGTCAGCCAGTGCCAACTCGGTGCCGATGGTTTCGATGTCGGCAATAGGATCGACTTTGCCTGCAACGTGAACGATGTTGTCATCGTCAAAGCAACGTACAACGTTAACAATTGCGTCAGTTTCGCGGATGTTGGCGAGGAACTGGTTGCCCAGGCCTTCGCCTTTGCTCGCACCTGCAACCAAACCGGCGATATCGACAAATTCGACGATGGCAGGCTGCATTTTTTGCGGATTGACGATTTTTGCCAATTCAGCCATACGCGGATCGGGGACTTCAACGATGCCGACGTTGGGTTCGATGGTACAGAAAGGATAGTTTGCCGCTTCGATACCCGATTGGGTCAGCGCGTTAAAGAGGGTGGATTTGCCGACGTTGGGCAAACCGACGATGCCGCATTTCAAGCTCATGGTTTTTCCTGAAAAGATAAAAGTTTAACGGCGGATTATAGCATATTGTGAAGGTACTCAAAACAGCCGCAATGCTGGTGTGTTCTTATAATAAAAGGCCGTCTGAAAAAAGAAGGGTCAGGCATTCAGCTTATTGTGCTTCCGAAGAATGAGAAAATGAATAAAGCCATTAAATAAAACAATTTTTCGGATAGGAGGCTTAAGATCAAACCCAAAAGAATGCCCAGTACCCAATAAATCATCTGACGGTGTTTCGGGTTGGATGCGGTACGTAACATTTTGAAATACAAAACCAGACAGCCGAACATGCAGATTGTTTGAAACAGAATGAGGGGGAGGCTGTCAATGGCTTCGGAAATCGAACCATAAAGGATGATTGTCCCTATGCGTATGCATAAATAAATTAAAGCTGAGCCTGCAGCCGAACTCCCAAAAGGGAGGGGCGTGTCGGATGAGTCGGGTGTTTTGTGGGGCTGAAGCCTGCCAAATAACAATATAAATACAATGTCAAACATATTGATAGTTGCCTTGGTGTGAGATGTTTTTGTTTTTCAGACGGCCTCAGGGTTGTCTGAAAGCGTATTGTGCGGCGATATGTGGCAGTGCCGCGGTAAGGTATGTCAGTAGGCCGACTATTTACCATGCTGAAGCGCTTGCCATACTTAAGTGAACACTTTGAATTAGCAGAGGGTTATCTGCTATTTCCCAAAATAGTCCGAAATACAGGACAAGCTTAATAAATAGGGGGAAGAGTGGCAAGTAGTTTGAGAAACAGTATGGGGCTTATGGATAAAGCTTTTGCCACGGTTCGCAGTTAGTTTAAAGGCCGTCTGAAAATTGTTTCAGACGGCCTTTTTTCCATGCTGCCTTAACCGGTATTACGCAAACCTTGCGCCACGCCGTTGATGGTCAAGTGAACCATCAGCAGCGCGTGCGGATTGTCGGGCTCTTTACGCAGGCGTTTGAGCATGGCGACTTGCAGGCCGTTGAGGGCGTTCAGGTATGGAATCCTCAAGGCAAGCGAACGGGCGAGGCTGCGGTTGTCGCGCAGGAGCTCTTCGGTTTGCAGCAGGTCGAGCAGTGCTTTGCGACTGCGTTGGTATTCTTCCTTGATCATGCCGAAGATGACTTTTGCTTTATCGGGCGATTCGCTCAAGCCGGCATAGTTTTCCGCCAAGGTGATGTCGGTTTTCGCCATCACTTGCTCCATGTTGGAGAGCATGGCTTGGAAAAACGGGTTGCTTTGGGCATGTTCGCGCAGGGCAGCGAGCGTTTCGGGTTTGCCTTCGCACAAGGTTTCCACTGCGCTGCCGAAACCGTACCAAGCCGGCAGCATGAGGCGGTTTTGCATCCATGAGAATACCCACGGAATTGCACGCAAGTCCTGAATCCGCGCCAAGGTTTTGCGGCTGGCAGGACGGCTGCCGAGGTTGAGGGTGGCGATTTCCTGAATCGGGCTAGTTTGCAGGAAGTAGTCGATGAAGTCGGGGTGGGTAATTAGTTCGCGGTAGTATTTGAACGATACGTCCGACAAATCCTGCATCAGTTTGGCATCAGGGTCTTTTTTATCCGGCAGGATGCTGGCTTCCAAAGTCGCGGCAACCAAGGTTTCCAAGTTGCGTTGGGCATTGCCCGGGTCGGCGTATTTGGCGGTAATGACTTCGCCTTGCTCGGTAATGCGGATTTGTCCGGCAACGCTGCCTGCAGGTTGCGCCAAAATGGCTTGGTAAGAAGGGCCGCCGCCGCGACCTACGCTGCCGCCGCGGCCGTGGAACAGGCGCATGCGGACATCGTATTTTTTGAAGAGTTCGACCAAGCCCAACTCTGCCTGATACAGACACCACGAGCTGGTAACGTAGCCGCCGTCTTTGTTGGAGTCGGAGTAGCCCAGCATGATTTCTTGGATATTGCCGCGGCTTTCGAGCAGGGCATCATACCAGTCGAGGCGGAACATGGTTTCCATGACCGGACAGGCGTTTTCGAGCGCTTCGATGGTTTCAAACAGAGGCACGATATTGATGCGGCTGTGCGGTTTGCCGTTTTCCACCACCAGCAGGCCGCTTTCTTTCAGCAGCAATGCCAAGGCGAGCAGGTCGCTGGGTTGTTCGCAGTTGGAAATAATGCTTTGTGTAACGGCATCTTCGCCGAATTCGTCTTTGATTTTGCGCGCTTCGTTGAAAATCGCCAGTTCGTGACGGGTATGGTCGCTGTATGTGATGAACGGGCTGTACAGCGGGCGTTGATGGCTCAATTCGCGCAACAGGGCGGCTTGTTTTTGCTCTTCGTTCAGGCTGTTGTAGTCTTCCAAACCTGCGTGTTGGAAAAGCTCGGCAACCACATCGGCGTGTTTGCCTGCGTGTTGGCGCAGGTCGAGCGGCATCATGTGGAAGCCGAACACGGACACACTGCGGATAATGTCGGCCAGACGGCCTTCTGCCAGCAGTTGGCTGCCGTTTTCGTGGAGCGAGCGTTGCAGTTTTTTCAGGTCGTTGAGGAACTCTTCAACCGTGGCATAAGGCTCGAGGAAGCCGAATTTGCAGCCCATGCCCAAACCGAGTGAACGTGCCTTGCCCATAGCGCGTGCCATGATGTAGGCGATGGCGCGGCGGTAGGGTTCTTCAGTGCGGGCGATTTCTTCATCGGGAGACTGGGCGGAAAGTGCCATTACATCGTCGTTGACTTTGACGCGGCGGATGGAGAGCGGCAATTCGCGGTAGAGTTTGTCGAGTTCGCCGCGATAGAAACGGAATACGGCGTCGGCATGCCGTCTGAACGCAAAACGCAAGGTTTCGGCAGAAACGAACGGGTTGCCGTCGCGGTCGCCGCCGATCCAGCCGCCGATTTTGAGAATATTCGGAACGCGGACACCGGGATAGGCCGTCTGAAAATCGCGTTCCATTGTGCGGTAGAGTTTAGGCAGGGCTTCAAAGAAGCTCATCGGGAAGATGGATACACCGTTGTTGATCTCGTCGTTGACGCTGAGTTTGTGGCGGCGCGTTTCGCTGGTCTGCCACAAGCCCAAAAGGACTGTGTCGATTTCGCGGCGCAATTGAGCCAGTGCATCAGGATTAGTGCAGCGTTCGCGTTGCGGCAGTAGCGCGCGGATGCGGCGGTTGAAGCTCAAGACGGTTTGGCGTTGCACTTCGGTCGGGTGCGCGGTCAAAACGGCGGTAACGACCGTGTTGTCCAGTTGTTGTTGCACCGCTTTGCCGTTGACTTTTCCGGCTTTGAGCTTGCGCACGGTTTCCGTCAGGCTGCCTTCGGCGCTGTTGTGTCCTGCCTCTTCGTGGATTTGGCGGCGGCGTTCGTGGTGCACGTCTTCGGCGATGTTCAGAATTTGTGCGAACAGGCCGCAGGCCAGGGTTAAATCGTGAGTTTGCTGTTCGTCCAGTTGCGGCAACACCTTCTCAATCAAGGCGGCGCTGTCGTCTGAAGTCGATAACAACTTAACGGTTTCGACCACTAAAGGCGATGCTTCCTCATGCAGCAGATTGAACAGAGACTGTTTTAAAAATTCCGCATCCGCTGCCAAAGCGGCATCTTTGGGATTGTTTAAGATATGCAGTTGCATGATTTTTCTCTTATTTAAATGTTAATTTAGGTTTGTCCCGAATCCATTGTATAGCAGATTTTTATAAACTGCCAATGCTGCCGTCCGATACATTTCAAACCGGAAAACGGCCGTCCGTATCCGCCGCGTGGCCGGTGTCTGTAAAATGCCGTAAAATATTGACTGTCAAAACAGAGGCGAGAACCCCATGATCGAATTCCCCAACCAGCCCGATTTTCCTGAGCAACACACCGCCGTCGCCGTCGGCACCATCAACATGAGCCAGCAGGCGGTACGGGTGTTGATAGAGAATGCCACCGAAAAGGCAAGCATCCTGACCATCGCCCGCGTTGCCGCCATTCAAAACATCAAACAAAGCGGCAACCTGATTCCGCTGCACCTGCCCGGCCGCATCATCGGCGTGCAGGTTGATTTCGATATTAACGTCGAGCTGGCCTGCCTGAAAGCCACATTGACCGTCCAAGCGCACAGCAACGGCAGCATTGCCACCGAAGCCCTGACCGGCCTCAATCTGGCGCTCTTGAGCGTTTACGACATGATGAAAGACGTTGACCGCAATATGATGCTCAGCGGCATCCGCCTCGAATCCGAAACCAGCAGCGAAGGCCGTCCTTTCCTGTTTGACAACGCCTACGAAAATATCAATTTCTAAACCACTCAGGCCGTCTGAATATTCGGTTTCAGACGGCCTTATTGTTATGATGAACGATCAACAACTTTTGCGGTTCAGCCGCCATATCCTGCTGGATGAAATCGGTATCGAAGGCCAAGAAAAACTCTTGGCCGCCCATGCGCTCGTTGTCGGTTGCGGCGGGCTGGGTGCGGCGGCCTTGCCGTATCTTGCCGCCGCCGGTATCGGCCGCCTGACGATTGCCGATGCCGATACCGTCGACGAGACCAACCTTCAACGCCAAATCACGTTTACCGAAGCCGACATCGGCAAAAACAAGGCTTTGGTCATGCAAGGCCGTCTGAAACAGATCAACAGCCAAACACACATTACCGCCATAGCCGAATTTCTCGATGAGGCCAAGTTTGTCGAATTGGCAAACGCCGCCGACATCATTCTTGATTGTTCCGACAATTATCCCACGCGCCAGGCGGTCAACCGCGCCGCCGTTGCCACGCGCACGCCTTTGGTTTCCGCCGCGGCCGTCCGCTTTGACGGACAAATCGCCGTGTACCGCCCCGACCTTCCCGATACGCCTTGTTATGCCTGCCTGTTTGACGGCGAACAAGCCGACGACGGCGCTTGTGCATTGTTCGGCGTTTTTTCGCCATTGGTCGGCGTTATCGGAACGACCCAAGCCGCCGAAGCGCTTAAAGTGCTGATCGGTATCGGTACGCCGTCGCACGGCAAACTTTCTACCTATAACGCGTTGAGCGGAAAATGGCAGCAATACGGGGTGAGACACAATCCCGAATGCCCGGTTTGCGGCGGCCGTTAAAGACAAAAAGCAGGGTAGGGGTTTCGACATTGCCTAAGCAACCCGCTAGAGTAATCATACTTATCTTTCATTAAACTTGAAGGAAGGCGTTTCTTCCCTTTTCAGACGGCCTGTGGCACGATATGATTCAATGATTAATAAATTTTTTGAGGCCGTCTGAAAAAGGATAAGGAGAAACCGGCTTAATGAATATTATTCGTGCCTTATTGGTGGTATTGGGTTGCCTGGCTTTGGGCGAGGCAACCGTTTGGATTTTGGGGTTGAAGCTGCCGGGCAGTATTGTCGGCATGGCTTTGCTGTTTGCCGCGCTTCAGGCCGGCTGGGTCAAATTGTCTTGGGTGGGAGAACTGGCAGATATTTTGATGGCAAACCTGACTTTGTTTTTGGTGCCGCCTTGCGTGGCCGTCATCAGCTATTTGGATGTGATTGCAAACGACTGGCTTTCGATTTTGACGGCCACAATCGGCAGTACGATCTGCGTATTGTTGGTGACCGGCAAAGTGCATGAGTGGGTCAGGAGGTGGATGTGATGAACATAGACGGGCTGTTGCGTATGCCCTCGGTCATGTTGTTCCTGACTTTGGCCGTGTATGCTTTGGCGGTGCGGATTCGGGCGCGCACGGGGAATGTGCTGTGTAATCCGGTATTGATCAGTACGCTGGTGTTGATGGGGTATTTGAAAGTATTTGCCATCGATTACGAGCTGTACCATTCTGCTTCGCACTTTATTGATTTTTGGTTGAAACCGGCAGTCGTGTTGCTGGCCGTGCCGCTTTATCGAAATTGGGACCGTATCCGCAGCCAGTGGTTGCCGGTGGTGTTGTCGCAGTTGGCGGGCAGCGTGACAGGTATTGTTACGGGCGTGTATTTTGCCAAATGGCTGGGCGCTTCGCGCGAAGTGATTCTGTCGCTGGCTTCCAAATCCGTGACCAACCCGATTGCGATTGAAATCACAGCGTCTATCGGCGGTATTCCGGCGATTACGGCGGCAACGGTGATTATTGCCGGACTTTTTGGACAGATGGCCGGATATAAAGTGTTGAAAGGGACGTTGTATATGCCTTCTTCAGTGGGAATGTCTTTGGGTACGGCCTCACATGCGATGGGTATTGCGGCGTCTTTGGAATACGGCCGCCGTATGGCCGCATATGCCGGCTTGGGCTTGACGCTCAACGGTGTATTGACGGCGGTATTGGTGCCTATCTTGATTCCCTTATTGGGCGTATAGCGTTTAGGCCGTCTGAAAATAGTGTAAACAGGAGAAAATGATATGGCTGTAAATTTGACTGAAAAACGTGCAGACGAATTGTTGGAAATCGACGGCATCCGTCTGTTTACAGGTCGTGCCGGCATCAAGCAACAAGACCGCGACGATTTGACGCTGATGGTGTTGGGCGGCGGACATACGGTGGGCGCGGTGTTTACGCAAAACCGTTTCTGCGCCGCGCCGGTGCATATCGCCAAGTCGCATCTGTTTGACCAAGACGGCGTGTGTGCCTTAGTTATCAATACGGGCAATGCCAATGCGGGTACCGGCGCACAAGGCCGTCTGGACGCGATTAAAGTGTGCGCGGCGGCGGCGGAACAGGTCGGCTGCCAATCCAATCAGATTATGCCGTTTTCAACCGGCGTGATTTTGGAGCCGCTGCCTGTGGATAAAATCGTGGCCGCTTTGCCGCAAGTGCGCCCTGCATTCTGGTCGGATGCGGCTCGTGCCATCATGACGACGGATACTGTACCGAAAGCCGCTTCACGCACAGGCTTGGTCGGCGAAAAACACACAGTCCGCGCTACCGGTATCGCCAAAGGTTCGGGCATGATTCATCCGAATATGGCGACCATGTTGTCGTTTATCGCCACTGATGCCAAAGTGTCCCAACCGATTTTGCAGCTGATGACCCAAGAAATCGCAGATGAAAGTTTCAATACGATTACCGTGGACGGCGATACCAGTACCAACGACAGCTTTGTCATTATGGCGACAGGCCGTTGCGGTCAGAGCGAAATCGACAATACCGCCGATCCGCGCTATGCGCAGCTCAAAGCCTTGCTTGGTTCGCTGGCTTTGGAGTTGGCACAGGCGATTGTCCGTGATGGCGAGGGTGCGACCAAGTTCATCACGATTGAAGTGCAAAACGCGAAAACCCGCGAAGAGGCGCGCAAAGTGGCTTATGCCGTCGCCCATTCGCCTTTGGTGAAAACTGCTTTCTTTGCCTCCGACCCGAACTTGGGCCGTCTGTTGGCAGCCGTCGGCTATGCCGGTATTGAAGACTTGGACGTCGATGCTTTAAAAATGTGGCTGGATGACGTGTTGGTGGCCGAAAACGGCGGCCGCGCGGAAAGCTATACCGAAGAAGCAGGACAAGCGGTGATGAACCGTCCAGAAATCACCGTCCGCATCGATTTGCAACGCGGCGATACGACGGCAGCCGTCTATACCTGCGATTTGTCGCACGAGTATGTGTCGATTAACGCGGATTACCGTTCTTAAAAACCTTTATCCTTGTGTTCAGACGGCTTTTGAGCAAAGTATCAAGGCCGTCTGAACACATTGACTGCGTGTTTATGATGAAATTTCCCCAGACTTGGGCGGCGCGCCTCGCCCACAAAATCCGCCAAACCAAACGCCTGTCGAAAAAGAGCATTGCCCTTCTGTTTTTGCTGGCAGGCTCGGCACTGGTTGCCCTGACGGCTTTGATGTTTGCGTACTTGGCAGATTTGGCTTTGGAATGGAACGCATTGCTGGTGGGAAAATATCCGTGGTTTGCGTGGGTGGCTTTGCCGCTGGGTTTGCCGCTTTTAGCATGGTTTACGCGTAAATTTGCGCCGTACACTTCCGGCAGTGGTATCCCTCAGGTCATCGCTTCTTTGTCTTTGCCTTATGGTGCGCAGAAAACCCGTTTGATTCGTCTGGGCGAAACCTTTTTCAAAATTCCGCTGACGTTTTGCGCCATGCTGTTGGGCGCGTCTGTCGGCAGGGAAGGGCCGTCTGTACAAGTGGGTTCGGCGGTCATGGACGCTTGGGGCGCATGGTGTAAAAAGCACGGGCTGGCGTTTAGGGGCATGCAGGAAAACGATTTGATTGCCGCCGGTGCGGCCGGCGGTTTGGCGGCGGCGTTTAACGCACCTTTGGCCGGTGTGGTCTTTGCCATCGAAGAATTGGGGCGCGGCGTGATTTTGCGTTGGGAACGCCAAATCCTGATGGGCGTGTTGGCGGCCGGTTTCATTCAAGTGGCGATACAGGGCAATAACCCGTATTTCTCAGGGTTTCAAGGGCATGAGCTGCCAAACATGCTGATGTGGGCCGCGGTGTCGGGTATAGCCTGCGGCGTGGCAGGCGGATTGTTCGGTAGCTTTTTGTATCGCGGCGCGGCGGCATTCGCACCGGTACGCTGGCGCAGTTTCATCCGCCGTCATTTGTTGGTGGTCGCCTTTGTAATGGGTATCTTGCTGGCGCTGCTCGGTACGTTTTATCAAGGCAAAACCTATGGCACGGGCTATCACGAAGCCGCAGCCGCACTCAAAGGCGCGTATGAAGCGCCGTTCGGCTTGGCCGCCGCGAAATGGGCGGCAACCGTGTTCAGCTACTGGGCAGGCATTCCCGGCGGTATCTTCACGCCGTCATTAACCATCGGCGCGATGATAGGCGAACACATGGCTTCTTTCGCGCAACTGGGCGACGCGTCCAATGTCGCGGTTTTGCTTTGCATGGCCGCATTCCTTGCCGCTGCGACCCAATCGCCGTTGACCGCCGCCGTGGTGGTAATGGAAATGACGGGCGGACAGAATTTATTGTTTTGGATGCTGCTGACTTGCATCTTCGCTTCGCAAGTCTCGCGCCAATTCTCGCCGCATCCGTTTTACCATGCCGCAGGTTTGCGCTTCAGACGGCATATCGAAGCCGAAAGCGGACATGTTCAGCACGAGAAAAAAGAATAGGTTTGGTATATAAAAGGCCGTCTGAAAATCAGATTTCAGACGGCCTTTATTATGTCGTTTAAAGCTGTATTACGGTTTACTTAAACAGCAAAATCAGCAGCAAAACAACCGCAATCACACCCAGCCACAGGCTTTGGCGTTGCTGTACTTTGACCAGATGTACATAGGCATCACGCATTTCCTGTTGGCGGTTTTCATCAACCAACGCACTGATTTTGCGCGGCAGGGAAGGGATGATTTGCGCCCAGTCGGGGGCTTCGTTTTTGAGGTTGCGCCAAAGGGCTTTGGGGCCGACCTGTTCGTTCATCCAGCGTACTAAAAACGGTTTGGCGGTTTTCCACAAGTCCAAATCGGGATCGAGTTGGCGACCCAAGCCTTCGATGTTGAGCAGCGTTTTTTGCAGCAATACCAGCTGCGGTTGGATTTCGACATTGAAGCGGCGGCTGACTTCAAACAGGCGCATCAGCACCAAGCCGAAGGAAATCTGCGAAATCGGTTTGTTGAACACAGGCTCGCACACGGCGCGGACGGCGGCTTCCAATTCTTCCGCGCGCGTATCGGCAGGCACCCAACCCGATTCGATGTGGGCGGTAGCGACGCGGTGGTAATCGCGGTTGAAGAATGCGAGGAAGTTGATGGCTAGATAGCGTTTGTCGTAGTCGGTCAGCGTGCCGACGATGCCGAAATCGAGGGCAATGTAGCGGTTGTCGGCGGCGACCAAAATATTGCCGGGGTGCATATCCGCATGGAAAAAGCCGTCGCGGAAAACTTGCGTGAAGAAGATTTCCACGCCGTAATCGGCAAGTTTGTGCAAATCAATGCCGTCGGCTTTGAGTTTGGCAATATCAGATACCGGCGTGCCGTCCATCCATTCGATGGTCAGCACATCGCTGGTGCAGTAGTCGTAAAACACCTTCGGCACAATCAGCATATCGCTGTTTTGGAAATTGCGACCGAGCTGGCTGGCATTGGCGGCTTCGCGCATCAAGTCCAATTCGTCGTGCAGGTATTTGTCAAATTCGGCCACCACTTCGCGCGGCTTCAAACGCTTGCCGTCTGAAAACAAACGCTCTACCCAGCCTGCACCAAAGCGCATCAGCGACAAATCCTGTTCGATAACGGGCAAAAGGTTGGGGCGCAAGACTTTCACGGCGACCTGTTCGCCCGAATGCAGGCGAGCTTTGTGTACTTGCGCGATGGACGCGCTGGCGACAGGCTCGGTTTCAAATTCCGCGTATAAAGTGTCGATGGATTGGCCTAAAGATTTTTCGATTTGCGAGCGTGAAAGCTGCGCGTCAAACGGCGGCACTTTGTCCTGCAGCCTTGCCAGTTCGACCGCGTAATCATGCGGAATCAAATCGGGGCGCGTGGACAATACCTGTCCGAATTTGATGAAAATCGGCCCTAGGCTTTCCAACGCCAAACGCAGGCGCACGGCAGGCATCTCGTGTTTGAACTTGGACGACTGCGGCAGTATATTGAGGAAAGTCCGCGCCCAACCCGGACGAACCAGCGAGGCAATCAGCTCGGCAAGGCGGTAGCGGTAGAGCGTGCAGAGGATGGTTTTAATGCGTTTGAGGCGGTTCATGATGGACGCAGATAAATCGAAAAAACAGAATTATATAGGAAAAACGGGTAAGGGCTTCAGACGGCCTGAGACTTTTGCAAAAACATTTGCCGCATAGCTAACAATTTTATAAAGGCTCAGGTTTTGCCACCCCAATAAAAAGACGAATATTCACATCATAAATATTCGTCGGCTACTTGCCCAAACTGCCGATTCAAGACATAATCGGGAAATGTGCAGGAGAGTGTTACACCCAACTACAATGTAACCACCGAAGGCGCAGACACCCTTAAATCGCTCAGGTATCAGGGACTGCACATTGAAACAAACAATCTGGAGAGCGGCGTTAGAATAACGTCCACCGAAGGGGAGAAGGCCGTCTGAACCACCATTCAGACAACCGCGCAAAGCAGTGAGCAGACTGGTTTGCCATCATGCGGATACGGCCGAAAATCTCAGGTTCAAGGACAGATAGGGTCATCCGCGCACAGGTGCGCGGGCGGCATCTGAACAAAAAATCCGGAGAAACTTGAGAATGACTGCTCTGAAAACCACCCCATTTCATCAAGCCCATCAAGATGCAGGCGCGAAGCTGGTAGATTTTGCCGGCTGGGAGCTGCCCATCCATTATGGTTCACAAATCGCCGAACACGAAGCCGTGCGCACCGACGCCGGTATGTTTGACGTATCCCATATGCTCGTTACCGACGTAGCAGGCGCAAATGCCAAAGCCTTTTTCCGCAAATTAATTGCCAACGATGTCGCCAAACTCGCTTTTGTCGGCAAAGCCCTTTATTCCGCTTTGCTCAACGACAACGGCGGCGTGATTGACGACTTGATCGTTTACCGCACCAATGAAGCCGAAACCCAATACCGCATCGTGTCCAACGGCGCGACCCGCGAAAAAGACACGGCGCAATTCCACAAAGTCGGACAAGAGTTCGGCGTTGCCTTCAATCCGCGCTACGACCTCGGCATGCTCGCCGTACAAGGCCCGAAAGCCATCGAAAAACTCCTGACCGTCAAACCTGAATGGGCAGACGTGATTCGCGGCCTCAAACCGTTCCAAGGTGCAGACTTGGGCAACGACTGGTTTGTCGCCCGTACAGGCTATACCGGCGAAGACGGCGTCGAAGTGATTCTGCCGGGCACTGAAGCCGTCGCATTCTTCAAAGCCCTGCAAGCAGCAGGCGTACAGCCTTGCGGCCTCGGCGCACGCGACACCCTGCGCATGGAAGCCGGTATGAACCTTTACGGCAACGATATGGACGACAATACCAGCCCGCTCGAAGCAGGCATGGGTTGGACCGTTGACTTGAAAGATGAAAACCGCGACTTCGTCGGTAAAGCCGCATTGCTGGCATTGAAAGAAAAAGGCGTTGCCGTCAAACAGGTCGGTTTGCTGCTTGACAAAGGCGGCATCCTGCGCGCGCATATGGAAGTGTTGACCGACAAAGGCAAAGGCGAAACCACCAGCGGCGTATTCTCACCAAGCCTGAAACAATCCATCGCCATCGCCCGCGTACCGAAAGACTTTGACGGCGATACCGCCAAAGTGCTGATGCGTGGCAAAGAAGTGGACGTACGCGTACTGAAGTTGCCGTTTGTGCGTAATGGTCAAAAACAGTTTGATTAATATCGGTTCAGACGGCCTTTATTTGTTAAAGGCCGTCTGAAAGCAGGTTTTAATTGTCGTCCGATACGGACGTTTGTAGAAAGCATCGAACAAGGCATCTGTGGATATTGATTCATGCAGATGCCGTCTGAAAATAACCCCCTATCAATGGAGTATCAAACCATGAGCAACATCCCAGCAGAACTGAAATACGTTGCCAGCCACGAATGGCTGCGCCTTGAAGAAGACGGTACCATCACCGTCGGCATTACCCATCACGCGCAAGAGCTGTTGGGCGATATCGTGTTTGTCGAGCTGCCTGAAGTCGGCGCAAACCTGGCTGCCGAAGAGCAAGCCGGTGTGGTTGAGTCTGTAAAAGCCGCATCTGACGTGTACGCGCCGATTGCAGGCGAAGTCGTTGCCGTCAACGAAGATTTGCCAAGCGCTCCGGAAACTGCCAACAGCGACCCTTACGGCGCAGGCTGGTTCTTCAAAATCAAACCTGCCAACCCTGCCGATTACGACGGTCTGCTGACTGCCGAACAATACGCAGGCGAAGTAGCTTGATTTTTGCAAACATCCAAACAGGTTTTTCATCTGTTTGATATTGCAGGTCTTAGGTCGTCTGAAAAATGCTTTCAGACGGCCTTTGTTTCAATTTTTCCTCAGCAAACATGAATTACTGCGAATTTGTCGACACGCTTCCTGACGATACGGACAATCCCAACAAACATTATCACGACGCGCAATACGGTTTTCCGATTGAGGACGACAATGAATTGTTTGAGCGACTGGTGTTGGAAATCAATCAGGCAGGATTGAGCTGGACGCTGATGCTGAAGAAGCAGCAGGCATTTCAGACGGCATTTAAAGGTTTTGACATCGATACGGTCGCCGCATTTGACGAAGCCGATATTGAGCGACTGCTTGCCGATGCAGGCATCGTCCGCAACCGCCTGAAAATCAACGCAGCCATCTACAATGCGCGACAAATCAAACAAATACAGCAAGAATACGGCTCATTCAAAAACTGGCTGGATGCGAACCATCCGCTCGACAAGGCTGAATGGGTGAAGCTGTTTAAAAAACATTTTAAATTTGTCGGTGGCGAAATCGTCGGCGAATTTCTGATGAGTACCGGCTACCTGCCCGGCGCGCATGTGGAAACCTGTCCGGTTTATAGGGAAATATTGGCATGTCGTCCGAAGTGGGCGGAGGCCGTCTGAAACAACATCTGCAAGAAAAAACAGTGTTGATATCGATAACACCAAAGGAGTAGAAATGAAACTATCTGAATTGTTCAACCCGAACGAATTTGCCGCGCGCCATTTGAGCTTTGGCGACGAGGCTGCGCTTTTGGAAGCGCTCGGCGAGAAGAGCATGGATGATTTTGTCGGCAATACCGTGCCGCAAAGCATCCGTATGCCGTCCGAACTCGATTTGCCCGAAGCGTTGACCGAGGCGGACGCGTTGGCGAAATTGAAAGGCATCGCGTCGAAAAACGTGATCAACAAATCCTATATCGGTTTGGGCTATTACCCGACCCGCGTGCCGAATGTGATTTTGCGCAACGTATTGGAAAATCCGGGTTGGTACACCGCCTACACCCCGTATCAGGCGGAAATTGCACAGGGTCGTTTGGAAGCTTTGTTGAACTTCCAACAAGTGTGTATCGATTTGACCGGTTTCCCTGTGGCAGGCGCGTCTTTGCTGGACGAGGCAACTGCCGCCGCCGAAGCGATGGCGATGGCGCACCGCGTGGGCAAAGTGAAATCCGAGCGTTTCTTTGTGGATGCGCGCGTGTATCCGCAAACTTTGGACGTGATGAAAACCCGCGCTAAATATTTCGGTTTTGAACTGGTGGTCGGCGATTTTGCCCAAGCCGACGAGGGCGAATACTTCGGCGCGCTGTTCCAATACGTCGGCAAAGACGGTGACGTGCAAGACTTGCAGGACGTTATCGGCCGTCTGAAAGCCAAAGGCACAATCGTGGCCGTTGCCGCCGATATCATGAGCTTGGTTTTGCTGAAGTCTCCGGCTGAATTGGGCGCGGATATTGCTTTGGGTAACACCCAACGCTTCGGCGTGCCGATGGGCTTCGGTGGTCCGCACGCTGCTTATTTCGCGTTTAAAGACGAGTTCAAACGTTCCGCTCCGGGCCGCATCATCGGCGTATCCAAAGACGCATCGGGCAAACCTGCCTTGCGCATGGCTTTGTCCACCCGCGAGCAACACATCCGCCGCGAAAAAGCGACATCCAATATTTGTACCGCACAAGCATTGCTGGCGAACTTGGCCGGTATGTATGCCGTTTACCACGGCCCTGAAGGTGTGAAACGCATTGCCAACCGCATTCATGCGCTGGCTTCTGCTTTTGCCGATGCGCTGGTTTCAGACGGCCTGAATGTGGTTCACAAGGTCTTCTTCGATACCGTTACCGTCGATTTCGGCAGCAAAGAGAAAGCAGACCAAGTGTTTGCCGCTGCTTTAGAATCGGGTTACAACCTGCGCCGCGTCAACGATACTCAAATTGCAGTTGCATTCCATGAAACGTCGGCATACGAAGATTTGGTCGATTTGTACCGTGCGTTTACCGGCAAAGATACGGCTACATTTGCCGATGATGTCAAAGGCCGTCTGAATGCCGAATTGCTGCGTCAGGATGACATTCTGCAACATCCTGTGTTCAACAGTTACCACACCGAACACGAAATGTTGCGCTACCTGAAAAAACTCGAAGACCGCGACTTGGCGATGAACCGCAGCATGATTTCATTGGGCAGCTGCACCATGAAGCTCAATGCGACTGCGGAAATGTTGCCGATTACTTGGGCAGAGTTCACCGACATCCACCCCTACGCCCCCAAAGACCAAGCCGCAGGCTACCGCGCACTTTTGACTGACATGGAAAACAGCCTGAAAGCCATCACCGGCTTTGACGCGATTTCCTTCCAGCCCAACTCCGGCGCGCAGGGCGAATACAGCGGCATGCTCTCCATCCGCCGCTATCAGGAAGCCAACGGCGAGGGACACCGCAACATCTGCCTGATTCCTAAATCCGCCCACGGCACCAACCCTGCGACTGCCGCTATGCTGGGTTTGAAAGTCGTTGTTGTCGATACCGACGAACACGGCAACGTCAACATCGACGATTTGAAAGCCAAAGCCGAGCAATACCGCGACGCTTTGTCCGCCATCATGATTACCTACCCGTCCACCCACGGCGTGTACGAAGAAGGCATCCGCGACATCTGCCGCATCATCCATGAAAACGGCGGACAGGTTTACATGGACGGCGCCAACCTCAACGCCCAAATCGGCATCATGCAGCCTGCCGAAGTCGGCGCGGACGTGTTGCACATGAACCTGCACAAAACCTTCTGTATCCCCCACGGCGGCGGCGGTCCAGGCGTCGGCCCTATCGGTTTGAAAGCCCACCTTGCCCCGTTTGCACCGGGACACGCTTTGACCGACACCCACAGCGCCAGTGCCGACCAAACCGCCGTTGCTGCTGCGGCCTTCGGTTCTGCGTCCATCCTGCCGATTACTTGGATGTACCTGACCATGATGGGCAAACAAGGCATGGAGCAGGCGACACGCTGGGCATTGCTCAATGCCAACTACGTCGCCAAACGTCTGAGCGAAGACTATCCGATTCTGTATACAGGCAAAAACGGCCGTGTCGCGCACGAATGTATCGTTGATTTGCGTCCGCTCAAAGCCGAAAGCGGCATCACTGAAACTGACATCGCCAAACGCCTGATGGATTACGGCTTCCACGCACCAACGGTTTCTTTCCCTGTTGCCGGCACGCTGATGATCGAGCCGACCGAGAGCGAGAGCAAAGCCGAACTCGACCGCTTCATCGCCGCCCTGAAACAAATCAAACAGGAAGTGCTGAAAGTCGAGCGCGGCGAATGGCCGAAAGAGGATAATCCGCTGGTGAATGCTCCGCATACCGCAGCAGATGTAACCGGCGAATGGGCGCATCCGTACTCCCGCGAAGAAGCTGTCTTCCCATTGCCGTTCGTCCGCGAACACAAATTCTGGCCGAGCGTCAAACGGGTAGATGAAGTGTATGGCGACCGCAATCTGGTTTGCTCCTGCTTGCCGATTGACGCATACGAAGATTAAGCCTGAATAGGTTTAAAATTGAACAGGCCGTCTGAAAATGAAAATAGTTTTCAGATGGCCTTTTGTTTGTTAAGATATTCCACCCGAGAACGTACGTTTGTTTTGGGTAAAACAACAGATAAGGCATTCGGAAAAATAGACGGCGAATGCCTTTGTTTGCGGATAAAACCAAACGGCTTTCAACAACGATAAACAAAAGGCCGTCTGAAAACAGGAGGATATGATGGATGAACTTTTTATTCAAACGCTGACGATTGCCGGCTCCGATTCCGGCGGCGGCGCGGGCATACAGGCGGATTTGAAGACATTTCAGATGCGCGGCGTGTTCGGTACCAGCGTACTGACAGCGGTTACCGCACAAAATACTTTGGGCGTATCGGCAGTGCATCCGATACCGACCGACATGATTGCCGCGCAAATTGCCGCGATTCAGGAGGATTTCCAAATCCGCGCCTATAAAATCGGCATGCTGGGTACGGCGGAAATCATCGAATGCGTGGTGGAACAAACCGCCGAATGCGACTTCGGCAAACGCGTGTTGGATCCGGTCATGATTGCCAAAGGCGGTGCGCCGTTGTTGGAAAATTCAGCCGTCGAAGCCATGAAGCGCCTGCTGCTGCCACATACGGACGTATTGACCCCCAATCTGCCCGAAGCGCAGGCTTTGACGGGTATCAATATTGAAAACCGCCAAGATGCGGAACGCGCCGCCAAAATTCTTCAGGATTGGGGCGTGAAAAATGTGGTGATTAAAGGCGGCCATCTTGCCGACAGTCAAAGCGAATATTGCACCGACTGGCTGTTTACGCCATACGAAACCATCGAGCTGAACAGCAAACGTTTCCCGACGCCGCATACGCATGGCACGGGCTGCACGTTTTCTGCCTGCATTACTGCCGAGTTGGCAAAAGGGTTTAGCGTGCCCGAGGCGGTTCAAACGGCAAAAAACTATATTACCGCCGCCATTTCCCATCCTTTGGGCATCGGGGCAGGGCACGGACCGGTCAACCACTGGGCGTATCGGGACGAATAATGCGTTCAGACCAATTGTAATTGATTGTATTTTTCAGATGGCCTGACTAGGTTTATCACTTGAAATTGTTTACAATATCGGATTAATGCTTTTACGGATAAAAAAGACACCATGCAAGTTACTTCAAAATGGATAGACGGAATGTGCTTCGTCGGAACAACGGCAAACGGACACAGCGTTGTGATGGAAGGCGCGGCGGCTGAAGGCGAAGTCAAACGCGGCCCCAGCCCGATGGAAATGCTGTTGTTGGGTGTAGCAGGCTGTTCTAGCATCGATGTAGTGATGATTGCCGAGAAACAACGCCAAAAAATCACCGACTGCCGTGCCGAAGTGACTGCCAAACGCGCCGACACCGCGCCGCGCGTGTTTACCGAAATCCATATCCATTTCAAAGTGTATGGTCGGGATTTGCAAGAAAGCGCGATTGAACGCGCTGTACAGATGTCTGCCGAAAAATATTGCTCCGCATCGATTATGCTGGGCAAAGCGGCAAAAATGAGCCACAGCTTCGAGATCGTCGAAACAGAATAGGGCGGTTTCAGGGGGGGTGTCGGAGCGTGAAACGGCTGCCCACAAAAAAAGCAGATATATTCACGCATTAACATGAATATATCTGCTTGCTTTTTATTCCTTTTTCTCTCTCTCTATCAGCCTTTATAACTTGGCTTGTTGACCTCATTGTGCAAGTTTCGTTTAACATTGTCAACAATTTTTAATTATATTTTAAACACCCCCGAAAGCTGCAGGTTTGTAAACGCTTGTGCCTTAATACGGATACTGGGGAAACATTATGGATTACGAAAATAATACCAACGTTGCGCCTGCAACTTCATCGCTTATTTTGGAAGAGCGTCACGATTCGGAACTCTTCCGCGTGTACGCATTGATTTTGGACGGCATTACCGACCATCTGCTGCTGCCGGGAAAAAAACTGACCGAGTCCGAGCTTTGCCGACAAATGGTTTGCTCGCGCAATACCGTGCGTGGCGCATTGTCACTTTTGGCGCACGATAAAATCGTCGATTTGCAGCCCAACCGCGGTGCATTTGTCCATGTGCCGGACTTGAAAGAAATGAAAGACGTGTTCAACACGCGTATCGAAATGGAAAGCATGATTTTGAGCGTCCTCATCGATATGCCTGATTTGGAAACGCGTCTGCAACCGCTTTACGCCATGATTGAGCAAGAGGGCGCAGCCTCCGAAAGCGGCGACCGCGTGGGTTGGAACCGCCTGTCCAATGCCTTCCATGTCGAATTGGCGCGGCTGCTGGACAACGATGTCCTGTTTGAAATCATGAATACCTTGTGTGCACGTTCTTCATTGATTGTGGCTGTTTCCGATCCGCTGCGCAAAGAAAAGCGCAACATCGATTCCAATTCACACCATGAACACCGTGAAATTCTCGATTTATTGGTGGCCGGCAAGCGCAACCGTGTGACCAAAGTCATACGCCGCCACTTGAGCGTGTGTATGGAACGCTTGGAACAAAAACTCGAGATGTAATCGGGTTGACAACAACAAGGCCGTCTGAAATATTCAGACGGCCATTGGTTTATCCCTACAAAACGAAACGCCATGAAACCCAAAATCCAAAGACACGAACATATCCTCAGCCTTGTCCGCGAACATAACTTTATGACGGTGGAAGAATTGGCGGCGAATTTGGATGTTACGCCGCAAACCATACGCCGCGATGTGCAGGAGTTGAGTGAAACCGGACAGCTCAAACGCTATCACGGCGGCGCATCTTTGGGCGACGTTTCAGTTGTAACGGCAGGGCAGGAGCGGCGCAACCATCAGCAGCAGGAAAAAAACGCCATTGCCCGATTGATCGCTTCCACCATTCCCGATAATGCCTCGCTATTTATCAGCATCGGCACCACCATGGAAGCCGTCGCCGCCGAGTTGGTCAGACAGCGTAAAAACCTGCGGATTATCACCAACAATATCTACGCCGCCTCCATCACTGCGGCGCGTACCGACTACACGGTCATCATCGCTTCCGGCGTGGTCCGCCCATTGGACGGCGGTATTACCGGCGTGGCGACTGTCGATTTCATCAACCAATTCAAAGTCGACTATGCCATCATGAGTACTCACGGCATAGAAAACGACGGCTCGCTTTTGGATGACGATTACAAGGAAGTCAGCGTCATGCAGGCGATGGTGAACAATGCCCGCGTGCGCTATCTCGGTGTCGACCACAGCAAGTTCAACAGCAATGCCTTGGTCAGACTGGGAGATATCGGCGCATTCGATAAGCTGTTTACCGACCGCACCCCATCCGCCGCCATGCAGAAAACCCTAAACGAACGCGGCGTGGCGTGGCAGGTTGCCGACCCTGTATCAAAGTAGCCAAGTCGGGTACAATTGAGCCATCATTCCATTCCTTTCAGACGGCCTGATTGAATGCTCAGGCCGTCTGAAAACAGAAAATCATTTTCCCATCAAAGAAATATTATGTTGAATAAAGACCAATTCGCGGACAACCACTTTATCCGCACCATCATCGATGAAGACCTCAAAAGCGGTAAACATACAGCCATCCAAACCCGTTTCCCGCCCGAGCCGAACGGTTATTTGCACATCGGCCACGCCAAATCTATCTGCCTGAACTTCGGTTTGGCTTATATTTATGATGGTTTGTGCAACCTCCGTTTTGATGATACAAACCCTGAAAAAGAAAACGACGAATACGTCAACGCCATCAAAGAAGATGTTGAGTGGCTCGGTTTCCATTGGGCGGGCGAGCCTCGTTTCGCATCCAACTATTTTGACCAGCTCTATGATTACGCCGTCGGTTTAATCAAAGACGGCAAAGCGTATGTCGATGATTTGACGCCCGAAGAAATGCGCGAATACCGTGGCACACTGACCGAAGCAGGCAAAAACAGCCCTTACCGCGATCGCAGCATCGAAGAAAACCTCGACCTGTTCACGCGCATGAAAAACGGCGAATTTCCCGACGGCAGTAAAACCCTACGCCTGAAAATCGACATGGCATCGGGCAACATCAATATGCGCGATCCTGTCATCTACCGCATCCGCCGCGCCCATCACCACAATACCGGCGACAAATGGTGCATCTACCCGATGTACGACTACACGCATTGCATTTCCGATGCCATCGAAGGCATCACGCATTCCTTGTGTACGCTCGAATTTGAAGCCCACCGTCCGTTGTACGACTGGGTGTTGGACAACATCCCTGCGCCGCACGCCACGCGTCCGCGCCAATACGAGTTTTCCCGTTTGGAGCTTCTGTATTCCATCACGTCCAAACGCAAGCTGAACCAACTGGTTTCAGAAGGCCATGTTTCCGGCTGGGACGATCCGCGTATGCCGACCATTTCCGGTATGCGCCGCCGCGGCTACACGCCCGAAGGCCTGCGCCTGTTTGCCAAACGCGCCGGTATTTCCAAATCTGAAAACATCGTCGATATGAGCGTGTTGGAAGGCGCGATTCGCGAAGAGCTGGAAAACTCCGCGCCGCGCCTGATGGCGGTGTTGAATCCGCTCAAAGTGACCCTGACCAACTTCGAAGCCGGCAAAACCCAAAGCCGCCGTGCCGCGTTTCATCCGAACCACGAAGAAATGGGCGAGCGCGAAATTCCCGTGTCCCAAACCATTTACATCGAAGCCGACGACTTTGCCGAAAATCCGCCCAAAGGCTTCAAACGCCTGATTCCCGGCGGCGAAGTGCGCTTGCGCCACGGCTATGTCATCAAGTGCGATGAAGTGGTAAAAGACGAGGCAGGCAATGTGGTTGAACTCAAATGCAGCATCGACCACGATACCTTGGGTAAAAACCCCGAAGGCCGTAAAGTCAAAGGCGTGATTCACTGGGTTTCTGCCGAACACGCCGCCGAAATCAAAGTCCGCCTCTACGACCGCCTCTTTACCGTCGAGCGTCCCGATGCCGTGCGTGGCGAAGACGGCAACTACCTGCCGTTTACCGATTTCCTCAATCCAGAATCCATCAAGGAAATCACCGCCTACGCCGAGCCTGTCGCAAAAGATTTGCCGGCGGAGAGCCGTTGGCAGTTTGAACGCATCGGCTACTTCGTCACCGACCGCAAAGACCACAGCAAAGACACGCCGGTGTTTAACCGCACGGTGACGTTGAAAGATTCTTGGCAGCCTAAGTAATCTGTTTGCAGTCGCTATATTGAAGGCCGTCTGAAAACTTGAAATCCGGTTTTCAGACGGCCTTTGTCGATAAAGGGATGAGATGGAACGTTATTCTGTACATTTGAAACTGCTGGGAATGGCAGTGTTGTGGGGCGCATCCTGGCCGATGGGGCGGATGCTGGGGCAGTCGCTGCCACCGCTGACGGGCGGGGCAGTTCGGTTTGTCTTGGCTTCGGTTTTGTTGTTGGGCTGGTTGTTTGCGCGCAGCAGGTTCGCGACTTTGGCGGCTTTGTCGGCACGGCAATGGCTGGGTTTGACGGCGGCCGCTTCCGTCGGCGTGTGCGGCTATGCGGTGTTTTTTATGCTGGGTTTGCAGACTATGCCGGCAGGCAAGGCGGCAGTGGTCGTGGCGGTGAATCCCGTGTTGACGCTGCTGTTGGCAACTTGGTTTTTCGGCGAGCGTTTAAATGCGAAGATTTTGGCGGGTATGCTGCTGGCGGTCGGCGGTGCCATTATGGTGGTAACGCAAGGGCAGCCGTTGACGGTATTGTCGGGCGGCATCAAGGCGGGGGAGTGGCTGATTTTCGGCTGCGTGGTCTGTTGGGCGGCTTATACCTTAATCGGTCGTGCGGTTTTGCGCGGAATAGACGCGCTGACGGTAACGACGGCAACGTCGTTCATTGGTGCGTTGATGTTGTCGGTGGTGGTGTTGTGGACGGACGGATTGCCTTTTGAGGCGATAGCGGCAATGGATGGGCGCGGTTGGACGGCCTTGGCGTGGCTGGTCATCGGTGCGACGGTATTGGCTTATGCGTGGTATTTCGAAGGCGTAAAGACTTTGGGCGCAGGTAGCGCGGCGGCGTATATTACGCTTGTGCCGATTTTCGGTGTGCTGTCTTCGGCGTGGGTTTTGGGCGAACCGCTGCATATTTCGCTGGTCGCAGGCTGTGCGGCGGCAGTCGGCGGCATGACGCTGATGCGGTACGGGCAGAAGGCCGTCTGAAGTTGGGTAAATACTCGGATTTTGGGCGATAGGGTTGCGATTGTCAAGCTGTTGCCGGCCCTAATCTTATTGCAGGGTAAGATTATGGTCTCGGCTCAGTGTTCGATTTAAAAATTTGACACCCTGCTTCCAACTGCCTAAAATTCAACTTTCTCAAAAATCTACCGTATCCTGCGGCACGATTTCATACTTTCAGACGGCCTGTGTGCCATCTCTCTGATACCATCCAAAATATATCAATACTATGCACGTTTCAGAACTCCAAACCCTCCACATTTCCAAACTCTTGGAAATGGCAGAAGAACATGGCATTGAAAACGCCAACCGTTTCCGCAAACAAGACCTCGTTTTTGCCATCGTCCGCCAGATGATGAAGCAGAATGTCAGCTTTACCTGTTCGGGCACACTTGAAATCCTGCCCGACGGCTTCGGTTTCCTGCGCAGCGCAGATACTTCTTATCTTGCCGGTCCTGATGATATTTATGTTTCGCCCACGCAAATCCGCCGCTTCAATCTGCACACCGGCGATACCATCGAAGGCAGCGTGCGCGTGCCGAAAGACAACGAGCGCTATTTCGCGCTTGTCCGCCTCGATACCATCAACGGCGATCCGCCCGAAGTCTGCAAACATAAAATCCTTTTTGAAAACCTCACGCCTTTATTCCCAACCGAACAATTCAAACTCGAGCGCGACATCAAAGCCGAAGAGAATCTGACCGGCCGCGCCATCGACTTGGTTTCCCCAATCGGTAAAGGCCAACGTGCATTGTTGGTGGCGCCGCCTAAAACCGGTAAAACCGTGATGTTGCAAAACATCGCCCACGCCATTACCGCCAATTATCCTGATGTCGAGCTGATTGTCCTGTTGATTGACGAGCGTCCGGAAGAAGTAACCGAAATGAGCCGTTCTGTACGCGGCGAAGTCGTTTCCTCTACGTTTGACGAACCGGCGCAACGCCATGTACAAGTGGCCGAGATGGTGATTGAAAAAGCCAAACGTATGGTCGAACACAAAAAAGACGTGGTGATTTTGCTGGATTCGATTACCCGTTTGGCGCGCGCCTACAATACCGTCGTGCCGACTTCGGGTAAAATTCTGACCGGCGGTGTCGATGCCAACGCTTTGCACCGTCCGAAACGCTTTTTCGGTGCGGCGCGTAATGTGGAAGAGGGCGGTTCGCTCACTATTATTGCGACAGCACTTGTTGAAACCGGCAGCCGCATGGATGACGTGATTTACGAAGAGTTCAAAGGTACGGGCAATATGGAATTGCACCTTGATCGCCGTATGGCAGAAAAACGCCTGTTCCCGGCCATCAGCATCAATAAATCCGGTACGCGCCGCGAAGAATTGCTGGTGCCGAACGATCAGTTGCAACGTATGTGGCTCTTGCGTAAATTCCTCCATCCGATGGACGAAATCGAAGCGACCGAGTTTTTGGTGGGCAAACTCAAAGACTCCAAAAACAATGACGATTTCTTTGAATTGATGCGCGGTAAATAAACATAAGGCCGTCTGAATATGTTTCAGACGGCCTTTGCTTCATTTTAGGAAACGCTTATGAATACCCGAATGAATTGGCAAAACTTATTGTCCACCCAACGCTTCCGTCCCAAAAACGGCGAAATTGTGCCGACCGTTACCCCTTCGACCCAGGAAGGTGCCGATGCCTTGCGTACGGATTTTCACATCGATTACGACCGGGTTGTTTTTTCCGGAGCCTTCCGCCGCCTTGGCCGAAAAACGCAAGTGCATCCGCTGGCGCAACACGATTTGACGCACAACCGCCTGACGCACAGCGTTGAAGTTGCCAGTGTGGGCAGGAGCTTGGGCAACCGCGTGGGCGTGATGTTGCACAACGGCGGTTTTCTGCCGCAGGGCAATACGCCCAGCGATATTGGTGCCGTGGTGCAGGTTGCCTGTTTGGCGCATGATTTGGGCAATCCGCCGTTTGGCCATACCGGCGAAGATGCTTTGCGCGATTGGTTCAGACGGCCTGAACATCAAATTTATCTGAACACATTAAACGAAGCGGAGCGCAACGATATTCAAACCTATGAAGGCAATGCGCATAGCCTGCGTATCGTCGCCAGCCTTGAAATGTATCCGGAGGCGGGCGGAATGCGTCTGACTGCGGCAGCTATCGGCGCATTGCTGAAGTATCCGTGGACAACGCAACATCCGAACGGCAGAAAAAAATTCAATATTTATCAAACCGAGTTGCCGTTTATCCGTCAAGTTGCCGACGAATTGGGGCTGGTTTCCGCAGGAGCAGACAGTTGGGCGCGCCATCCTTTGTCTTATTTGATGGAGGCTGCCGACGATATTTGCTATGCCTTGCTGGACTTGGAAGATGCCGTCGAATTGGATTTGCTCACGGATACGGAAGTAGAAAGTATTTTGTCCGAGCTGACCTTTGCCGAAAGCGCGTGGCACGCCAGCTCCAGCCGTCAGCGTTGCGCCATGTTGCGCGGCATTGCGATCGGCAAGGCAATTGATGATGTCGCGCAAACCTTTATGCTGCATCAGTCCGACTTGTTGGACGGAACATTCAAAGGCAAAGATTTGCTGGCTCTGTGTAGCCCGCAAGTGCAAAATACTTTGGCAAAAGCGAAAGAATTGGCGCAAACACGGATTTTCCGCCATCACACCAAACTCTTGACCGAAATCGCCACGTTCCCATGCTTAGGCTCTATCTTGGATTTGCTTGTCCCTGCCGCTTATGCCCTGATTGCAGAAAAACAGTTGGCAACGCGTCAGTCTTTGGCGTTGGAATTATTGAAAAAGCACAATCCGATTCTTCCTGAAGACAGTCTGTATCAGGCCTATATGAAGATTTTGGATTTTGTCGGCGGCATGACCGATAACTCCGCCGCCAAAATGGCGCAGGATTTGTCGGGAGTAGGGATTTTACGTTAATTTTATATTATTTAATTTCAAATAGTTAAATAAAAATATAAAAAATATCCGTGAAAAGGGTAGACAGGTTTTAGGAAAGCCTATATTATTCGGTCTTCTTGATTCACAACGCACTAGCGAAGTGATGAGGATGCACCCGTAGCTCAGTTGGATAGAGTATCTGGCTACGAACCAGAGGGTCGGGCGTTCGAATCGCTCCGGGTGCGCCACAAGATTTATCCGCGCCCATCGTCTAGCGGTTAGGACATCGCCCTTTCACGGCGGTAACCGGGGTTCGATTCCCCGTGGGCGTGCCAGTTTTCAAAAAAACGCAATCTGTTTCAGATTGCGTTTTTTTATTGCATTTACTGTTTGTGTTCTAAGGCCGTCTGAAACGCTTAGCAACTCAAGAGGCAGAAGTGTGTAAAATCAATTGCCCTGAATTTTGTCATCTCTATGCGCTTTTCAACCTCATTTTACCATTGTCAAAACCCGATTTATTGACAATAGTATTCATCTTAAAAATTCCCAAACCTGAATTTACATGATTTCATATTTATAATTTCTTGATTTTATAAAATAAAAATATTTATTTGAACTTTTCCTAAAAAATGCCGTCTGAGATAAAGACAAGACGGAATATCTCTGTTAATGTGTAAATGTCAGCCGGCGTTTGCCGGTTTTTTATTGAAACCATTTGGGAGTCAATTATGAATATGAATGTTAAATTAATCGTTCCTGCTGTTTTGGCGGCTGTTGCCCTGACTGCATGTAGCAGCGGTTCTAAAGCCAAACCTGAAGCTAAAGCTGCGCCTACTGCGCAACAACAAACCCAAGCTCAGGCTCAACAAGCTCAAGCTCCAGTACCTAATACTTTGAAAGTAGACTCTATCGACGGTAAAAAAGAAGTTCACTACAAATGCGGTAAAGACGGCAAAGAGCCTTTGAGCGTAATGTACGGCTTCAAAGGCAACGAAGTTGTTGCTGCACAAGTAAAATACAAAGGTCAACTAACTGAAAACCTGTTCCGTATCACTGACAGCAGCAAAGATGTAAACGCATTCTGGGGCGGCAATGTCGCTTGGGTTGCTGAAGCTGCCACTGCAGCCAACGTAGACAAAGTTGACGGCAACATGCTGACTATCCGCGGTACTACCGAAGTAAACGGCAAACAAGAAGTGGTTGATCAAATCGTTACCCGCTTCTGCGCATTGGACAACGGCGCGAAAGCTGCTGCTAAACCAGCTGCTAAAAAAGCGAAAAAATAATCTTTTACCAAAAGCTTTAAACGCTGGGTAAAATAAAACAGGCCGTCTGAAAAGTTTTCAGACGGCCTGTTCTTTTGAGCGGTTTAACCTAAGAACCAGAATTTCAATGCCCACAACACAGCGACGATCCATACCATAGGCGGTACGTCTTGGGTGCGGTTGCACAAGAGTTTGATGAGTGCGTAGCTGATAAAGCCAAATGCAATACCGTCGGCAATCGAGTAGGTAAACGGCATAAAGACGATGGTCAGGAATGCTGGTGCGGCTTCGGTCATGTCGTCCCAGTCGATTTCACGCGCGCTGCGCAACATTTGCGCGCCTACATAGAGCAGGGCGGGTGCGGTAGCGAATGCAGGGATACTTTGAACCAGCGGGGAGAAAATCAGACAGGCCAGCATCAGTACGCCGACGGTAACGGCAGTCAGGCCGGTACGGCCGCCGGCAGAAACGCCTGCCGCGCTTTCAACGTAAGGAGTAGTGGAAGAAGTACCCAATGCGGCGCCTGCGATAATGGCGGTTGAGTCGGCAAGCAGGGCGCGTTTCAAACGTGGCAGTTTGCCGTCTTGCAACAGGCCTGCGCGGTGGGAAACGCCGACCAATGTGCCGGTAGAGTCAAACAGGTCAACCAGGAAGAATACAAAAATCACGCTAACCATGCTGACGGTGAACAAGCCTTTGAAGTCCATCTGCATGAAGGTTGGCGCAATGCTCGGAATTTCGCCGACCACGCCTTTGAACTCGCTCAAGCCCAAGATGGTGGAGATGGCGGTCAGCGTCAGAATGGTAATGATGATGGAGCCTTTAACGCGGAAATGGCCAAGTGCAACCACCATGACAAAGCCAGCCATCGCCAGCAGGGCGGTAGGCTGGTGGATGTCGCCCAAACCGACCAAGGTGGCAGGATTGGCCACAATCACGCCTGCGCCTTTGAGCGCAATCAATGCCAAGAAAAGGCCGATACCTGCGGCAATCGACATTTTCAAGCCCATAGGCAGGGCGTTCACCAGCATTTCGCGCACTTTAAAGAAGCTGAACAAGATAAAAATGATGCCGGAGATGAAAACAGCGCCCAAAGCCACACGCCAGTCTACGCCCATGCCTTTGACGACGGCAAAGGTAAAGTAGGCGTTCAAACCCATGCCCGGAGCGAGGGCGATCGGGTAGTTGCCGACAAAGCCCATCACGAAACAGCCGATGGCGGAGGCGATACAGGTGGCCACAAATACTGCGCCCATATCCATGCCGGTTTCACCCAGAATCAGGGGATTGACGATGATGATGTAGCACATGGCGAGGAAGGTTGTCACCCCGGCCATAATTTCCGTGCGGACGTTGGTCTGATTGGCGTTGAGGTTGAATAATCTTTCCAAAACGCTTTGATTTGAAGAACTCATTCGAGATATTCCTTTGGGGAAAGCCGTTCAAAGACGGCATCATCGGGTTTAATTGTCGGAAGCTCGGATTTTGACCTTAACTTCTCAACAGATAAGGGAATTTTCGGGCGGTATTATACTGAAAAGCCTTTTGTTCGGGTAATAAAAATACATGAATCAGATAATGCCGGGCCGAACCAAGATAAAGGCCGTCTGAACAGTTTCAGACGGCCTATGTTTGTGTGTGCTTATACTGGTTTGCCTTTCAGGGAGAAGGTGTAGGCTTCGGTGATTTCCAAATCGATCATTTGGTTGATCATGTCGGGTGTGCCGGTAAAGTTGACCACGCGGTTGTTGGCGGTACGGGCTTGCAGTTGGTCAGGGTCTTTTTTGGAGATGCCTTCAACCAAGCAGCGTTGAACCGTGCCGATCATGGTTTGGTTGATGCGCGCAGTTTCGGCTTCGATGACTTCGTTCAAAGCTTCGAGGCGGCGCACTTTTTCTTCATGCGGCGTGTCGTCGTGTAGGTTGGCGGCAGGCGTGCCCGGACGCGGACTGTAAATAAAGACGAAGCTCAAGTCGAAGGCAATGTCTTTTACCAGTTTCAAGGTTTGCTCGAACTCGCGCTCGGTCTCGCCCGGGAAGCCGACGATAAAGTCGGAGCTGAGGCACAAATCAGGACGGATGGCGCGCAGTTTGCGGATGATGGATTTGTATTCCAAGGCGGTGTAGCCGCGTTTCATCGCGCTCAATACGCGGTCGGAACCGCTTTGAATCGGCAGGTGCAGATGGGAAACCAGCTTCGGCAGGTCGCGGTAGCACTCGATAATCGCGTCGGTAAATTCGCGCGGATGGCTGGTGGTAAAGCGCAGGCGTTCGATGCCGGGGATTTCGTGGACGATGCGCAACAAAGTGGCAAAATCGCAGATTTCGCCGTTTTCCATTTCGCCACGATAGGCATTAACGTTTTGGCCTAAGAGGTTGATTTCTTTAACGCCTTGTTGCGCCAAACCGGCAATCTCGGTCAATACGTCGTTGAGCGGGCGGGAGAATTCTTCGCCGCGGGTGTAAGGGACGACGCAGTAAGAGCAGTATTTGGAACAGCCTTCCATAATGGAAATGAACGCCGAGCCGCCTTCTACGCGCGCAGGCGGCAGGTGGTCGAATTTCTCGATTTCGGGGAAGGAAATGTCGATTTGAGACAGGCCGGTGGTTTCTTTGTCAACGATGAGTTTGGGCAGGCGGTGCAGCGTTTGCGGGCCGAAAACCACGTCCACATACGGAGCGCGTTTGACGATGTTTTCGCCTTCTTGAGAGGCAACGCAGCCGGCAACGCCGATGATGAGGTCGGGATTTTTTTCTTTGAGCGGACGTACGCGGCCCAAGTCGGAGAAGACTTTCTCTTGCGCTTTTTCACGCACGGAGCAGGTGTTGAACAAGATGATGTCGGCGTCGTCAGGTTGGGTAACCTGTTCGATGCCGCCGTGTTCTTCGGCGAGGACGGACAGCATTTTTTCGCTGTCGTACTCGTTCATTTGGCACCCGAAGGTGCGGATAAATACTTTTTTCATGGTTTGTTTTGATTGATTTGCTTGTTGTAAAAGGGTTCAGACGGCCTGTGAAATACTCGGGCCGTCTGAAAAATTATTCTTCCGCCTTTTTCTGCTTTTTGGCGTGTTCGATGAACCTGTCGGCTTCGGCATCGGTCAAAATCCAGATTTCGCGGACGAGGCGGCTTTCTTCGTTGTATTTGAACGCGACGGCTTTGCCGGTTTGGTTCAGCAGGCGGCCCATGGGGATGAAACGGTCGTTTTCATCGTGGATTTTGGTGAAGCGGGTGATTTGCAGTTTGGCTGCATTGCCGTCCACAATGCCCAAGGTCAGCAGGCGCGTCCAAGAAAAACCACCTTTGCTGACTTTCAGATAAGGCAGATCGACAGTTTTTAAAACGGCCACGTCCATATCATCAGGCAGGCTGCGTTGTGCATGGACGAGAGAGGACGCCAAAAGGGCGAGGCTGAGTATGAATCCGCGTAACATGATGCTTTTCTTTTATTGTTTCAATAGGTCGCGGATTATAGCACAAGCAGGAAAAATGTGGATAGAGTGTTTGTTTTTAAAGAATAATTTTGATTTTGCGCCCGATTCTTATTTTGAAGCTTGGGCCGTCTGAAAAGGATTTGGTGTTAAAATGGCTCCGATTTGATTTTCAGACGACCTCTTACGAAAGAATTGACCATGAACCGTAATGAAAGCTTGTTCAACCGCGCCAAAGCCATTATTCCCGGCGGCGTGAACTCTCCTGTGCGCGCATTCGGCAGCGTCGGCGGCGTACCGCGCTTTATCAAAAAGGCAGAAGGCGCGTATGTTTGGGACGAAAACGGCACGCGTTATACCGACTATGTCGGCTCTTGGGGCCCTGCGATTGTCGGTCATGCCCATCCTGAAGTCATTGAAGCCGTGCGCGAAGCGGCATTGGGTGGTTTGTCGTTTGGTGCGCCGACTGAAGGCGAAATTGTCATTGCCGAAGAAATCGCCAAAATCATGCCGTCCGTCGAGCAGCTGCGCCTTGTCAGCTCCGGTACGGAAGCAACGATGACCGCCATTCGTTTGGCACGCGGTTTTACCGGTCGGGACAAAATCATCAAGTTTGAAGGCTGCTACCACGGCCATTCCGACAGCCTGTTGGTGAAAGCAGGCAGCGGTCTGCTGACGTTTGGCAATCCTTCTTCCGCCGGTGTGCCTGCCGACTTTACCAAACACACTTTGGTACTCGAGTACAACAATATCGCCCAACTGGAAGAAGCCTTTGCCCAAAGCGGCAATGACATTGCCTGCGTGATTTTGGAGCCTTTTGTCGGCAATATGAATCTGGTTAGGCCGTCTGAAGCCTTCGTCAAAGCCTTACGCGAATTGACTGAAAAACACGGTGCCGTGTTGATTTACGACGAAGTGATGACCGGTTTCCGCGTGGCGTTGGGCGGCGCGCAATCCTTGCACGGCATCAAACCTGATTTGACCACCATGGGCAAAGTGATCGGCGGCGGTATGCCTTTGGCGGCGTTCGGCGGCCGTAAAGATATTATGGAATGTATTTCCCCGTTGGGCGGCGTGTATCAGGCAGGTACATTGTCCGGCAATCCGATTGCGGTTGCCGCCGGTTTGAAAACACTGGAAATCATTCAGCGCGAAGGCTTCTATGAAAACCTGACTGCCCTGACCCAACGCCTCGCCAACGGTATTGCCGACGCGGCTAAAGCACATGGTGTTGAATTTACGGCGGACAGCGTGGGCGGTATGTTTGGTTTGTATTTTGCCAGCCATACGCCGCAAAACTATGCCGACATGGCGCGTTCCAATATCGACGGTTTCAAACATTTCTTCCACGGTATGCTCGACCGCAATGTCGCATTCGGCCCGTCAGCTTACGAAGCCGGTTTTGTTTCCGCCGCGCATACGCCTGAGCTGATTGACGAAACCATTGCTGTGGCACACGAAGTGTTCAAAGAAATGGCAAAATAAAAGCTGAAGCTGTCATGTGAAAAAAGGCCGTCTGAAAAATATTCAGACGGCCTTTCGCTATTTTAAATCAATGCTTGATTATGCTTCTTCGGCTTTGCTGCGGATAATCAGCAGAGGCAGGTGGCTTTGACGCATTACGGTCTCGGCGAAGCTGCCCATCAGCAGGTGCATCAGGCCGGTGCGGCCGTGTGTACCGAGTACCAGCAGGTCTGCACCGTTGTTGTCGGCGTAGTCAACCAAGTCTTGCGCCATTTCGCGCGCGCCTTTGTTGGCAACCAACAGGTGTTTTACGATGTTTTCAACGCCGCTTTCACGCGCTGTTTTTTCTGCGAAATCCAAAACTTCGTTACCTTGAGCCACTGCGGCGGCTTCGTAGCTTTCGTGTTGCAGGAATTCAGGAGCTAAAGCCATGTATTCGGCAGGGTTGGCAACGTGAACCAAAGTCAGTTGGGCTTTGTTGAGGCTTGCCAGTTCGGCAGCGTGTTTCAATGCATTGAGGGAAGTCTCGCTACCGTCAACGGCTACAACCAGATGTTTGTACATATTTATTCTCCTTTTGCGCCGAGTAGCGGCACTTTCGTTTAATATGAAATCAGAACGTGTCTGAATGTGAAACGATTATAAACTCTTTCGGGCGGGTACAACAGCCCATCTGCTTTCAAGTATAATGTCTGTCCGAATCGCCTGTCGCGTTTTTCATTAATTTATTGATATATCACAAGGTTACTTATGCAGGACGCCGCTTTTCTTTCTTCGCGCCGCTTTGGCGGCATTGCCAGACTTTACGGAGACGAAGCACTGGCGCGCTTTTCGCGTGCGCATGTGTGCGTGGTCGGCGTCGGCGGTGTCGGCTCGTGGGCGGTGGAGGCTTTGGCGAGGAGCGGTATCGGTCGTTTAACGCTGATTGATTTGGACAACGTTGCCGAGTCGAATGTCAACCGCCAGTTGCACGCTTTGACCGATGATTTCGGTAAGGCAAAAGTTACCGCTTTGCGCGAACGCATTGCCCAAATCAATCCGCAATGCGAAGTGACGGAAATCGAAGATTTTGTGACCGAAGACAATCTGGACGAGCTTTTCAGACGGCCTTTTGATTTCGTCATCGATGCCATTGACCAAATCCGTGTCAAAGCGGCGATGGCGGCGTATTTCGTGCAACATAAACAACCGTTTATTATCAGCGGCGGCGCGGGCGGACAGAAAAATCCGGCTTTAATCCAAACCGCCGATTTGAGCCGCGTTACCCACGACCCTCTGCTTTCCAATTTGCGCTATACCTTGCGCAAACGCTACGGCTTCAGCCGCGATACCAAAGAAAAAATGCGCGTGCCTTGCGTTTATTCAACCGAGAATATTACGCCGCCGCAATCCGGCGAAGCGTGTTCGACCGATGCTGCGCCGCAAGGTTTGTCCTGCGCGGGTTATGGTGCGAGTATGTTGGTAACGGCTTCGTTTGGATTGTATTGTGCGCAGGCGGCGGTGGAGCATATCGCAGGGCGGAAGTGAGGGGTAGGGGAAGATGGTGAAGAGCCGATTTTTTAAAGCCTACTTTATCGCCAGCCTGATTTATGCGGTATGGTTCGGCGTGTTGATGTATGCTGTCGATCCGATGTTTCTCGATGTGATGGAATGCAATACGCTGCCGGGCGATTATTTGTGTGTGCAAAGCGGTTATACCCGCCCGTTCACCACTTTTCTTTATCCGTTTCTGTCTATCGTGATCTTCAGCCTTGTGCACGCCGGTATCATGAAATGGCGCAAACGCCGTTCGGTTAAAATGATTTGGTTTTTGGTCGGCTGCGAAAGTTTGCTGTTGTCGGCTTTGATGGTGGCGATGCTTGCGAGAGATGGTTTTGTGTTGTCCCGAGATATCGGCTCGGTACTGACGGGTACAGTTTTCGCCGGCCTGCCGCTGTTGGGCATGGCCTTGGCCCAGACCTTTGCCGTCGCCATCGTTTCTTTGCAAATCAATCGTAAAAACCGCTGATTTTTATATTCAAAACGGGTCGTCCTTGTTTCAGACGGCCTTTTGTTGATGAAACTTCTTACTAAACTTAAAAAGAAAAAGACCCTTTAACCATGCCTTCAGAACACCTTATTTCTTCCACTGCCGCAACGCCGTCTGAACATACCGTTGCGTGGGTGTTCGGTCAACCTGTTACCGATGTGCCGCAGGATTTGTTTATTCCGCCCGATGCGTTGAAGGTGGTATTGAGCAGCTTCCAAGGGCCGTTGGATTTGCTGCTGTACCTTATCCGCAAGCAAAATATCGATGTCCTCGATATTCCGATGGTGAAGATTACCGAGCAGTATCTGCACTATATTGCCCAAATGGAGGCATATCAGTTTGATTTGGCGGCGGAATACCTGCTGATGGCGGCAATGCTGATTGAAATCAAATCGCGCCTGTTGTTGCCGCGCCCTGAAGAAGTTGAGGATGAAGAGGCGGATCCGCGTGCCGAGTTGGTGCGCCGTCTGTTGGCTTACGAACAAATGAAACTGGCGGCTCAAGGCTTGGACGCGTTGCCGCGGGCCGGACGTGATTTTGCTTGGGCGTATTTGCCGCTGGAAATTGCGGTCGAAGCGAAGTTGCCGGAAGTGTACGTTGCCGATTTGACGCAGGCTTGGTTGGGTATTTTGTCGCGTGCCAAGCATACGCGCAGTCATGAAGTGGTGCGGGAAACCATTTCAGTGCGCGCGCAGATGACGGCGATTTTGCGCCGTTTGAACGAAAGCGGTATCAGCAAGTTCAGTGATTTGTTTAAGCCAGAGCAGGGTGCGACGTATGTGGTGGTCAATTTTATTGCATTGCTGGAATTGGCCAAAGAAGGCTTGGTGCGTATCGTACAGCCTGAAAATTATGGCGAAATCGAAATCAGCCTGAAAGACGGTTTGGAAACAAACGAAGCCGAAATGCTTTCAGACGGCCTTGAAGCTGATGAAACCGATAACGGGTATTTGGAAAAAGAGAATTTAAGATGAATTCGACGACAAGTCGCAGCAAGGCCTCTTTATGGGCGGTGGGCTTGATGCTGTTTGCGCTGTTTTTCGGCGCGGGTAACTTAATTTACCCGGCTTATTTGGGGCAGCAGGCCGGCGAAAACTGGCTTTCGGCGATGTCCGGCTTTCTGCTGACCGGGGCGGGGTTGCCATTGCTGGGCGTGATTGCCGTCGGCTATTCCGGCTCGCGCGATGTGGAAGCGCTGGCTTCCCGTGTTGCGCCTTGGTACGGCGTGACTTTTGCCGCCGCGCTTTATCTGGCAATCGGCCCCTTGTTTGCCATGCCGCGTACGGCAACGGTATCTTTTGAAACCGCCATCTCTCCTTTCATTGATGAATCTTGGAAAAGCATCGCATTGGCCGTATTCAGCCTGGTGTTTTTCGGTATGACTTATTGGCTGTCGATTTCTCCGGGGAAACTGGTTGACCGTATCGGTAAAATCCTTACGCCCGTTTTGTTGCTGGCAATTGCAATATTGGTCGGCTATGCTGCTATTAACCCGATGGGTATGCCACAGACTGCACAAGGCGATTTTGCCGCGCATCCGTTGGTCAAAGGTATTTTGGAAGGCTACGGCACCATGGACGCGCTGGCTTCGCTGGTGTTTGCCATTATCGTCATCGATGCCGTTCGCGCCATGGGCGTGGACAACCGCGCGGATTTGCTGAAGACCACGACGATTTCCGGTGTGTTGGCGGCTTCTTGTTTGGCAGTGGTTTACCTGTTTATCGGCTATATGGGTGCGACAGGCGTGGCCGGTATCGGCTTGCAGGAAAACGGCGCGTCGGTTTTGTCTAAAACCGCACAGCACTATTTCGGTACGGCCGGTATTGTGTTGCTTGGTGTCATGGTGTTGCTTGCCTGTCTGAGTACGGCGGTTGGCTTGATTACTTCATGCGCCGAATATTTCAACCGTCTTTACCCGGGTATTTCTTATAAAATCTTTGTGATACTGAATACGGTGGTGTCTATCCTGTTGGCCAACAAAGGCCTGTCAGCGATTTTGCAGTTTTCCATCCCTATGTTGATGCTGTTGTATCCGCTGACCATCGTCATCATTTTGTTGGCCTTGACAGATAAACTGTTTGGCGGCGGCCGTATTGTCTATTTCTGCACCATGATGGCGGCCCTTATGGTCGGCTTGCTCGATGCCTATAAGGCCGCGTTTGGATTTGATGCCGAAACCGCGGCTGCCATCGAGCGCGCATTGCCGTTTTACAATATCGGTTTAGGGTGGGTTGTTCCCTCTTTAGCCTGCTTTATACTCGGCTGCATTTTGAATGCGGCGTTGAAGAAAAAAGCATGATGATAAACAGGCCGTCTGAAATGTTCAGACGGCCTGTTTATTTCGCCGACCACGCAAACGACAGATGATTTTTTTAAAGAAATCCGTTATAATTGAAAAGTTAAGGCTTTGCGGAATACCGTTTCGCAGATGCAACATATTGAGAAGATTTATTTCCACAAATCCCGTTTTTTCAGCAAACGACTTGAACTGAAGGCGGATTTCGTGGTATAAATCGCGTTTTACTATTTTAGAAGTTTGGAGACTAACCATGGCACGAGTTTGCAAAGTGACCGGTAAGCGCCCGATGTCTGGCAATAACGTATCACACGCCAACAACAAAACCAAACGTCGTTTTTTGCCTAACTTGCAATCACGTCGTTTCTGGGTAGAAAGTGAAAACCGCTGGGTTCGCCTGCGCGTTTCTAACGCTGCATTGCGCACCATCGATAAAGTAGGCATTGATGTCGTATTGGCTGATTTGCGTGCTCGCGGCGAAGCTTAATTTAAACACCATTAATTAAGGATTACTGCAATGCGCGATAAAATCAAACTGGAGTCCAGTGCTGGTACTGGTCACTTCTACACAACTACTAAAAACAAACGTACTATGCCTGGCAAACTGGAAATCAAAAAATTTGACCCAGTAGCCCGTAAACACGTTATTTACAAAGAAACTAAATTGAAATAATCCGGTTTCTTCCAAGAAAAAGCTCCTGTTTTTCAGGAGCTTTTTCTTTTTTCTCGATTGGTTTGGGAGGCTTGTTTCAAATGTGTATGCAAGATATTTTTGGATTGCTTTGGAAGAGGCAAAATACAAAGAGCGTGTATCCATTGGGATTACGCTCTTTTATTTTTCAGACGGCCTGATAGGGGATAAGCAGTCTTAAATCACTAATAAACATTCAACAATGACTTAATGATCGACTTTGATGCCTTGGTTGTCGGAATGTTGTTTTTTATCCAGCTCTTTTTGCAAGGTATCGCATGGCGTGTCGCAATCGCACATTTTCTTCATACCGAGAGAGGAAATGCCGCCGCAGCTGCCTTTGATGGTGCGTTTGGAGAAGATATAGCCGACTGCCATGCCGAGGATGACAATGATAAAAATGCCGAAAGTAAGGAGGAGGGTTTTCATGTGTGTATTCCTGAAGGTTAGTTTAGTAATTTCTTGAATGCGCTGGACATTTTAGTATGGTAGCCGCCTTGCGGGGTCCGGATGATAAGGAAAACGGCGAGATTTTCTTGCTCAGCAAGTTTAAGTGCTTCGGTTTCTCCGAGGACGAATAAGCCGGTTGAAAGGCCGTCTGCAAGTGTGGCGTTTTCAGCGACTACGCTGATGGAAGCAAGGTTGTGGCTGATGGGTTGTTTGGTTTTAGGGTTGATGATATGGGAAAGGCGGCGGCCTGACTTATCGACATGGAAAATGCGGTAGTCGCCGGATGTGGCCAGTGATTTATTGTCCAATGGAATGGTGATTTGAGTGGCGCCGCCTTGAACGATATTGGGTTGCTCGATGCCGATACGCCAAGGGTTGCCTTGCGCATTGCGGCCTTTACCATGCAACTCGCCTCCAATTTCTACCAAATAATTGCCGATATTGAGTTTTTCAAGTTCGGCGGCGGTTTTATCCACACCAAAGCCTTTGGCAATGGAGGATAGGTCTAAATAGACTTCGGGATGGGTTTTCGCCAGTGTAGGCTGCTGTCCGTCTTGGGAAAGTTTGAGTTTGTCCGTACCGACCATTTCTGAAGCATGTTGGATTTCTTGTGCAGTCGGTTCGTGCGTGATTTCTTTTTGCGGACCGAATCCCCAAAGGTTGACCAAGGGGCCGACGGTTACGTCTAGTGCGCCGTGCGTCAGGTTGTTTAAACGCAAGGCTTCGCCGGTTACATAGGCAAAGTCTTGGGAAATGGGCATGGCCTGATTGACAGTGCGCAGCTGGTTGAATTGGCTGATTTCGGAATCGGTCTGGTAGGTAGACATTTGCCGATTGACTTCTTTAAGCGCATCATCAATGCGTTTTTGTATTTCGGCGGGGGAGGGGAGTTTGTCTTGGCCGTCTGAAAGATATTTGACAGTATAGGTCGTGCCCATGGTCTCGCCTTGCAGGGTAATGGTTTGTTGTTTTTCAGGTTGGCAGGCAGAGAGCGTGAGTGCGGAAACGATGGCAACGGTACAACCGATTATCGGACGGTAAAATGAATTTGAAAGAAACGGCATAAGGGATTTGCGGATTATTTTTTGAAGCCTTTATTGTATCGTAAAAGAAAGGTTCAGGCCGTCTGAAAGTATGGTTTTCAGACGGCCTGCCAATAAAAAAGGAAGAAACCGAAGTTTCTTCCTTTTTGTCTGTTAGCCGCCGAAATCGTCCAAAAGGATGTTTTCGTCTTCCACGCCCAAGTCTTTGAGCATTTTGATCACGGACTGGTTCATGATTGGAGGGCCGCACATGTAGAATTCGCAGTCTTCCGGTGCTTCGTGGTTTTTCAGGTGGTTTTCGTAAACCACGTTGTGAATGAAGCCTGTGTAACCGTCCCAGTTGTCTTCAGGCAATGGGTCGGACAGAGCGACGTGCCATGTGAAGTTCGGGAATTCTGCTGCGAGTTGGTCGAAGTCTTCGACATAGAACATCTCGCGTTTAGAACGTGCACCATACCAGAAGGTAATCTTACGTTTGGAGTTCAAACGTTTTAGCTGGTCGAAAATGTGGGAACGCATCGGAGCCATACCCGCACCACCGCCGATAAATACCATTTCGGCATCGGTGTCTTTGGCGAAGAATTCGCCGAACGGACCGGAAATCGTTACTTTATCACCGGGTTTAAGCGACCAGATGTAAGACGACATTTGTCCCGGAGGCGCATCAGGTACGCGCGGAGGCGGCGTGGCGATACGCACGTTCAGCATGATGATGCCTTTTTCTTCTGGATATGAAGCCATGGAGTAGGCACGCAAAATCGGCTCGTCCACTTTGGAAACGTATTGCCACAGATTGTATTTGTCCCAGTCTTCGTGGTATTCCTTAGGAATGTCGAAGTCTTTATAGGCAACAGTGTGAGGAGGGGCTTCAATTTGAATGTAGCCGCCGGCGCGGAAAGGAACTTCTTCGCCTTCTGGAATGGCAAGCTTGAGTTCTTTAATGAACGTTGCTTTGTTGTCATTCGAGATGACGGTACATTCCCATTTTTTCACGCCGAATACTTCTTCTGGTACTTCGATGTCCATGTCGGTTTTAACGTTGACCTGACAAGACAGACGGCAGCCTTCGCGCGCTTCGCGTTTGCTGATGTGGGACAACTCGGTTGGCAGAATGTCGCCACCGCCGCTTTTCACGACAACGCGGCACTGACCGCATGAGCCGCCGCCACCGCAGGCGGAAGGAACGAAGATGCCTTGGCTGGCAAGCGCACCCAGCAGTTTGCCGCCGGCAGGCATCGTCAGCTCTTTTTCGTTATTGACTTTGATGGTGATGTCGCCTTCGCTCACCAACTTGGATTTGGCAAACAGAATCATCAGTGCCAAAACCAAGACGATGAGGGTAAACATCACAATACCTAAAATAATCTCCATGCCGATTCCTTTCTTATAACTGGATGCCGGAGAACGACATAAACGCCATTGCCATCAGGCCAGCGGCGATAAAGGTAATGCCCAAGCCTTTGAGGCCTTTAGGGACATCCGAATATTTCATTTTTTCGGTAATGCCCGCCAAAGCGACAATAGCCAAAAGCCAGCCCAGACCTGCACCGAAACCGTATACAACGGACTCGCCGAAGTTGTATTCGCGTTGCGCCATAAACGATACGGCACCGAAAATCGCGCAGTTTACGGTAATCAGAGGCAGATAGATACCCAATGCGTTGTAGAGGGCAGGGACGAATTTGTCCAAGAACATTTCCAAAATTTGCACCAAAGCGGCAATCACGCCGATGAAGGTGATGAATTTCAGGAAGGTCAGATCCACGCCTTCAACCAGCGCGCCGTCTTTTAACAGCGAGTAAACAAGTTGGTTGGCAGGGACGGACAGGCCGAGTACGAAAGTTACAGCCACGCCCAAACCGAATGCAGTGGATACTTTCTTAGATACCGCCAAAAACGTACACATCCCCAAGAAGAAGGAAAGTGCCATGTTTTCCAGAAAGACGGATTTTACAAAGAGGCTTAAGTAATGTTCCATGTGTTATTTCTCCGCCTGTTCAGGTTTCCAAGTGCGCAGCCCCCATACCAAGAAGCCGATGATGAAGAACGCGCTAGGGGCGAGCAGGAACAAGCCGTTGGTTTGATACCAGCCACCATCTTGTACAGTTTGGAAAATGGTGTAGCCAAAGAGCTTGCCTGAGCCGATCAGTTCGCGGATGGTTGCGATGATAATCAGCATCAAGCCGTAACCGGCGCCGTTGCCGATACCGTCAACCAAGCTTTCCAGCGGTGGCTCTTTCATGGCGAATGCTTCGGCACGGCCCATCACGATACAGTTGGTAATAATCAGGCCGACGAATACAGACAGCTGTTTGGACAGCTCATAAGCAAAGGCTTGAAGCAGTTGGTCAACCAGCGTTACCAAGGAAGCAACAATCGCCATTTGCACAATAATACGGATGCTGTTGGGGATGTAGTTGCGTACCAGCGAGATGAAGAAGCTGGAAAAACCGGTTACCAAAGCTACGGAAATACCCATTACGATGGCCGTCTGAAGTTTGGTGGTAACCGCCAAAGCCGAACAAATACCCAAAACCTGCAAGGCAATCGGGTTGTTGTCGATAAAGGGTGAAAACATCAAATGTTTCAAGCGTTTCATGTCAGCCATTATTGTGCTCCTGCTGATTTCAATTTGTTCAGATAGGGGATATAGCCGTTTTCGCCGAACCAGTAGTCGAACGAACCTTGTACACCTTTAGACGTCAGCGACGCGCCGGAGAGGGCATCTACGCCATGTTCTTTGTCTGAACTTGCGCCTTTGCCGACATGCAGGGCAAATTTGCCTTGTTCGTTAAACAGTTTTTTGCCGACGAATTTTTGTTGCCACAGAGGGTTGCCGATTTCGCCGCCCAAACCCGGGGTTTCACCTTGGTCGTAGTAGGTAATGCCGTTGATGGTGTTGCCGTCAGGTTGAATGGCGACAAAACCGTACATGACAGACCACAAACCGTTACCGTGCATAGGCAGGATGATTTGGCTGACTTTACTGTCTTCGCCTTTTACCAAGTAAACCTCAGTGTATTTGGCGCGGCTTTTGATGCCTGCCAAATCGTCTTCAGGTTTGATTTGAATACTTTGGGCAGGGTCTTTGCCGGCAACGCGTGCGCTGAAGTCTTTAGGCGCATCGGCGACGTATTCGCCGGTAGCCAAGTCCACGACACGTTGCTCGATACGCTCGGCAAAGGTTTTGCTGATGTCGGTGTTTTTATCCATCAAACCGGCTACGCTCAAGATATAGCCTTGTTTATCTTGGAGTTTTTGTTTCTCTTGGATTGGTTTCAAGCCAACGACCGCACCAGCAACGATGATGGAACAAATCAGGCTGACAACCAATACCACAATCAGCGTGCCGCTGAAGCTGTCTTTATCGAATTTCTTAGCCATTGCTGCGCGCCTTTCTGCGTTTGATGTTCGCTTGTGCGACGAAATAGTCGAAAATCGGGGCAAACAGGTTGGCAAACAGAATCGCCAACATCATGCCTTCGGGGTAAGCAGGGTTGACCACGCGGATCAATACGCACATTACGCCGATAAGCGCGCCGTACCACCATTTGCCGACATTGGTAAAGGAAGCGGAAACAGGGTCGGTCGCCATAAACAGCATACCGATGGCGAAGCCGCCGACCACCAAGTGCCAGTACCAAGGCATGGAGAACATGGCGTTGGTGTCCGAACCGATGAAGTTAAACAGAGAAGACATGGCAATCATACCGATCATCACGCCGGCGATAATGCGCCAAGAGGCAATGCGGGTAAACACGATAAACGCGCCGCCGATTAAGAGCGCCAAAGTGGATACTTCGCCGATTGAGCCGGGTACGTTACCGATAAACGCATCCATCCAAGTGATGGATTGATTGGTAACGGCATTTTTCAGGCCGTCTGCACCGTGTGCCGCCCATTGCGCCAAAGCAGTGGCACCGGAATAGCCGTCAACCGCAGTCCAAATGGTATCGCCGGTAATATTGGCAGGGTAGGCGAAGAACAGGAACGCACGGCCTGCAAGAGCAGGGTTCATGAAGTTTTTACCTGTACCGCCGAATACTTCTTTCGCAACCACAACGCCGAAAGAAATACCCAAAGCCGCTTGCCACAAAGGCAGGGTAGGAGGAACGATCAAAGCAAACAGAATCGAAGTCACGAAGAAACCTTCGTTGATTTCGTGTTTGCGCACAGTGGCGAACAAAACTTCCCAGAAGCCGCCCACGACAAATACAGTCGCGTAAATCGGCAGGAAGAAAATCGCGCCGAACAGCATTTTGCCCAACACGCCCGCTTCAGACGACATATTGATGCCCAAAGCGTTGGCAAGGGCGTAATGCCAGTCGTTGGCGATATTTTGTTGTAACAAATCAGGCGTTAACGCACCGAATGCCTGCGCGCCGACGTTGTACATACCGAAGAACATGGCGGGGAACAAAGCCAGCCACACCAAAATCATCATGCGCTTGGAGTCGAGCGCATCGCGGACGTGGGCCGCTTTGCGCGTTACCGCGCCGGATGTATAGAAAATCGTCGCCGCAGCTTCGTAGAGGGCATACCATTTTTCATGTTTGCCGCCCGGCAGGAAGTGCGGTTCGATTTTTTCAAGAAAATGTTTCAAGCCCATAATCAGCCTTCCTTCTCAATGGTTTCCAGCACTTTGCGCAACAGCGGGCCGTATTCGTATTTGCCCGGGCAGACGAAGCTGCACAAAGCGAGGTCTTCTTCGTCCAATTCCAAGCAACCCAGTGCCTGAGCGCTGTCGGTATCGCCGACGATTAAATCGCGCAAGAGCAGGGTAGGCAGGATATCCAAGGGCATCACGCGCTCGTAAGTGCCGATCGGTACCATGGCGCGGTCGCCGCCGTTGACGGCTGTGTTGAACTTGAAGAGTTTGTTTTTCAGGAAATGACCGAGGGTTGTGCGCGTGATGGAGTATTTGTCTGGTTGTGGCGCAACCCAGCCGAACAGCTCTTTGCTGCGGCCTTCTTCGATAACGGAAATCTGATTGTGGTAGCGGCCGAGGTAATCGTGCGCGCCTTGTGCAATCGCGCCGTTCAATACTGAGCCGGAAATCACGCGGTTGTCTGCATCAACCAATTCGCCCGCAGTAATTTGCGATACTTTCGCACCCAAAACGGTACGCAAGAGGCGTGGTTTGTTGACTTGAGAGCCGCCCAAGGCAACAACGCGCTCGGTGTTCAGACGGCCTGTTGCAAACAAACGGCCAATGGCAATTACATCTTGATAATTGATGGTCCAAACGGTTTTGTTCGCACCGACTGGCTCGATGAAATGAATGTGCGTGCCACTCAAACCGGCAGGATGCGGGCCACCAAATTCATGTGTTTCGATGTTGGCAGCATTTTCAGACGGCACGTCTGCGCCTGCTGCTTTACACACATGGATTTTGCGTTCGGTCAGGCGACTTAATACCAACAGACCGTGTTTGAAGTCTTCAGCGGCTTCTTTGATGATGACTGTAGGATCGGCAGCCAGCGGATTGGTATCCATCGCATTGACGAAGATGGCGAACGGTTCGGCATCGACGGTAGGGATTTTGCTGAACGGACGGGTGCGCAGCGCAGTCCACAAACCGGACTGGATCAGGTTGCGGCGCACTTCTTCGCTGCTCAATTTTGCCAGCGCTTCAGGTGCGTAGCGTTCGAACTCGATTTCGTCGTTGCCTTCAACGGCAATCACGACTGACTGAAGCACGCGCTTTTCGCCACGGTGAATCGCGGCGATTTTGCCTGAAGCCGGAGCAGTAAATACTACGCCCGGATTCTTTTTGTCTTCAAACAGCACTTGGCCTTTTTTGACGGCTTCGCCTTCCTTGATTTTCATCGAGGGGCGCATGCCGACATATTCTTCGCCAAGCAACGCGACTTCGGTAATGGCCGGGCCGTCATAAATGACTTGCTCCGGTCTGCCTGCGATAGGCAGGTCTAAGCCTTTTTTTATCTTAATCATAAGGATGCGTTACTTTTTGGTGGGTTGAGATTCGGATGTCGGATTGTTTTTTCAGACGGCATGTAATGCGTTGAAACAACGGATGGGCCGTCTGAAAAAAGCAGAGGTTTGCTATAAAAACAACGAATAAACGCAAACAACAAAGCTTTAGATTTTATCAGGTATAGGCTGCTTTATGTCAGTTTTACGCTTATTTTTACGGGAAAAGTGGGAGAAAAGTAGGAATATGTAATCGAGTGTTAAGGGAAATAATTTTTAACTGATTGATATTTAAACGCTATATTTGATGATATAGCTGAAAATAAAAGGCCGTCTGAATTTCAGACGGCCTCTAAGTTTAAAAGAGCTGCCAAACGAAGAAAATCATCGTATGCAGGGCAAACAGCGGTACCAATACAATCACCGACCATGCCATGTAGCCGAAGAAGGAAGGCATCGGTACGCCGCGTTGTTCGGCAATGGCCTTGACCATGAAGTTCGGCGCATTACCAATATAAGTGAGCGCACCCATAAATACGGAGCCCATGGATACTGCCAGCAGCGAATGGAACAGATGGCCTGTCATCAAGGCTTGGGCATCGCCACCGGCCATATTGAAGAACACCAAATAAGTCGGCGCGTTATCCAAGAATGCCGACAAAATGCCGCTCATCCAGAAATACATCACATTAATCGGATTGCCTGCCGCGTCGTGAACCAAAGAAACAACGGAAGCCAATGCGCCTGTTTCGCCGGCTTTCAAAATCGCCAAAACAGGCGAAATGGTAATGAAAATACCCAAAAACAGTTTGCCCACTTCGGCAATCGGCTCGAAGTTGAACTCATTGCCTGCGCGGACCTGTTTGGGCGTAATAATCCAAGATACGGCGGTCAAAGCCAGCAAAATGCCATCGCGCATCAGGTTTTGCAAGGCATAATGGCTGCCCAAGATTTCAAAGCCCGGATGATTTGGTTTCCACAAGCCGGACAATAAAACCGCGCCGACAACACCGGCCAGTAACAGAAAATTCCATTTGCCGTAAATTTTGACTTTCTCTTCGGTTTCGGTAGAAGCAGGGATAAGGTGTTCGCGTTGTTCACGATGAAAATGTCGGCTGTCGATGATGTAGAAAACGGCCAGCAAAATCACAGAACTAATCAATACAGGCAGCAGCATGTGTTTGACCGTCCACATGAAATCTACGCCTTTCAGGAATCCTAAGAACAGCGGAGGATCGCCTAAAGGAGTCAGACCTCCGCCGATATTCGCCACCAAGAAAATGAAGAAAATCACGATGTGAACGCGGTAGTGGCGTTTATGGTTGGCTTTCAAAAGCGGACGAATCATCAACATCGCCGCGCCTGTTGTCCCCATGATGGAAGACAAAGCCGTGCCGACTGCCAACAGGGTTGTATTCAATTTAGGCGAGCCGTGCAAATCGCCGCTGACAAAAATACCGCCTGAAATGGTATAGAGCGCCAAAAGCAGCAGGATAAAGGGGATATATTCTTCAACCAACGCATGGGTAACGGTATGTACGCCGGCTCCGAAACCAAAGGTGATGATAAACGGCGTTAAAAACAGCAGCGTCCAAAACGCTGTAATTTTGCCGAAGTGATGGTGCCAAATACGGGAGAAAAACAGAGGTCCGAGTGCAATGGACAAGAGAATCAGTGCAAACGGCAGACCCCAAAGCAGGCTTGCGGATGAGCCGTCAAAATCGGATGCCGCAGCAGGAAAGGCGGCAAGAAGCAGTAAAAATGAGAGAGAGCGCATAGTATTTCCTTTTTATTCTGTTGCGCCGTTAGAAACTTCGTTGAGAAAGCACGGCGGTGAAATATTCAGGCCGTCTGAAAATATCCAGACGAACTGCGCGGTGGTGTCAGGGGAAAGTATAACGCAAAGCAAGTGTTAAGGGACGGTTTAGAGTGTTGGAATCTAAAGAAATGTTGATACAAATAAAGAAATAAAAGCGATAGAAGTAGTAGGAGGTAGTAAAAAAATGGTTTTGAAACAGGAGTTTGAAGTTTTGGAAATAATGCTATCGAAAAAATACTTTGAATTAATTTTAGCTAAAATTTACATTTGATTGAATAAATGGAGGCCGTCTGAAAAATGAGGATGAAATAGGGTGTTTTAGTTCTTACTGATTGTTTTAATGGATAAATTGGGTGTGAAAATAAAAAACAGGTAAGCGAAAATGCCCACCTGTTTTATTTTATGCCTCCGGCCGTAACCACATCCACACTGCCACGCAGCTACAGAAGATTGATGAAACGGCACCAATCCACCAGCGTTCTGGAAATTGCCAAAACATAAACAGGCAAGAAAGGGCCATCATGCCGATAGCGAAAAACTTTGCCTTGCGTGGAACGGATCCGTTATTTTCCCAGTTTTGTATGATCGGGCCGAAATGGCGGTGATGATAGAGCCAATTGTGAAAGCGCGGCGAAGCTTTTGCCCAGCAGGCGGCGGTCAATAAAATGAAAGGCGTAGTCGGCAGTAATGGCAGGAAAATGCCGATAATGCCCAAGACGAGCGACAATGCGCCGCAAAAAATCAACAAATAGCGAACCATATTCCCATCACCAATTATTTGTTTTCAGACAGCTTGTGATGTGGAAATGGACAACGCGGAATATCTAACTTATCCCAGCCCTCGTGCCCCATTTTTTCCAGCAGCGCGATATTACGGTCAAAAATTGCCGAGGCATCGGGAAATGCTTCAGCCGCTTTGGCAATACTGTCTTCACGAATAAGATGTAAGGTCGGATAGGGAGAGCGATTGGTGTAGTTGCTGATGTTGTCGGCTTCAGTGCCTTCAAATTGGAAATCGGGATGGAACGGTGCAATTTGGACAATGCCTTCCAATTCGTTTTCTACAACGGCATCATCGGCAATTTCCAGCATTTGGTTGAAGGTTTCAAAATCAGGGAATAGCGTCGGATGAACCAGTAAAGTGGTTTCCAATTCCGAAGCGGGCGTATTGCCCAAAAGCTGCAATTCACGATCCAAATCTTCAAGAAAACCGTCCAAATGACGGGCTTCGCTGACAACGATGCGAACCAGGTTTTTAACGTGCGGCGCTTTGGCAAACGGGCAAAGATTCAGGCCGATAACGGCTTTTTCCAGCCATTGTTTGGTATGTTCTGAAACAGTATCGATATCGAGATGGGCGGTGTCAGTCATAGTAAAAGCTTATGTGAATTATTCTTAAAAAGTATACAAGTGTATGGACGTGAAAGCAAACCATTGGAATTTAAAAGGCCGTCTGAACAACAGACGGCCTTTATCAGTTTCAAATCATTAATCCTGAACCAAATGAACCAAAGGCAGAGCGGTCGTGTTTTTAATTTCTTTCAACACAAAACTTGATTGCGCATCTTGCACGCCGTGGTGCGAAAGCAGCGTGTCCAAAACAAAATGGGAAAACGCGTTCATATCGGTAAAAAAGGCATGGAGCAGATAGTCGGTTTCGCCCGTTAAAGCAAAGCAGCTCAATACTTCAGGCCAAGCGCGGACAGATTCGGAAAAATCCTCGCGTGCATCTTTTGCCTTGCTAATTGAAACACGGATAAAAGCCTGCAAGCCCAAGCCCAAAGATACGGGAGAAAGCTGGGCCGCGTATTTTTGAATTATGCCCGCATCTTCAAGCTGTTTGAGACGGCGCAGACAGGGAGAAGGGGAGAGCGCCACCTTTTCAGAAAGCTCAACATTGCTCAACCGCCCATTTTCCTGCAAAACCTGCAGAATCTTTAAATCCGTTTTATCCAAGTTTAGATGAGGCATGATGGTTCTCCCAGTGTCGATAATATATGTTTTGAAAATGAAAAATGCTTAAAAATAAAGACTTGCATGGTTAAATTATATATTGAGTTCAGATGTGCGACAAATTGTCTTATCAGGGGTGTTGCGAATTTGTTTTATGTAGTTGTGAAAAGATGAAGGCCGTCTGAAACTAATCAAAGCCAAAGTTTTATGTCATATTAGGATTGGATATAAAGAGGCCGTCTGAAAATGATTTCAGACGGCATTTATTTTCGTAATGTGATCATTCAGGCTCTTAAGGACCTTGTTTTGGAGAGTTTTGTTCTTTTGGTTTGTTCGCTTTCCGCGTTTGTATTTGGCTTTGTTTGGGTGTTTTCTTTGCAATGTATTTTTGTGTTTTTCTTAGGGTATATGCTTGGTTCTTATCCGTGTGAGTTGTCTCGGCACATGGCGGGAACCATCATCGGATCCAGCGTTCCGCCGCATTGCCAGTTGAGCAACCAAGTCGAATCGTTATTATTTCGATAAGGGGTCAGGGTCAGGACTTTTCCTTTGTTTTGCCCTTTATCGAAAGGAATACTGATTTTGCCTGTATCTGCTTCTACCGTTACACCACCGTTTTGGATGTATGTGCCGCCGATGCGTTGAGCGGTAACACCGATTGTGCCTTGTTTGCTGACATCCTCTGCATTTGGCAGGCGGTTATTTACTGCAGAAGCGATACTGATTTCGGTTTTCAGGTCATCGGCAAGGTATAGTGCTTCGGAGGCTTGCGCCCTACCGGTATAGTTTTGATAAGTGGGTATGGCGACAACAACCAGAATACCGAGGATGGCGATAACTATCATCAGCTCAATCAGGGTAAAACCTTTTTGGGCTTGAAATGGGGTATTCATTTGAGCGTATCGTTTTTAAGTTTTTTATTTTTATAAAGCAAATCCCATAACCGCGTTATGGGATTTGCTTTTATTCAGGCTGCAATACCAATATTAGCGGCAGTTAGCAGGAACGTGTTTAGCTTCGCTGTCTTTAAATTTACATGTCCAAGTAATTGGAGACTCAGAGTTTGCTTGAGCAGGAGTCAGAGTCAGTACAGGCTGTTTAGTCGCACCTGTATTTTGAGTAGTAACTGTGATTATGCCAGAGCCTGGTGTAATAGCAATGCTCTTAACATAGCTAGTACCTTTTTGTGGGAAAGTGTAACCAGTATTGGTGGCAGTAATTGCTTTCAGGCCACCCAAAGCAGAAGCAGTTTCTGCTACAGCCAATTTTGCAGGCTCGGCTAAGCTCAAGCCTTCAGATACTTTGGCGCGGATGGTGTAGTCTTGGTATGCAGGCAGAGCGATTACGGCCAAGATGCCCAAGATGGCGATGACGATCATCAATTCGATCAGGGTAAAACCTTTTTGGATTGCTTTCATTGTTTAAAACTCCAGTTTGAAAGTGTGAATAATTGTGTTTAAGTAAAAAGTCCGTAATGTGCTTGGCACTATGTATTATGAGTAAACCATAAGTAAGAAGGAATATACAGCTTCCGTCGGGCTTGCTGCTTTGAGGCTTGGGCCTTATCGGATGTGTTGTTACAAGCAGTCTGTGTGCCAAGTTCGCAAAATTGATTAAAAATTTTATTTTTTATTTTTTATTCATTGTTTTTATTTGGTTTATTTTTTAATTTTTAAGTTTTATGAGGTTTTGTTTGAAAGTTTCAGGATTTTAGGGAATTTGGGTGGTTGACGTTTTTTGTCAGTTTTGTGTTTTTTGTGACAGGGAAAGGAGGCAAGTTTGGATGTGTGACGTTTTTTGTTAGAAATTAAGCTTATTCAATAATATATTAATTGATTTAGATAGGCAGTATCTTTATGGATTAATCGGTAGGTTTAATATTTTGTGATTTTATTTTTTTGTTTTTTATGGGTTTTATTTTGTATACGTATTTTGTTTGAATATGGATGAGGAAAAGATTTGGAAGGAAGGATTTTTAACGAGGGTTTGGTATAATAGGTGAATGAAAATTTGTTATTAGAATTATATTCATTTGGGTTATGATTTTAGAATGTAGTTTTATGTCAGAGCAATGGTCTGTTTTGAATTTTAAAGTTTTGGATTTCTTGAGTGTTTTAAAAGAGTATATTCAGGATGTTTATATTTTTGGGTGTGATTAGGGTGAGCAAAAAATGCTCACCCTATGTTTTTAAGATGTTCAGACGGCCTTTATGGGGTCAAGACTTCGATCAATGCCTGTTTTAGGGTGTTTTGGGTTTGCGGGTCTTGCAGGGATGGGCTGTAGGTGATGAAGCTGTCCTCAATGCGCTGATCCAAGGTGGTGATTTTGGCGTAGCGCAGGCTGATGTTGTGTGCGAAGAAGGTCTCGGCGATGTCGGCGAGGAGATGGGGGCGGTTGACGGCGGTGATGTCTATGGTATGCCAGCCGGGATAATCTTCTTCGGGGGTGATGATTACGGTAGGCGGAATGGGGATGTGGCGGATGCGGCGGCTGATGTGCGGGCGGCCGCTTTGTTTTTGGACGGTGGTATTGCCGTGGATGAAGCTGTTGAGTTCGGCTTCGAGTGCGCTTTGGCGGTCGGGATATTCTTCGGGTGGGAGATTGTCGGGAAGTTGGAGGATAAAGGTGTCTAGGATGTAGTCGTGCTCGGTGATGAAGGCGCGGGCGGCTTGGATGTCGAAGCGGTGGCTGCTGAAGATGCGGCAGAGGCGTGCGAAGAGGCGGTCGCCATTGGGCATGAATACCATGACTTGAAGGCTGTTGCTTTGGGGAAGGATGCGGCTGCGGACGGCCGGACTTTGGGTGTCGTAGGCGAGGTTTGCGGTGTGCCAGAGGATTTCCCGCGTTTGATGGCGGACGTAGTATGCGCTGCCGAGGATGCGGCGGAGTTTTTGTTGGTTTTTGAGTGGAACGGCCGCGCGTGTGAGCTGATCGGTCGAGGCTTGTTCGCGTCGGTTGGGGAGGCGTTCGGGATCGTGGTGTTTGCTGTGTAAAACGGCGGCGGTGCTGTGGTAGAGGGTTTGGAGCAGGCTGGCGCGCCATGTGTTCCAAAGTTTGGGGTTGGTACCGCGGATGTCGGCAATAGTAAGCAGGTAGAGTGCGTCGAGGTATTCGCGTGTGGGAATACGGCGGCAGAAGGCTTGGAGGACATGGGGATCTTGGATGTCTTCTTTTTGGGCAACAGTGGACATGAGCAGGTGGTTTTCAACCAGCCATGCGAGGAGGTAGCTTTCTTCTTCGGTGTAGTAGTGGTTGGCGGCGAATTGTTGTGCGTCTTTGATGCCTTCTTTGGCGTGATCGCCGCCACGGCCTTTGGCGATGTCGTGCAGCAGGGCGGCGGTGTAGAGGACATGTGGTCGTGGGTAGGCCTGCATGATGGCGCTGGCCTCGGGCATTTCGTGGCTATGGGTTTCGATGGCGAGACGGCGCATATTGCGGACGACGGTCAGGATGTGGTCGTCTACGGGGTAAATATGGAAGAGGTCGTGTTGGAGCAGGCCGGTGATTTTCTCCCATGCGGGGAGATAGCGGCCAAGTACGCCGTAGAGGTTGAGAAAACGGAGGGTTTGGGTAAGGCCGGTACCGTGTTTGAAGAATTGGATAAAGCGGCGGCGGTTTTCTGGATTTTGGGTGAAACGGGTATTGATTTTTCGTGTGGCCGCCCACCATGCGCGCAGGGTTTGCGGCTCGATGGTAGTAATGTTTTGCTCCTGCATGGTTTGGATGATGGTGAAGATGTGTTCGGGATTTTGTTCGAACAGGGCAAGGTCGCTGGCGGCGATTTGGTGGCCGATGCGTTTGTAGCGGCTGTCGATAGGGTGGATATGTTGGGGACGGCTGGAGGTTTGATGGTTTTTGAGAACCGGAATGAGGATGCCGTTGAGTTGTTTGATGGCTTTGGTGGCGCGGTAGAAGGTGTGCATCAGGGCTTCGCTTCTGCCGCGGATGTCGGGTTGGGTATAGCCTAAGCTTTCGGCAACTTGGGACTGGTAGTCGAAAAGCAGCCTGTCTTCGGGGCGGCCGGCGGTAAGGTGGAGATGAATGCGGATATTGGCGAGACGGCGGTAGCCATGAGCCAGCATGCCGGCTTCGGTGCGTGTGAGGACGCCGGCGGTAACGAGGGCGGTGGGGTTGCTGTCTATGCCTTGTGCTTTGGCTGTCCAGATAAGGGTGTGGATGTCGCGCAGGCCGCCGGGGCAGGTTTTGATGTTGGGTTCGAGTTGTGCGCCTGTGCCTTGGGATTTGGTATGGCGTTGCTCCATTTCGAGGAGTTTGGCTTCGATAAAGGCGGCTGTGTCGCGGCGTGTATTGAGTTTGTTTAGAAGTTGGGCGGTAAGGTTAGCATTGCCTTGGAGATGGCGTGCTTCAAGAAAGGCAGTTTCGCCGGTAATGTCGTTTTGGGTGCTTTGGAGGATTTCTTCTATGCTGCCGCTTTTGATGGCGGGATTGAGGCGTGCGTCCCAAAGGGTTTGGATAAATTGGGCGGTTTGTTGTTGCAGGCCGTCTGAAAATGGGGCCGAGGAAATAATTGCTAAGTCCCAGTCGGAATGGGGATAGAGTTCGCAACGCCCGAAGCCGCCGATGGCAATGAGACTGATGTCGTCGCTGTCGGGAAAGTGGATTTGCCAGAGGGTTTGCAGCAGGGTTTCGGCAGCGGTGATATGGTCGCGGAAGTAAACGGTAGGGCGGTTGTTTTGGCGGTAGGCAGTTTCTGCTGCGGCTTTTTGCTGCCGGTAGGTTTGGATGGCTTGTTGGGCGGCGGTCATGATGGTATCTGGTTTTGAATTAGGCTTGGGTGTCGGCAGGCTCGGTCATTTGGCGGAGCATTTCTTGCGGCGGAAGGAGAAGTTTGTAAGGGGCGATTTTGAGTGCGGATGCGATTTTTTCGATGTTGGAAAGGGCGATGTTCCAGCGTTTGCGCTCGACGGCGGAGACGTAGGTGCGGTCGAGTCCGCATTGGCGTGCGAGTTCTTCTTGCGACCAGCCGTGATTGACGCGGTAGAGGCGCATGTTGTAGGCGATAACGGCGCGGAGGTCTTGCGGATCGGGCAGACTGGGAGGGGGAGTGAGTTTGTTGACCATGGTGTTTTGGGTTTATGATTTGAACGATAAGGAGATTTTATACTATTTTTGCTAGAGGAAAGAAAAGGCCGTCTGAAAGTTTCAGACGGCCTGAGACCTTTGCAAAATTCCTTTTCCCCCGACAGCCGAAATCCAAACATAGGTTTTCGTCTATTTCCGCTCCTAATTACTCCTGATTTTACCCAAATACCCCCTTAATCCCCCTTGGATACCTGATAATCAGGCATCCGGGCCGCCTTTTAGGCGGCAACAGGCACACTTAGCCTGTTGGCGGCTTTCAAAAGGTTCAAACACATCGCCTTCAGATGGCTTTTTGCACTCACTTTAATCAGCCCGAAATAGGCTGCCCGGGCATAGCGGAATTTACGGTGCAGCGTACCGAAGCTTTGTTCGACTACATAACGGGTCTTCGACAAATATCGGTTGCGTTTGGTTTGTGCTTCCGTCAGCGGGCGGTTGCGGTGGGCTTTGCGCATAATGCCGTCCAGCAACTGATGCCCTTCCAGATGTTGCCGGTTTTCCTTACTGTCATAGCCTTTGTCGGCATAGACGGTCGTACCTTCGGCAATACCTTCCAGCA